>QAMX01000161.1 GCA_003149835.1 Clostridiales bacterium
TAATTAGATTAACAACGATCGTAAAAAGGCGCCCCGCAAGGCGCCTTTTATTTTACCGGCTTTAAGTATAAAGCCGTAATTTATAAACTTCCGGTCAATAACTGATGAATCCACTTCTGAAGATTCCGGATTGTGAGGTGGGAACAAGAGTTCCGGAGAAAGTCAGGTTATTACCGTTCATCATCGGGTAAACCGTTGCATTGGCATAGTTACTGCCTGCACTCAGATTGACCACAACCTGGGCGGTTAAAGCGATTCCGTTCACATAGAAGGAATAAGTGATATTTCCATGTTTATCCGTATTGGTGGTGATTTGTGAAGGAGTACCCTGTACGGTGATTCCACCAAGACCGTTCGGACCGGCAATGCCGTTGAAAGCTAACTGTACATACACGGTATTGCCTTTAAATTGGATGAAGTTGGTATTGTCGGATACAGGTATAGCTGAACCTCTGGGGCCATAAAGTGTACTGGCCATTAATACCCAATTCCGGTCTTTCAAAGCATCTACAGCAGCGTTGAAAGCTTGTTGGTTAGCAACCTCACGGGCTTTCTTGCGAAGATCCCGCTTCACTTGTCGTTGTTGTTGTTTGGTTAGCTCCTGATAATGAGTCGGAGTTTGTGTTCCTTGTACCTGTGCTTCGCTATGGAAAGCGGGCAGCATAAATACAGATACCAGCAATAAAAATAATACTCGTTTCATAATAGGTCGTTTTTATTTAGTTGTTTTATATTATATCCGGTTATTCAGATTGTTATCATATATCACCGTTTATTAATTTCCCTCATATACGTGTTAATTTCTCCAATAGTTTTCAACCTGTATTTAAAAAAGTATAAAACTTCGTTTCTGTCATGTCAGTAAAAAAGAGTACTTTTGTCAGAAATAGCTGTTAGGAAAGGTTTTGCATATTTTATGCCATATTGGGAATGACGCTTCTAAAAAAATGATAAAATTGATTTTATAAAACGATAAATTCTGGCTATCATGGAAACTTCTGAGGTAATTTGCGCTGTATCGACGGCTCCCGGAATCGGAGCTATCGCAGTTTTGAGAATGTCCGGGACGGGTTGTATCGCTCTTACCGACCGGATTTTCGAGTCTCCATCCGGGAAAAAACTGACCGGCGCGAAAGCGAATACAGTGCATTTCGGCAGGATCCTTGAAGAAGGTTGTTTGTTGGATGAAGTCCTGGTGACTATTTTTCATGCACCTCATTCATTCACAGGGGAGGAGTCTGTAGAAATCGCTTGTCATGGCTCCTTGTATATCCAACAGCGTTTATTGCAGCTGTTGGTGAATCAGGGCGCCAGGATGGCTACTCCCGGCGAATTTACCCAACGGGCTTTCCTGAACGGAAAAATGGATTTGTCGCAGGCAGAAGCGGTTGCAGACTTGATCGCCTCTTCTTCGGCTGCATCGCATCGGATGGCTCTGAAGCAAATGAAAGGTGGCTTTTCAGCTGAATTGATGAAATTGCGGGCCGAATTGTTACATATTACTTCCTTGCTTGAGTTGGAGCTGGATTTTTCAGAGGAAGATGTTGAATTTGCCGATCGTTCGGAATTGAGACGTATTGCCGGAAATATCGATGAATTACTGACCCGCTTGTGTAGATCTTTTTCTTTGGGAAATGTGATTAAAAATGGGGTACCTGTAGCTATTGTCGGCAATACGAATGTAGGAAAGAGTACCTTGTTGAATGCTTTGTTGCGTGAGGACCGGGCTATTGTGTCGGATATTGCCGGTACAACCCGGGATGTGATCGAAGATACGATCAATTTGAATGGAATCACTTTCCGTTTTATCGATACGGCCGGTATACGGGCCACCTCGGATGAGGTCGAAAATATCGGGATCGAAAGGACTTTTGCTAAAATCGGTCAGGCTAGTGTCGTCCTGTTATTGACCGATCTGAATCGGGGAGTAGAGTCTTTCGAAGAATATTATCATCAGGTGAAATCCCGCCTCACTTCGGATGCAAAGTTAATCATCGTCCTTAATAAAACCGATCAGGTGGAAGATTTATTGACGCCTCAGGAAACCATCCGGCTTTTTACCTCCGGTGAAGAGATTATTCCGATTTCAGCCCGTACCGGAGCAAATCTGGATCGCTTGATTCAGGAATTGACCCGGACTGTAAATCTAAATACCCTCAATACTTCCGATGTCATTGTCAGTAACGTCCGTCACTACGAAGCCCTTCGTAATGCCCGCACAGCCATCGAGCGTGTGAACGAAGGTCTTGAATCCGGACTCAGTGGCGAATTCATCTCTCAGGATATCCGTGAGTGTCTTCATTATCTTGGTGAAATTACCGGCGAGATTACTACGGATGAGGTTCTGGGTAATATTTTTAAGAATTTTTGCATCGGGAAATAATATAACTACTTGGTTGTCAATTAGTTATATCGACAGTAAAGCTATAATACTGGTGGAAAACCACTTAAATAGGGGTAAAATGGGCTGTTTTAGAAGTCATATTTTCTCTTGTTTGCTTATTATTACCGTATTTTTGTCCCCCAGTTGTCCCCCAGTGAGGCTTCGGGGGACAAAATTATGTCCCAAACATATTTTGGACACATACAACTTAAAAAACTGGTAAAAAGTTAATTATTCGAAACTATTGAGATTTCATATTGGCAATATACATAAACAAATTACAGCATTGATATACAATATACTACAATTCAAATATATTGTAGCAGAAGTTACAGCAAATGGTATTCAGTTGGGAATGTCCAAGAAATATTATCATCACTATCTACTCGGGTAATGGACAATTATGAATCAAGCAAATTATCAGCACTATTTTGAATCAGTGCCGATAATTTGCATACTACCGATTTTCAAATAGATTGCCGAAGTACGTCAGCCGATGAAAAATAAGAATTAAGGAACCTTAATCTTCTCCACTTCCTGCCATTCTGCAAGAGAGACAATCGCTTGGTATTGCTCCTTAGTCAAAACCGAATTAGTATCGTCCGAGCATTCGTATTCCCACGGCAGTTCGTAGACGGAGCCTTCTTCCTGATAGCCCAGATAGTTGTGATATGAGTCAGGAACCAGCCGTACATAATCCTCTTCGAGCAGGATTCTCAGGAGCTTTTCCGCATCGTATATCAGTAGCGGTGCCCCGGCCTTATACAAAGCCGTAGCCACCTCAATGGCCAGCCCGACATTGGAAGAGTAACTGTTGGAAACAACGATCATCCACCCATGTTGTCGGTCGTTTGAGGCAAAGACATTCAGACGCGAAAGTCCCAGTTCACCGTAATGGTCAGTTGCGAACCGCATGAAATCCTCCGGGCTGTCAATGTCATACATTTCCGTTACATCAACGAACTTTTTCCGCTTATAGTAGGCTACATCACGCAATTCTTCCGGAACATCCTGCGGATCTATATAGATACGCTCGCTTAATCCCGATTTTCTGTGATAAGCTTCATACACCTCGTTGGCAATGCGGTAATAGGTGCAATACTTTCGGATGGTCATGGTTTCCAAAAGAGGGGCAGAATGCCCGTACACCGAGTCTTCCAATGCCTTGATAGCCATTTCCCGATCTTCCACCTCAACTCTGAGTTCCGGCACTATGCGATCAAGGTCCTTTCTTGCAATCCGTCCTGTACGCTGCTGGTACGGCAGGTTATACGCCACGTAATCGTTGAACCCGTCTGGATTCGCGACAACGACATCAATCATCCGTTGCAGATAGTCGAAGAGACGGGTTAGGTTCTCTCTGCACCACGTATCATCTGGCTCTGCATCCGCACACTTGGAGCGATTCGTAATGATAAAGCGAGTCCGTTTCCGGTCCGTAACACGGATTGACCGGGAGTCCCCGTATCGGCTCGAAGCGACATGGAACCAGCTGGCCTCCATCGGGTTGAATGCCAACCAGTCAGCTAAGAACGCCTCCCGGCTGTCATATTCCCCGAAAGCAATCAACTCCTCAACATCTCCCCATTCTTCCGGAGTAGGTCGCGGCACCTCGATATAGAATCCCCGGTATTCATCATCGCCCATTGCGGCCAACCGCTCGAACCGATGTTGAATCTCAACCAGCCGTTCCAACATATCGCCATCAATAACAATCTCCCAATGGCGACTTTCGCCCAACGCCTCCAAATGCGAGGCGTTTAGGCCAACTTCCTTCGCCAAATCGGCAAGGAGCCTTCTATCTATGATCTTTCTTTCGTCCATTTCTGTATGTCCATTAAATTTCAATAAACTTGCTCGGATCAAATCCGTTCATTAGGTGTTCATTTTCAAAAACATATCCCATCTGGTTACAGATTATACGGGTTCCACCAATCACAGTGCCGATGTTGGTATGCGAATGCCCGTAAATCCAGGCATCAATCCGGCTGTCAGCTATCAGTTCTCCATATTCACTGGCAAATGCGCTGTTCAGCACGGAACCCCTATGATGCTGAGCCGCTACCTGAAGTGTCGGCAGGTGATGCGTAACCACCACGATATGGGGTGCCGTACTTTCCTTGATACTTTTCTGAATAAAGTCAATACAGGTCTCGTGCATCCAGTTGAATTCCTCCACCTGCAGCAACTTCCCATCGAACTTAATCTGTCGGAAATCATTCATGCCTTTCCACACGAAATACTCATTGTTCGGATTGACCCGTGACCACAGCGTACTCAGCACGAAGTCGGTATCATCAATGCGAACAACCTGATTCTGATAGTAGCCGACATTCTCCCGGAACATCCACCGCCATTGCAGACCCCGTTCCATCACGTCAGAATAGTTATAATATTCGTGGTTTCCGGGGACAATCAGCACCTGTCGGTAGTTCTCTGAAGCCCATTTCCAGAACTTTGTCAGTGGAGCTATCTTGTCTTTCAGGTAGAATATGTCTCCGGCCAACACCAGCACATCGCCGGTAACCGGCAGTTCATTATGTTTCAAATATCTGCTGTTTTCCTGGAACTCCAGGTGCAAATCGCTCATGTATTGTATCCTCATCTTATTGCTCTCCTTTCTTTGATTGTTCTATCTGTTTCTCTATGATTGCCTTTACCCGTGCAAATGAGACAGGGGTGAAATCATTGTTATCTACTCCAACATCATACTGCGTGGGAAAAAGCATCTTCAGCCTCGGAGCGTCCTTTCCGGTGTTGTGCCTGCTGGTATGTACATGTCCGAAAAGCTGCCAGGTGCCATTGTATGAACCGCCATAGCAAAGGAACGGACAGTGATTCAGATAGATCTTCTGCTTATCTGCCTCAATATACATCTGCATCACAACCTGTTCAAAGTATTTCCTGTAGTCCTGTCTCAGATTCTTTACGTCATGGTTGCCAGTAATAAGATAGATTTTTCCGTTCAGCCTGCTCAGTACATTTATCCATTCGGCTGAACCTCCCAAACAAAAATCGCCCAGGTGAAACACGATATCATCATGACCAACCACTCTGTTCCAGTTGGAAATAATCGTTTCATTCATGTGTGACACATCCTTGAAAGGCCTGTTACAAAACCTGATGATATTGGTATGGTTGAAGTGGGTGTCGGATGTGAAAAACACCCTGCTTCCGTCAAATTTATAATTCATAATCTCCTTTAGTTTTGTGCGCATCACTGCGCGGTTCATATAAAATCTAATGCCCATGGACGGAAATGACGGAGAAGGTCGCATGATGCGAACGTCACCAGTGGGCAAAATAAAACCGTTGAAAAGTTTGGTAAGGACTTTCCAACGGCTTCAATTAATTCTGGAGGGATATCTGCATCTAATATATCCCAGCCTGTTTATAATATGTTCGTCGGAAAGTGCTTTTGAATTTATCGAAGGATTCAATGCTTGAAGTTTGAACATATGGCATACGCTCAAAGCATGATATGCTTCGATATGATATATTTGATAATATGTTCATTCTATTTTGTTGCATCGTGTCTTTATAAATTTCCAATTACGTGGCAAAATTAAGGAATATTTCAGGAAATGCACCTAACTAAAGTCAGGAAATTGATCTTTTCCTTAGGTCCAATATTGATTTTCCTCCGAACCTTGGTAAGATTTCCCTCCGTAATGGCCTGATGTCGGTTTATTTTGGGATATATGGCAAAATCTGTTTGTTCCTGTTTTCTATGACCTCTTTCTGGCATGCACAAAGCCTATAAGAAATATTCTCACCTGATTCTATACCGAATTTTTTGCAAAAATTCGGTATGCCTTTTATGACAATTTCGACAAATCTGTGTCTTTTTGTCAAAATTGTTATCACCTTCAATTACTTTTTGGGCAAATGTCATATGTTCGCTATGGAGAAACATAACCTACTGATTTGAGATGTACCGATTCTCTACCTATATTGAACATCCACAATACCATTCATTTGCGCAGAAAAATTCAAGGAAAAACATTGGAATATGGAATCTATCAACTAAATTTGCAACTACATACTCACCCCGCTTCCCATAAGAACAGCGCGCTCTGGGTGAGTCTTTTATTTGTAATTCAAAAGAGATATAAAAGAATGACTAGTCCTAAATAACTGCTGCAAGTTTTAGACAAAATACAGTTCAGCAAGACTATCCTTACTGAACTGTATTTTTATAACTTTCAATTCTTATCCGTTTCTACGGCTCACAACATATGTAACCCTCTTGATCATAAGCTTTTCGTTCATGATGAATTAAATCTATCAACTGTTGTAATTCAAGTATATCTGACTTGATATCCTTAAAACGGTTACACTGTTCATCATACCTTTTCCGGGAACCAAACTTCAAGCGGGATTCAATATCAGCTGGGATTAAATAGGAAGAACGCTCTTTGCCTAAATATTGCTGAAACTCAAAGAGAAATATATTTATTCCTGCCAAATCAAAGTCTCCGAAGTGAAGATAATGATTGGGAATGGAACACAGCCATTTTCTAAGATCGGTCGATTGTGGATATCTGGATACGAAAAGTACTTTATCAGAAAGGTCATGATTATGAAGGTATTTTTCAAAGAATGTCCGTTGCTTACGAATCATCCTGAAATTGTCCATATTCTCCACACCAATCACCACTGTATCTTCCGGAATTGTAAATTTCTCCCAGTCTGAGACAAAAAGGAAGCTTCCTTCCTGCGGATTTACCACAAATGGATTTTCGTCAAGAAAACACTCAATAGGTTCATAACTGTTTACAGGAAATCCCGGACAGGAACGGACCATAACAAGTTTGGAGTTTCCTGTCTCCGCAGCCATTGTGGCACGGGAATCTGAAGCATTTACTTCGAGAAGGCGATAACGCTCATCCTTATCTACAAGAAATCTTTTCAGCGCCTCAGCATCACGGGCACGATATGATTTTCTTGAGCCACGTGATACAACCAACAGCAGACCTTCTGCCAACAGCTCATCAAGCAACTTACTGTTCAGCCTCGACCCGGCAACCAGTTCACCGGCTAGCAATGCCTGTATAGACGCACTTATTGCCATATTATACGATTAATTTATTCGTTTCAACAATTTCTCTACTCTTGTCCTTACTCCATGCTTACTTAACAGGTATGTATAGCGGTAGTCGTATGGATTATACGATGTAGGTGAACTGTTAATAAGATAGATATTGCGTGAATTGGCAAACTGCAGAATGCCTTTTATATTGTTAGGATGCAAGCGACCTATCTCATCCATCATGCAGTGTACGATAAAATCACCACTTTTTTTGGCAGCCTTTTTCTTAAACACATTGATGAGCATGATATTAACCATTGCTTTCACAAGAATATCCGTACCATCCGATCCTACATTATTAATACGTTCAACCCAGCCGGTGTCATTGTCGTTCTCTTTCACACGGAACTGTAAACGGAAAGCGTCCCCCAAAGATACAGTCGGACGATTCGGTTCGTTCTGCAACTGATGAGACAGGCTCTTCAGATAATCTACGACCTTACGGTTCACTTCATCCCGATTATTATTTGAGAAAAGGTTCAGTTCGCCGATAGAAAAAGCATTCTCTATCGCATAATCATGAATGGATATAAGCAGTTTCATGAGTTTGTCAGATGATTCATCTGCCCTGAGTTCAATACTCTTGATTACTCCTGCAAAATTCTTTTCTATAAAATCACGGTTTATATCCTGTATCACCCCATCCACATCCGACCTGCGTTTCATCAGTGAACCGATTTCCGCCGAGATACGTCCCAAAATATCTTTATAATGCTCGCTGGTACGTCTGCGGAACTCCTCGATTTTATTATTATCCATAAAGTCCTGCAAATCCGCTGCAATCTCCAAATAGTCATTGTCTGTTACAGGCATTGTATTGAAATGGAAAGCATTTTGGGGCTTAAAGTTACGATTGAAACTGACAACTATGGATTTAAGCTTGTCTATCGATTCACGCTTCTGATTGACCGTACCTCGAAGTTGACTTAAAAGTTGCTGACAATCCAACTCGGTCTTCTTCATCTTGTCATCAGAGAGGAAAGCATCAGGCACCAGATGCTCATTTTCTACCATCTGATGATAAAGCGTCAAGCCTTCTCTCCTATGCGTCAGTTCACCACGAACCTTTTTCCGACGCTCTTCCATTTCTTTACATTTTTTCCCGATACGTGTCTGCCTGTCTTCATAACGCTGACGTATCATGGCGAGCCGCTGCTCTATAGTCTTAATTGCCTTTTTGATTTCCGGCTCCTTGGCAAAAAGATTTTGCTCTGTGTCGCGATATCTGATAACAATTGAACGTTCTTCATCAATCCTCATCAACAGAGCCTTTAAATTCTCTAAAGCCCTGCGGTATTGCTCGAGCAGGTTCGTATCAACGCCCTTGCCTGCAAGTTCGGCTTTCTGCTGTTCGTTGAGTTGTTGCTTCTGTGCAACGAATTCCTGATTACGTTCGGCCGCTACAGCATCTTGCGACTCCTTGAAAATACGCAATTCCTCATCAAGTGCTTTGGCTGCTTTATTAAACGATGAATCGAGCTCCTTAAGGTCCTTTTTATTTTTCAATTCATACTTATTGCGCGCCTCTTTCTCCGAATTCACATGCAGTACTGCCTCATTAAAGGAATGTTCACGAACATCTTTTTCTCGGGCAATCTGTTCCTGTTCTTCCATCTCCAGCTTATGCCTGCGGTTTTGCAGGTTCTGCCGCTTGGCTGGCACCTGTTCTTCTTCCACCTTCAACGATGTCATTTTCTGACGAAGCGGATTAACCTGTACAGCATATTTCTTGCCAAGTTTAGCTATCTCTTCCTGAAGAGTAACAGGCAATTGCGTAAGCTGATGGTTAATCTGCCGTACCTGCTCTTCCAGGTTATTCTTCTCCAATCTATATTCATCAGGCGTACGATGCACAGAGGCAATATTATCCAGGTTTAACTTTACGCCAAACATACCATTAGCCACAGTGTCCAACTGAGGGTCAAGCCCTTGAGCATATAGAATCCTCTCTTCGTCAACGACTTTGCCTATCGTGTTCTCCCAACCTTCAGCGTTTTCACAAAGCCACTTGTAAAGAGAACCGTCTAAACGAGCCAATAAATCATGAATCTTCGCAATTTGTTCACGCATTTGTGTACGGTCAGCGTCAAGACGTTCCTGCTCACGCTGAGAGGCTTGTTTTATCTCCGTTTCTTTCATCTCATACTCGGCAGTAATCCGGGCAATCTGATTTTTTACCGCTGTCTGTTGGACCGCATTCTCTTTTTCCGAAAAATTCAATTGTTGCAGTTCCTCATCTACTTGCTTTATTTCAGTAGCTTTGGGATGCCAATGCCGGAGTTCCTTCAGCGCATTTTCAGTCCTGTTCTGTTCAATCAACAACATTTGCAGACGTTCGTCAGAGTCGTGTCGCCAGCTGTTGAAAGTCTCCATAACCTGATTCCTGTTTCTGGTACGTTCTTCTTCCAAGCTCTTACGCTTTATCTGAAGTTCGGTCTGTTTCTGATAATATGCTTCTTTCTGCATGTTCCCAAACGCCTGACGTGCATTTTCCAGTTTACCTCTTGCAATGTTGTACTTTTCTTCTATCGATGCATAAGCTTTCAACAAATCATCCAATAGCGTTTGTTTATCAGCAGCCTCCTGTCTGATAGCAGACTCACGACCGGCAAGAGCGAGTTTGTCATCAATACCCTCGTCAGCGAAATACTTTCTTGCCTGTGCTATTTCCTTCAATTTACCCTTTTGGGCACCAAGGTCCTGATTGAGTGCGTCTTTTTCTTTATCATATTCTGCCGTAAGTTCCTTTTCACGGTTATGCTCTTTCTCTATGTCCGCTTCAACTTCTGCGGCTTCTATCTCCAAAAGAGGTATATGCTTTTCACTATAAGCTACAGCATGATTAAGCATGTGCCATACGTCAGACAACTGCTGGTCGAGTGCTACAATTGTACGGCCCTGTTCGGCTATTTTCAATGCTTGCTGACGCACAGGGTAACTGCCATCACGTGTTTGGCGGAACCAACAGTCTATCTCGTCATACTCCCGCTCAAAATCTGTAACAAGTCGTCTGTAGGTCTGCAAATCAATCGGCAAATCCTCATCAGTCATGGATTGTATAATCGTATTCTTTACAAAGTCCGCATCAAGTTTGGTATTCAGAAAGACATTCTGAATGCTTCGTGGGATATTCTGATAATGCGAGCTCTGCACCAGTGCATAACGCGCATATTTATGGTCATGAGTGTTGCCAAAGATTATATCCTTAAACATCACACCGGACTCTATTCTTGCAGAAACAGCTACGTCTTTGTCTATACGTTCGCGAATCTTCACCCAGTCACTCAATACCTGCTTGTCATCGTCTATTAGCCATTCACGCTGATAAGGTGCATCAATAAACCGCCATGAAGCGCGTCCCTGATATCTGCCGACAAGTATCGTATATGCGCCATTGTCTCGAATCACTTCATAAAGTATATAAGAGTTTGACTGGCGAAAATAAAATTCATCAAACGATTTCTGCCCCTGTTGAATACCCAAATGCTGTTTATCCGCATTGTAGAAAAACAGCAGTGCCCTCAATACCGTACTTTTACCGACACCCTGAGTCCCTGTGAAATGCACATTCCCGTCTACAGATATCTCTGCATACGGAATATTGGCACTATTGATAAAAATAATCTTATTCAGGTATTTCATCTTCATTTGCAATTTGAATTATTTCAACCAATTCTTCGACATAGCGGAATGCCGAAGTAACCTTAAAGGTCTCATCAAGTTCGCTGATACACTCTGCAAAGCCCATGTTCTGCATTTCCTGAAGCAGTTTGTTTACTATTTCAACATTAGACCCCACACCGTATTTCTTGAACAAACGGTTTGCCTTTTCCTTCAGTTCGATATCCAGACTGATCTGTTCTGTCAAATGACTTTTGCGGAACTGATATCCTGCAGCAAATGACTGATTATAGCATTTCAGAAAATCCAGATAGTCAAGCCATTTTGAAAAGCTGTCCAATTTCTGCTCTATCGTCTGTTTACCCTCTCCTATTCTTGAAAAATAGAAGTAACCATTATCAGATTCCAGTTGCAGACCGATTTCCTTGAAGTATTCTGTATAATCTTCCAAATTCTCCTCGATATCCTCATACAGATGACGGACAGAGGCATCTGCACTGTCTACCGAAAGAAACTCTCCCCGGCTTAACCGCTCGTATATTCTTTGAGTATTATTTCGCATAAATTATAGGATATTCAATGTCTTGATAAATTGCATATTCGCCTGTTATCCGGCATTCATCAGGATGCAAGATAACCAGCTGACAGAAGAGGGTAGCATGTTCTTCTATGCTACGTTTTACTTTATAGTCATACTTCAGAATGAATTCAAACAGATTATAACTTGATGCTAAAAATGCATTCCAGACTTCGGCAGAATCCACCTCCTTCAATTGCCGGATATGTTCTTGCAAGTCTTCTTCTGCCAGAGGGCCGGCTTCCGTTCTGGCTGTTTTCTGTATTCCATTCCGTTCGGCAATTCGTCTCAGCAACTTTACTACCTGATCGTTTTCCCTTAACATTTCTAAAGACAGGCGAATCTTATTATATTGGCGGGATTCCATCCAAAGAGGATTCCTTTCTTCTAGAACTTTTACAAGGTTCGTGTCAGTCTTGATAAGCAACTGATCTTGCAGGTACTTCAACTTCCGTATCTTTTTGTAAAGTTGATTTTGCAGGTCTATCTGATTGATATAGGAAATAATCTGTCTGTCAATTTCCATTAGCGCATGATAGGCTTCTACAAAATCATGTTTCACATCGCTACAGGTCTTTGCCATGTGCGGATCATTGGCCATGATGAAAAAGGCGTGTTCATTATCCATCAGTTTTTCACATTCACGTATCATGACACGAATGCTATGGCTCTTCTCATCCAGATTCTCCAGTTTCTTCTTTTTGATGACATAATTGGGTTCCTGCTTATAGGCATTGTCCATATTACGCTTCAAATCCACCACATTCTTCAGGGTCCTGAATCCGGTCTTCTTTAAAAGTTGCCGCACACTATCCTGATATCCGGCTTTGCGGTTGGGATTCGTCTCCTGCAGGAAATAACCGATATTCTCTTTCAGGGTGTTGATGCATTCCTGTACGCTTAATACACTAATTTCCTCATTGACATTCAGCACTTCCTCAAAAAAGTTCAGATAGTCGCTCTCAATCTCAACCGCATTTCCGGATTCCACCAGCACACCATAATCAACCAGCTTTCTCAATCTTTGTTCATTTCCTCCGACAAGGTCAATGGCAAGCCCCAACGGAAACTTCATAAGCTTCCGCTTCTCAAACATCTCGCTTAGCAATCTTTGCTCACGTGAGAGCATTTTCGTCAGTTCTTCTATACTTCTAAAATGCGTCAGGATATCCATATATTCAAAACTCTGTGATTGGCACTACATCTATCCTATAACCATCTTTCTCAATTGTGCGCTTATCATTATAAGTCACAATAACAAGATTATCACACTTTAATTCTCCGGCACATTCAACAATGCTGTCCATTTCCCGCTTCTCCGTTTTAGGACTGCTCATATCATAACATACCTGGACAAGGCGTAATATGCGTGGTCCTTCACGAAGGACAAAATCAACTTCTTTATCATTCCGTGAACGATAATAAAACATGGTCTTTTCAACATCATAGCCCCGGCGTATAAGTTCTATGAAAACTTGATTTTCAAGCAGTCGCCCTAAATTATCACTCAAGGAAAATGCCTTTGATGCCACAAAACCGTTGTCAACGACATATACTTTCCTTGGAGCTTTTTTCATCAGCTTAAGCTTATTGTTGTAGCGTGACAAATAATAGAAAAGGTATGGTTCATGGAGATAATCCATATATTTTTTAGTCGTATTGACACTGGAGAAGTCAAGTTCCGATGTCAATTCATTAGCACTAACAGGATTACAGAAGTTCGAGACAAGATACATGGCCAGGTTATTCAGATCTGTCACATTCCGAACTTTATGACGCTTAGCCACATCTTTCCATATAATGGAATCAAACAACGTGTCAAGATAATTGCGTGTCAATTGGCGTGAAGCGACTACTTCCGGATAACCGCCATTCCTCAAATAGTCATCTGTCAGCACAAGAGATTCTGTTTTGTGTTCCGGTTTCAGTATATGCAGATCAAGCTTGTTCCAATCGAAAAACTCTTCAAGACTGAAAGGCAGCATCTCTACCTGAAGATACTTGCCTGTCAATACTGTAGCCATTTCACTGCTGAGCATTCTGGCATTACTGCCTGTTATTACAAGATTCTTTCCCATCCTATATAATTCACTGACCCACAAATCCCACGCTTCAAGGTTCTGGACCTCGTCCAACAGGATATATTCATACCCAGGATAGACATCATCCAGCATCCGCATGACCAGATTCGCATCCCAAGTTTCCAGTAATTGATAATTGTCGAAGTTCAGATATGCGAAATTCTTGTCTCGCAACATCAATAATGCTTGAGTGGATTTGCCCACCCGTCGAGGACCTGTTATCAACTTGATCAGATGGCTGCTCAATAACAAATCTGTATCTTGGATGCTCTTACGTATCAAATATGGACGAGACATCAGTTCATCACGTTCTTTGCGCTGATTTAGAATGATTGTTTTCATCTCCTATATTGTTATTCAAGTGCAATATTACTATTTTTTATTCAAACAACAATGCATGTTGCATAAAATATACACTATTTTATGCAGTACAGAATCATAATTGAGTGAAAAATCAAATCATTGAGACCAAGAACTGCCATACTTATTGAAAGAATTACCTTCTCGTGATATATCTCTATTCATAAATAGCTTTATAATATTTTTCCATTTGTATAACAATAACAATCAATACTGCTGCTGGCGAAAAGAGAAAAGGAAATACCCTATTCACCAATATTCGTCATTATGAAGCTGAACGAAGTTTGGTTTAGAACCTTGTTAAATATACAAGATACCAAACTAAACCTTAAAATTCTTGTTTCAAAGTAGATATCATATATTATACTTGATATCAGAATTGAGTGCTATATCTAAATATTAAGTTATCAAGGCTAGAGAACGTAGAGAAAATGCTTCTTTTTTTCTTTTGGCCAGCAAGCTATTTGACAATCACAGAACTCAAAATCAGAATTATATTTTCTTTTGTTAGTGTTATTGTTGTCTAAATTTTGT
>QAMX01000074.1 GCA_003149835.1 Clostridiales bacterium
GGACGAGGCAGAAGCCGTCCGGCGCGCAGGCGATTCTTCTATTGCGGCGGCGCCGGCGGGTCAGCGGGCAGGAGACAAGCGCGTTTTACCGCTCACCAAAACAACAGCGGCGTCAATCCATTTTTATATAGTATCACGATCTGGCGGTTTTGTAAATAGATTGAAGGGGGACAAGGGGCGTTTGGGCGTAAATTATTTGTAAATCTCATTTCTTTTCTGTGGGCTCGGGCTGCGGCAGCGCCGCGACCAGCGCCTCGGCCAGCGCGACGCGGTCGTCGCGGCGGCGCAGCTTGATGTAGAGGTGCGGCCGGTCGCCGGCATTGAGCAAAACGCGCCCTTTGAGCACCGGGTGATCAAACAGCGGCTTGATTTTTTCAAAGGTGAAGTCGGAGAAGAAGAAGCGCAGAGTATCCTCCTTGTCGCCGATCTCGCAGATACCCGCCCCTGCTGCGTGAGCGCGCAGCAGCGAGATTTTGAGCAGCGTCTCCGTCTCTTCCGGGTAATCGCCGAATCGGTCGCAGAGCTCGTCGCGCAGGTCGGCAGCGTCCTCCTCGGTCTGAATGCGCGCGATGCGGCGGTAGAGATCCATGCGCTCAAACGAGGAATCGATGTAGCTTTCCGGAATTCCGGCGGGAACCGACAGCTCGACGACGCATTCGCGCTTCGGCTGGACGGTCTCGCCTTTTTCTTCGAGCACAGCCTCTTCAAGCAGGCGGAGGTACATATCGTAACCCACGGAGACCATGTGGCCGCTCTGTTCGGCGCCGAGCAGGTTGCCTGCGCCGCGGATTTCAAGGTCGCGCATGGCGATTTTGAAGCCAGCGCCGAATTCCGCGAAGTCGCGGATCGCCGCGAGCCGCTTCTGGCTGATCTCCGTGAGCACACGGCCGGCGGGAAAGGTCAGATACGCATAGGCGTGGCGGGAGGAGCGGCCGACGCGGCCGCGGATCTGGTGGAGCTGCGCGAGGCCGAAGCGGTCGGCGTCCTCGATGATGAGGGTGTTGACGTTGGGAATGTCGATGCCGGCTTCGATGATGGTGGTGCAGACGAGAATATCCGCCTCGCCGTCGGTAAACGCCTGCATGACCTCGCCGAGCGCCTTTTCGCTCATCTTGCCGTGGCCGACGATGACGCGGCGGTCGGGAAACAGAGCTTGAAGCTTCGCCGCCGTCTTGTCGATGGTCTCCACGCGGTTGTGAAGGTAATAGACCTGCCCGCCGCGCGAGGTCTCGCGCGCGATGGCGTCGCGCACGACGGAGAGATCGTATTCCATGACGTAGGTGGTGACGGGATAGCGGTCGTGCGGCGATTCCTCCAACACCGACATGTCGCGGACGCCGGAAAGCGCCATGTTCAGCGTCCGCGGAATCGGGGTGGCGGAAAGCGTGAGCACGTCGACATTGCCGCTGATCTCTTTGAGCCGCTCTTTGTGGGCGACGCCGAAGCGCTGTTCCTCGTCGACGATGATGAGGCCGAGATCGTGAAATTCCACGGCCTTGTTCAGAAGCCTATGCGTGCCGATGACCATGTCGACGCTGCCGGTGCGCAGGCCGCGCAGCGTCTTTGCGGCGTCGGCCGGCGTGGAAAAGCGGCTCAGTGAGGCGATCTGGACGGGGTAACCGCGAAAACGGTGCAGCGCAGTCAGGTAGTGCTGCCGCGCCAGCACGGTCGTCGGCACCAGCAGGGCGACCTGCTTGCTGTCCAGAATGCATTTCATCGCGGCGCGGAAGGCGACCTCGGTTTTGCCAAAGCCGACGTCGCCGCACAGCAGCCGGTCCATCGGCACGGAGTTTTCCATATCCTTTTTGATCTCCGCGGTGGAGAGCAGCTGGTCGGAGGTTTCCTCGTATTCGAAGCTGTCTTCAAATTCGCGCTGCCACGCCGAATCGGGGGAAAAGGCAAAGCCCGGCAGGCGCAGGCGCTTGGCGTACAGCGCGATGAGCTGCTTGGCCAGATCCTTGGCGGCGCTCTTGGCGCGCTGCCGCGCCCGCGCCCAGTCGGTGCCGCCGAGCTTAGAGAGCCGCACCGCGCTGTCCTCGGCCGCGCCTAAATATTTAGAGATGGCGTCGAGCTGTGTGACCGGGATGTAGAGCACGTCGCTGCCGGCGTAGGCGAGTTTGATAAAATCCTTTTTGATGCCGTCCGCTTCGAGCTGCATGATGCCGCAGAAGCGGCCGATGCCGTAGTTGTCATGGACGATCAGGTCGCCCTCGCGGAGGTCGGAGAAGGACTTTAAACGCTCGCGGCTGCCCTTTTCAAGCTTGACGGCGCGGCGCTGCTTCTTTTTCTCCGGCGCGGTCGGGCGCGTGTCGTTGAGCACGGCGACGGAAGCGGCGGGCAGCTCAATCCCGGCCGAGAGGCTGCCGACGCCGATGGTGACGCCGCCGGGGATCAGCGGCGCGCTCACGGATGGATCTACAACGGCGGAGACGCCTTTTTCAGCGAGCAGGGAAACGAGATAATCGACGCGCTCGCGGTTGGCCGCGAGCACGAGCACGGCAAAGCCCTGCTTGCGGTAATATTCGATGTCGGAGAAAAGCAATTCAAAGCTCTGAGAGAGCGAGGGGAGCTGCTTGGAGATCAGGGTGACGATTTCCCGCGGAGGCAGCTCGCCGCGCTGAGCCAAAAAGTTGTCGAGCATGACGGCGGAGCGGCTGTTTAAAAACTGAAACAGCGCCTCCGGGTCCAAATAATAGCCTCTCTGCCGGCCGCAGATGACGCCGCTCTCCATGAGCTGCTTGGCGTCCTGCGCGGCGCGGCGGGAGAGACTTTTGATCTCGTCGCAGACGCGCTGCGCGTCGTCTAAGAAAAAGACGGTGCCGGCCGGACAGTAGTCGAGCGCGGTGCAGGGCTCTTGCTGGTACACGGGGAGATAGCGGTCGAGCGCGGCAAAGCGGAGACCGTCGCGGATTCTGGCGCTGTCGGCCGCGATGCGGTCGAGCAGCTCTTTGGCGAGCTTGGAGCGGTTCAGCCCTTTCAGCAGGCCGCCGACACGGTCGGCAAAGGCTTCGCGGCCGCCGCCGGCGAGGTCGGGAGGCAGCTCTAAGGCGGGCGTCACGCGCACACGGCGGAGATTTTCCGTCCGCCGCTGCGTAGTGATATCAAAAGCGCCGATCGCGTCGATCTCGTCGCCGAAAAACTCGATTCGGACCGGCCGGCTGAGCGACGGGGGAAAAACGTCGAAGATGCCGCCGCGGAAGGCAAACTGACCGACGCCCTCGACGGTTTCGGCGCGGCAGTAGCCGAGCCGGACCAACGCTTCGGCCAGCTCGGAGACATCCGCCTCGTCGCCGACGGAGAGCTCCAAAGCGGAAGCGGCGAAGACATCGGGCGAAATGGTACGCAGGGAAAACGCCTCGACCGAACCGCACACGGCGGTACAGGCGCCGCTTTTCAGGCCGTCGAGCACATTGACGCGCCGGTGTTCCCATTCGCGGCTGACGCCCTCGATGTCATGAAAAGTCAGCTCACGGGCGGGAAGCACCGCGTATTCGATGCCGCTGAGCGCGGCGGCGTCGGCGGCAAAGGAGGCGGATTCCGCTTCGTCGGCCGTAATCACGGCGACGGGGCGGAAAAATTCCGTCTGAATGGCGGCAGCGGCCAGAGCGCGGTGGAGCGGGGACAGGCCGCAGATCAGGACGGGCGCGTTCCCGTCTTCCAGCCGCTTTTTCAGAGCTTGCAGCTCAGCGGGCGTAAATACCGCTTTGCAGAGAGAAAGCATGTCGAGATCCCCCGTCCTTTCGCATGAAATCGGTTTGACAAAACAAAACACGGGCAAGCGCGCGGGGCGCGCCGTCCGTTGGCATGTTCAAACAAGTAAAAATAGAGATGGAAGATCGGTTTATGGCCGAAGCCTTCCGCCGCTTTGAGAGCGGGAAACAGATTGGAAAAGCCGTTATGCGCAGCGAGAAACAGCCGGCGGACAGCGCGAAAAAAGCGGACGCGCTTTAAAGGACAGGCGGTTCCTCTTTTCCGCTCTCCTCCGGCTCTGCGGCGGCCTGAATGAGCTCGGCGACCGGGTCGGCGCGCCGCGGCGCGAAGAAAGTGGGGATGACGGCCAGCGCGAACAGGAACCCGTAGAGATAGACGCAGACATCCGTGACGTTGGCCATAGCCACCGGCGCGCCGCTGAAAAGCGCGCTGAGGCAGAGCCCGCCCTTGCCGACGAGCGAAACCGTTCCGAAAAACAGATATGCCGCGACGGTCAGATACACGCGCATCGCGCCTGAACGGCCGTAGAGATAGCCGGCGCAGCCGAAAAACATCAGAATCAGCGAGATCAGCGCCGCGAGGTCGTAGAAATAAACGCTGACCGAAGGAGTCGACGAGACGGTGCGATAGACCTCGATCAGACGGAAGCACGACCAGAAGACGATGATCAGCGACGCCGTGCCGATCGGGGAGGCGCTGTCGGAGCGGACGGAGAGCTTGCGAACGACCGGTACCGTCAGGATGGCCGCCGCAAAAAACAGGATGCCGTTGAGCATGCCCCATACGGATAGCTGCTTGACGGCCGACGCGAGCGTAACGATCGTGCCGACGGCGGCGGCGAGCGCGGAAAGAGCCGACAGCAAAATCGTCGGCGCGCCGATCGTCCCGACGGCGACGGCGTCTTTCGGAAACAGCCGGCCGGTCAGCGCCAGAACAATGACGACCGCAAACGCCAGGGTGATCAGGGCGAACAGAGCCGCGAGAATCACGGCGTGCCGGTTGCCCCTGACGGCGAGACCAAGGGCGTCAAAGCCGTATTTCAGATGAAAATAACGGATCAGGCCGCCGAATATACCGGCCAGCAGCATCAGAAGCAGCAGCGCCGCTTTTTCAAACTTTGACAGTTTGTCCTGCATAGATACGTTCACGCCTTTCAAATCGTTGAGCTGTCGGAGAGGTTATCGGTGCAAATCGTGGTCGTCGAAAGAACGGCTTCGGCGCGGCCGGCGCCGGTCTTTTTTCCGGTTATGAAGATAAACGGAAATGAGCACAACGACGCCGTAGACCATCGCGCAGAAGAGGGCGACGCAAAGCGCGATCAGCAGAAACTTTACCAGCGTCCCAGCGAAGCCGCCGCGCTTGCCGGTGCCCGGCGAGGCCGTCTGCTCCCCGCCGGAAACGGCCGGATCCGGCTCAGAAGACAAGGAGCCGTCGGTGACGCCGGAAGAGAGCAGATAATCGCCGCGGGCCAACATTTGCGCCTCTCCGACGAGATAGCCGTTGTCATAGAGCCGCAGCGAACCGAGCGGCGTTCCGGCGGCGGTCGGTTCCACGATCTGGTCGGGAATGTCGTAGACCCGCTCGTAGGACAAAAAATCATCCGCCGTATGGCACAGCACGGAAAACGCGGCCGGCTCCAACAGGAGCGAACCGCCGTCGGCGGTCGGCACCGATTTGGCAAAGTCAATGGTATTGTCAACGGAGACGGATTTGAGGTTTTCCGCAAAGTAATCGACGAACGCCGAAGTATCTTTAAACGTCGTGCCCTTGGGGGCCTTCATAATCGCAATGACGTATTGCAGGCC
The DNA here is from genome assembly GCA_003149835.1 of Clostridiales bacterium. Taxonomy (GTDB): domain Bacteria; phylum Bacillota; class Clostridia; order Oscillospirales; family QAMX01; genus QAMX01. The sequence continues at coordinate 5,517 of QAMX01000074.1, forward strand.
GTTGTATTCGGAATAGGTCGCCAGAGTGTTGGCGGCGGGCGTCGTAAAACCCGTCTTTCCGCAGACGACCTTGTCGTTATAGGAGCCGGAACGGGGCCGTTGCAGGTCGTTTGTGGTCACGAGATAGCGCGTCTCGCTGGTTTTATTGGTCGGCGGAATCTCATAGGTCGGGGTGGACATGATCTCGACGAGCAGCTCGTGTTTGAGACATTCGCGCATCAGCGTCGCCAAATCGCGCGCGCTCATATAGTGCTGGTCGTCGTGCAGGCCGTTGGTGGTGACGAAATGGGAATTGGTCATGCCGAGCGCGGCGGCGCGCTCGTTCATCAGCGCTACGAAGGCGTCGGCGGAGCCGGCGATGTATTCCGCCATGCCGATACACGCCTCGTTGGCGCTTGGAAGCAGCATCGCGTAGAGCACCTGCCGCACCGTCAGCTCTTCGCCGACGTCGATGGCGATATGCGTGGTGTCGCGCGGGATACCGTACACCGCGTCATAGGAGAAGGTGATGACGTCGTCGAGCGACGCCTCGCCCGCCTCGATCCGCTCGGCGGCGAGGAGCGCGGTCATCAGCTTCGTCGTACTCGCGGGATAGAGCTGCTCATCGGCGTTTTTTTCATACAGAACCGTGCCGGTGGTGAGTTCGACGGCGAACGCCGCGTACCCTGACGGTTCGGGGATCGTATCAATACCGCACGCGTCACCGTATAGCGCCGCGGAGAGCGGAGACAAGCAAAAAACGACGCAAAAAATGAGCAGGACGGCGAGAGGCCTCGTGTGTTTCACGCAGCGGAAACCCCCAGTCTATACAGATTATTTTCATTCACTCTATATTTTACCATAGACAAGCGGCATTTGTCAAAGTATATTTTCGGCGTTTTGCCGTTTTTAGGGCTCCGCCGATCGCCGCCGCCGTTTGCGTTTTGGCAAAAGGAGCGCAAAGCCGTCTTTTTTTGACAAGAGACAAGGGTTAGTGGTATAATGAAACCATATCGGACTGCGGTTGGGCTTTGCGCCGCTTGGAGCCGGGGCAATACCGCTGGCGGCATGCGGGCGGTGCGAACGCCCGCTTTGCAGTTGGGCGGCGAGCCTGCTGTCGGTCTTTTTTGCCGTTCGGTCTTCAACATGCGGCGCCGAAGGGATTTTGCCGCAAGCATTTTTTTACGACGAGGAGCGTGATATCGCCATGGGAAAAAAACTTCCGCGCGCCGCCGCGGTGCATGACGTTTCCGGTTTTGGAAAGTGCGCGCTGACGATCGCCATCCCGGTGCTCTCGGCCTGCGGCGTGGAGGTCTGTCCGCTGCCGACAGCGGTTTTATCGGCCAACACGGATTTTCAAGGGTTTCAGATGGTCGATTTGACAGAGGCGATGTCCCGGTTTCTGACGCACTGGGAGGAAATGGGGCTTTGCTTCGACGCGGTGTATTCAGGCTTTCTCGGCTCGGCGATGCAGATCGACGATATTGAGCGCATGGTGCGGCGCTTTCGCCCGGCGCTGACGCTGATCGATCCCGTATGCGGCGACGAGGGCGTGGTCTATAAGACCTATACGCGCGAGATGTGCGAACGGCTGCGGCAGCTCGTCCGGATCGCCGATGTAGTGACGCCGAATCTGACCGAGGCCTGTGTGCTGACGGGGACGGATTACGCCGCGTGCGGGACGCAACCGGCGGAGATCCGCGCGCTGGCGGAACAGATTCGGGCGTCCGGAGCCAAAAGCGTGATTATTACCGGCGTGGAGCGCGGCGAGTCGCTGTATAACTGTATACTCGACAGCGACGGCTATGACGAGCGGCGCGTTCCGCTGCTGCCGTTCCGCATGCACGGGACGGGCGACCTGTTTTCCAGCGTGCTCGCCGGAGGGCTGATGACGGGGCATACGCTGCGCGAGAGCGTCGATTCGGCGGCGCGCTTCGTCGCTTTGGCAATGCAGGCAAGCGCCGGATATGACGATTCTATGCGCCGGGGCGTCTGTTTTGAACCGTATCTGGCCCTGCTCGCAGGCGGGCTGTGCGCGGAATGACGGATGGCTGTCCCCGCACGTCCGCTGCGGCGGGAGAGAGATAGAGAGAATTGAGGAAAGAGAATGATGAAACCCAGACGCCTGACGGCGGGAGATACGATCGGTTTGATCGCCCCGTGCGGCGCGGCAGAGGACGGATGCATGGAGGCGCCGGTGCATTTCGCGGCGTGTTGCCGGTCGGCGTTTCCGCTGTTCTCGACGCGGACGCACAGACGCTCCAAATTGTGGAGAACGTGGTAGAAGCCTGAAAAAACGGCGAATTCCGGAGTCAAGCTGTGTCAAAATATCCACAGAAATCATATCAGACATGGGTATATTTATGGAGTTTGAAGCTTTCGATTGGACGGAAAAAATGATATAATATACAGAAATCCATAGAAGGAGGCGGGCTGTGGAACAGATCGCGGAAACGCTGGGGCAGACGATCCTGCTGGCCGGGCATTACGGGAGCGGGAAAACGAACATCGCGATGAATCTCGCCGTTCTGCTGCGGCGCGCCGGCCGGCGCGTCACGGTCATCGATCTCGATATTATTAACCCTTATTTTCGCCTCGCCGACGGCAGCGGGCTGTTGGAGGAATACGGGATCGGGCACGTCGCGCCGATGTACGCCAACACCAACGTCGATATCCCGGCTCTGCCGCCGCGGATCGCGGGGCTGCTGGACACGTTTGACGGAACGCTGATCATCGATGTCGGCGGAGACGATACGGGGGCGGCCGCGCTCGGCGGCTATGCGGAGGCGATTGAACGCCGCGGCTATGAAATGCTGCTGGCCGTCAATAAATTCCGGCCGTTTACCGAGACGGGGCGGGACGCCGCGGCGGTCGCCGCGGAGATTGAGACCGTGTCGCGGCTTCGGTTTACGGGCATTGCCGCCAATCCCAATCTCGGCCGCGAGACGGCGCGCGAGACGATTCTGGACGCGCTGCCGTTTACGGACGCGCTGGCAGAGCAGATGGGGCTGCCCGTCGTGCTGACGGCTGTGCGCGAGGATCTCGTTTCGTTGGTCGGCGGGGAGATCAAAGGGCCTGTCCTGCCGCTGCATATTCTGACAAAGCCCGGCTGGGAAATATACTGACGCGCAGGCGTTATTCAAGAAATTCAGCACGGAAAGGTGATAAAGCATATGGCAAAAGTGACGATTGACGAAAAAAGATGCAAGGGCTGCGGGCTGTGCGTCTCGGTTTGCCCGAAAAAGATCGTAGCGCTTGCGGCGCACCGCCTCAATGTCAAGGGGCATCATCCGGCGGAAATTACCGATCAGGAGAAATGCATTGCCTGCGCGATGTGCGCGCGCATGTGCCCCGACGCGGCGATTACGGTAGAACGGTAGTCTGAAACGAGAGATGAGAGGACGGAATTGATATGGCTGATAAGATTTTGATGAAAGGCAACGAGGCGCTCGCCGAAGCTGCGATCCGCGCCGGCTGCCGATACTTTTTCGGGTATCCGATCACGCCGCAGACGCAGGTGGCGGAATATATGGCCAAGAAGCTTCCGAAGATCGGCGGCGTCTACCTGCAAAGCGAGAGCGAGGTCGCGGCGATCAACATGGTTATGGGCGCGTCGGCTGTGGGCGCGCGCGCGATGACGTCGAGCTCGTCGCCCGGCATTTCGCTGAAAGCCGAAGGAATTTCCTACATAGCGGGCTGCGACCTGCCGGCGGTGATCGTCAACATGCAGCGCGGCGGCCCGGGGCTCGGCGGCATTCAGCCTGCGCAGTCGGACTACTATCAGGCGACCAAGGGGCTGGCGCACGGCGACTTCAAGCTGATCGTTCTGGCGCCGTGCGGCGTTCAGGAGATCGTCGATCTGATGAGCAAGGCGTTTGACCTCGCCGACGAATACCGGATGCCGGTGATGATTTTAGGCGACGGCATGCTCGGCCAGATGATGGAGCCGATCACGCTGCCGGAGCCGGTCGAGGAAGACCGGAGCAAAAAAACATGGGCGGCCACCGGTACGGACGGCAAGCGCAGGCACAATATCATTAACTCGCTCTATATCCAGCCGGACGAGCTGGAAAAGCTGGTCATCGAGCGCTACAAGCGCTATGACGAGGTCGCGCGCAAGGAGACGATGAGCGAAAGCTATCTGACCGAGGACGCGGATATCGTCATCGCCGCCTACGGCGCGTCGGCGCGAATCGCCAAAAACGCGATCGCCGCGGCGCGCGCCGAGGGCATCAAGGTCGGTCTGGTCCGGCCGATTACGCTCTGGCCGTTCCCGACCGAGGCGTTCCGCGCGGCCGCAAAGACGGCGAAGGCGTTTTTAACCGTGGAAATGAGCATGGGGCAGATGATCGACGACGTCAAGCTCGCCATCGACTGCGCCAAGCCCGTCCATTTCTTCGGACGCACGGGCGGCGTCGTTCCCACGCCCGCGGAGATTCTCAGCGAACTCAAAAAGATTCACGGAGGTGAGCGTTAATGGCAATCGTGTATAAAAGGCCGGCCGCGCTGTCGGATGTAGATACGCATTACTGCCCGGGCTGTACGCACGGGATTGTGCACCGGCTCGTGGCCGAGGTGCTCGACGAGCTCGGCATCGTCGGAAAAACGGTGGGCGTCGCGCCGGTCGGCTGCGCCGTTTTTGCGTACAACTATTTTGAGTGCGATATGATTCAGGCCGCGCACGGCCGCGCTCCGGCGGTCGCGGTCGGCGCGAAGCGCGCCAACCCCTCCAACATCGTCTTTACCTATCAGGGCGACGGCGACTTAGCGGCCATCGGCACGGCGGAAACCGTTCATGCGGCGACGCGCGGCGAGAACATCACGATCATTTTCATCAACAACGCGATCTACGGGATGACGAGCGGCCAGATGGCGCCGACGACGCTGCCCGAGCAGGTCACGACGACCACGCCTTACGGCCGCGACCCCAAAATCGCGGGGTATCCGGTTCGCGTCTGCGAGATGCTGTCGACCCTGAGCGGCACGGCGTACTGCGAGCGCGTCAGCGTCGACTGTGTGCCCAACATCATGAACGCCAAAAAGGCCATTAAAAAGGGCTTTGAAAAGCAGATCGCCGGCAAGGGCTTCTCGCTGATCGAGGTGCTTTCCACCTGCCCGACCAACTGGGGCATGCAGCCGCTGGAAGCGTTGGAATGGCTCAGAAAGAACATGATACCGTATTACCCGCTCGGCGTCTACGCCGACAGGGACGATGTGTTTGGAGAATGAGAAGATGACGAACTATAATATATTGATTGCGGGCTTCGGCGGTCAGGGCATCCAGTTCGCGGGCAAGCTGCTGACCTATATCGGGATGTACACGGGATTGGAGGTCTCGCTCTATCCGTCCTACGGCCCTGAGATGCGCGGCGGCACCTCGAACTGCGGCGTCAACATCAGCTCCGAGCCGATCGCCTCGCCGCTCGTCGTCAACCCGACCGAGCTGATCGTGATGAACGCGCCCTCGCTGGAAAAGTTTGAAAAGAGCACGGTTTCCGGCGGCAAGATCTTTTATGACAGCACGCTGATTTCCAAAAACGGCGGCCGCACGGACGTCGCGTATTTCGCAGTGCCGGTGACAAAGATCGCCGAGGAAAACGGCATCGGCAAGCTGGCCAACGTGATCATGTGCGGCAAGTTCCTCAAAGAAACCGGCCTCTGCGACATGGATACGGCCGCGCCGATCATCAAGAAGCTCGTGCCGGTCAAAAAGCCCGAGCTCTACGATCTGAATATGAAAGCGCTGAAAATCGGCTACTGCGACTGCTGAGCCGGCCGTTTGACGCAAGACGATCAGACAGACCAAAATCAAACAGGGACGCCCCGTGAAAAAATAGGGGGCGTCCCTGTTTTTTGCGCTGAAAAACGCCTGCACAGCAGCGGAAAGCCGCGCGTAACGGATGCGGTTGGAGATATGCGCGGAGAACTCATAAGAACAAATCGGTTTGCCGGCCGGGAAGCCGGGCAAAAGCGCCGTATATCCGTGCGCATAGAAAACCTCTGCCCGGCGGAACGGATTCCGCCGGGCAGAAACGGATATTTTCGATCAGGCAAAATGAGTCCTTTTACAAAAACGCTCGGGGGAAACTCAGATACGCGCCACGCCGGTTTCGCGGGCCGCCTCGGCGACGGCCTTGGCGACGGCGGCGGCGACGCTGCGGTCGAGCGCGGACGGGATGATATAATCCGGAGAGAGCTGATCGTCGGAGACGAAAGCGGCGATGGCCTTGGCCGCGGCGATCTTCATCGCGTCGTTGATGTCGCTGGCGCGGACGTCTAAGGCGCCGCGGAAGATGCCGGGGAAGGCGAGGACGTTATTGATCTGGTTGGGGTAATCGCTGCGGCCGGTGCCGACGACGGCCGCGCCGGCTTCCAGCGCAAGCTTCGGCATGATCTCCGGCACGGGGTTGGCCATGGGGAAGAGAATCGGGGAGGGGGCCATGGATTTGACCATGTCGGGCGTGACGCAGTTGGGAGCCGAGACGCCGATAAAGACGTCCGCGCCTTTGAGCACGTCGGCGAGGCTGCCCTTCCGCAGCTCGCGGTTGGTGATGGCGGCCATTTCTTTTTTCTCGTCGTTTAATCCGTCGCGGCCTTCATAGATCGCGCCCTGACGGTCGCAGAGGACGACGTCTTTCAGGCCCATGGCGATCAGCAGGCGGATGATGGCGATGCCGGCCGCGCCGGCGCCGCTGGTGACGACGCGGATCTTGTCCATTTCCTTGCCGGTGACGCGGAGAGCGTTCAGCATAGCGGCCAGCGTGACCACGGCGGTGCCGTGCTGGTCGTCGTGGAAAATGGGGATATCGCAGCATTCTTTGAGGCGGCGCTCGATTTCAAAGCAGCGCGGCGCGGAGATGTCTTCCAGATTGACGCCGCCGAAGCTGCCCGCGAGCAGGCGGACGGTGTTGACGATATCGTCGACGGATTTGGAGCGGACGCAGAGCGGCACGGCGTCCACGTTGCCGAACGCCTTGAAGAGCGCGCATTTGCCCTCCATGACGGGCATACCGGCTTCGGGGCCGATGTCGCCGAGGCCGAGCACGGCCGTTCCGTCGGTGACGACGGCGACGAGATTGGAGCGGCGCGTCAGCTCATAGCTGAGGTCGACGTCCTTCTGAATGGCGAGGCACGGCTCGGCGACGCCGGGCGTATAGGCCAGCGAGAGGTCGTCGCGGTTTTCCAGCGGCGCGCGGCAGACGACCTCGATCTTTCCGTTCCATTCGCGGTGCTTTTTTAAGGATTCAACGGCATAGTCCATGGGATTTTCACGATCCTTTCAGAATGATATGCGGCGGAAATCCGAGCCGCAGGGTCAAAAGGCCGAAGGTTATGGGCGATTTCAGTATATGGAATTATATGGAGAGCTGCGCGATGATGTCTTTTAAGGTGTCGGCGCTCTTGCGGAGCAGAGCGACCTCCTCGTCGAGCAGCGACGGCGCGAGCGAGCGCTTTAAGCCCTGCGCGCCGATGACAAACGGGATACTGAGGCAGACGTCGCTGATGCCGTACTGGTTGTGAAGCATAGCGGAAACGGTCATGACGGAATCCGTATCTCGGATGATGCATTCGCAGAGGCGGGATACCGAGAGGGCGATGGCGTAGTAGGTGGCGTTTTTCAGGGAGATGACCCGGGCGCCGGCCGTCCGCACGTCCTCCTCGATCTCTTTGAGCTCTTCTTTGCCGCATTTGTTGTGCTTGTCGCAGATATCGGTACAATAACGGTCCATTTCCAGACCGGCAATGGTCGCCAGAGACCAGGGGATCATCGAGGTATCGCCGTGTTCGCCGAAGACATAGGCGTGGACGTTTTTCGGGTTCAGGCCCATGTGCGCGGCGAGGCGCGAACGGAGCCGGGCGGAGTCCAGCATGGTGCCGGAGCCGATAACCTGCCGCTCGGAAAGCGTCGTCGTTTTGAGGATCGTATAGGTGATGATATCCACCGGATTGCTGACGACGAGATAGACGGCGTCCGGCGCGAAGCGGATGACCTGAGGCATGACGGACTTGATGATGTCGATGTTGGCCTGCGCCAGATCGATCCGCGTCTGCCCGGGCTTGCGCGCCATACCGACGGTGACGATGACGATGTCGGAGCCGACCGCGTCGGGGTAAGAGCCGGCGTAGATGTTGACGGGAGAGCTGAACGGCGTGCCCTGAATGATGTCCATGGCCTCGCCCTGGGCCTTTTTTTCATTGACGTCGATCAAAACGATTTCGGACACCATACCGGCAATGGTCAGCGTATAGGCGATGGACGCGCCGACGTTGCCGGCGCCTAAAATGGTGATTTTTTTGCCTTTCTTCACTCGGTTGATTCTCCTTGACGGTAAATTGAGGATTTCGAAAAACGTTGCACAATGATTTCTTGTTTTTAGTACATTTGTACAAAGAGGGCTGTTTAATTGTTTAGAGGCAGTTGCCTATATAAGCAATATCTGGATGATTCCATTACCCTATATTGAGATATTATAATACAGTCGCGCCGCTTTGTAAAGAGGTAAAAATATGCAAAAATCCGGATAAAAAACAAAAAATACTGTGCGAAGCGTGTGGTTTGACCGCGAGGAAGGCAGAAAGCCATGCGATAAGGCCGATCTTTGACGGCTCCCGACGCCTGAGGGCGGAAAGCGGAGGGGAGAGCGGCGCTGCGGCTGCGCGCAGCGGGGAACGCCGAGCGGGGCGGAAAGCGGCAAACGGAGAAACGCGGCAAAAGCCACAGAACGCCGCGGCCACAGGCCGCGGCGTTCTGTATGGAAAACGATCGGGTTATTTGCGCGCGCTGACTAAAATGTTGCGCTGTGAAACGGCGGCGTTTAGTCAAAATACACGGTTTTGCCCGTTTCCGCGGAGGTATAGATCGCCTCGATGATCTGCGAGACGACGGCGGCCTTGCGGCCCGGAGAGAGCAGCGGCGTTCCCTCGGTGACGGCGCTGATCCACTGGTGCATATCATATTGATTTTCGTTCAGGTCTTTGCCTTTAAACAGATCGCGCGTATACCGGTTGGGCGAAAGCTCCTGCGTATAGAGCGAGCCGTTGAGTTCGCCGTTGAGGCGCACCTTGTTGTCCTTCATGGAGAGGCCGGCTTTGTCGCCGACGATGATCGGCGTAGAGCCGGTTTCTTCAAGGTTGATCGCCCACGACGCCTCAATGTGCATGGCGCAGCCGTTTTTGAAGCGGATGAAGCCCATCGCGGAGTCCTCGACCTGATATTCGTCGGCGGTAAAGAGGCGGCCGTTGTTGGATTCCGCGCATTTGGCGCCGAGCTTCTGGTATGAAACGCCGGTGACGCTGGCGATTTCATAGTTATCGATGATGAACAGCGCCGAGTCGATCGAATGCGTTCCGATGTCGATCATCGGGCCGCCGCCCTGCTTTTCATAATCGAGGAAGACGCCCCACGTCGGAATGCCGCGGCGGCGGAGGTTGCGCGCCTTGACGTAATAGATATCGCCGAGCGCGCCGTCGCGCACGAGGTTGCGCGCCAGCTGGAAGGTCGGGACGCTGCGCGTCTGGTAGCCGATCGACAGCAGCTTGCCGGCCTTTTCGGCGGCTTCGCACATCAGAACCGCGTCCGCGTAGGTTTTGGCCATCGGCTTTTCGCAGTACACATGCTTGCCGGCCGCAAACGCGTCGATGGAAATCGGAGCGTGGCTGGAATTGGGCGTACAGACGTGGACAACCTCGATCTCGTCCATGGCGAGGAGCTCGCGGTAATCCTCGAAGATCTTAGCGCCCTCGACGCCGTATTCCCGCGCCGCGGCCTCGGCGCGCTCGCGGACGATGTCGCAGAACGCGACCATTTCGAGATTTTCAACGCTTTTCAGCGCCGGCATATGCTTGCCGTTGGCGATGCCGCCGCAGCCGATGACGCCGACTTTGACCTTTCTCATAACGAAGTACCTCCGTTTTTTTTGCAGGCGGATGCCGCCTGCCAGAATATGTCAAGTATAACACAACCGCGCAGGCAATTCAATGCTTTTTTGACAGGAATTCACGCCGGTAGCGATGATTGGAATAGACGGCCTGAAACGGGCGGATACTAAGACAGCCGGGACGTCGGCCGCCGGTGCGTTTTTGGAAGCGAACGGGGACGATCCGCAGCGGATCTCAATTTGATGCAGGCCGATCAGGATGAAAATATGATGAACGGTTTTTTTGAAGGTTGGTATTACAGACAGCATAACGGCTCCGAGGCGGTCGCGCTGATCCCGGCGCTGCACACCGGCGGCGACGGCGTACAGCGCGCGTCGTTGCAGGTTGTGACAGGCGATTTTTCCTGCTCCGTGCCGTTTCAGGACTTTTGCTTCGACCG
>QAMX01000002.1:0-4448 GCA_003149835.1 Clostridiales bacterium
AAAAAAACGCGCCCGGCGGATATTTGTCCGCCGGGCGCATGGCTTTTTGAAAGCTTTTCTTACTTTTTAAGGTTGGCTTCGAGCTTATCGAGCTCCGCAACCAGCTCCTTGGGCAGCGTGGTGCCGAACTTCGCGTACAGCTCCTTGATGCTGGCGACGTCTTCGAGCCAGTAGGACGGCTCGACTTTGAGGATCTCGCGCAGCGAATCGATATCCAGCTTCTTGTCGCCTTCGATGGTGTAGTCGAGGCCTTCGAGGTTGATGTCCTCGGCCTTCGGAACGTAACCGATCGCGGTTTCATCGGCGTCAACCGTGCCGTCGCAGCGCTTCAAGATCCATTCGAGGACGCGGAAGTTGTCGCCGAAGCCCGGCCACATGAACTTGCCGTTCTCGTTGAGGCGGAACCAGTTGACGTTGAAGATCTTCGGCGGGTTTTTGAGCTTTTTGCCCATGTCGAGCCAGTGCTGCCAGTAGTCGCCCATGTTGTAGCCGCAGAACGGCAACATCGCCATCGGGTCTCTGCGGACGACGCCGACCGCGCCCGACGCGGCCGCGGTGGTCTCGGAGGCCATGATCGAGCCGACAAAGACGCCGTGGGTCCAGTCGCGGGACTGATAGACCAGCGGAGCGGTCTTGGCGCGGCGGCCGCCGAAAACGATCGCCGTCAGCGGCACGCCGTCCGGATCTTCCCACTTCGGGGAAATGCACGGGCAGTTGACCGCGGGCGCGGTGAAGCGGGAGTTCGGATGCGCGCCCTTGACGCCGGATTCGGGATCCCAGGGATTGCCCTTCCAGTCGCAGACGTTCTTCGGCGGGTTCTTGTCGAGGCCTTCCCACCACACCGTGCCGTCGTTGGAGTTGTAGACGACGTTGGTGAAGATCGTGTCCTTCTTCGTGCTCAGCAGCGCGTTGGGGTTGGATTTCATGTTCGTGCCCGGGGCGACGCCGAAGAAGCCGGCCTCGGGGTTGACGGCGCTCAGGCCGCCGTCGGCGTTGATTCTCAGCCAGGCGATGTCGTCGCCGACGCACCAGACCTTATAGCCCTTGTCGAGGTATTCCTTGGGCGGGATGAGCATGGCGAGGTTGGTCTTGCCGCAGGCGGACGGGAACGCCGCGGAGATGTATTTGGTCTCGCCGGTCGGCAGCTCGATGCCGAGGATGAGCATGTGCTCGGCCATCCAGCCTTCCTTCCAGCCCTGATAGGAAGCGATGCGCAGCGCGAAGCACTTCTTGCCGAGCAGGACGTTGCCGCCGTAGCCGGAGTTGCAGGACCAGATCGTGTTGTCCTGCGGGAATTGGAGGATGTAGCGCTTTTCCTCGTCGATGTCGCATTTGGCGTGCAGGCCGTGGACAAAGTCCTCGCTGTCGCCGAGCATGTCGAGGACGGCCTTGCCCGTCCGCGTCATGATGCGCATGTTCAGCACGACGTAGATCGAGTCGGTCAGCTCGATGCCGACCTTGGCGAACGGCGAGCCGATCGCGCCCATGGAGAAGGGGATGACGTACATCGTCCGGCCCTTCATCGAGCCCTTGAAGATCTCCGCCGCCATTTTATAGGCCTCGTCCGGCGCCATCCAGTTGTTGGTCGGGCCGGCCAGCTCCTTGGTCGGGGCGCAGATAAACGTCCGGCCTTCGACGCGCGCGACGTCGTTGACCGCCGTGCGGTGGTAGTAGCAGCCGGGGAGCTTCTCCTGATTGAGTTTAATCATCTCGCCCGTGGCCACGGCCTGCGCGCGGAGCGCTTCGGCCTGTTCCTCGCTGCCGTCGATCCAGACAATATTGTCCGGCGTGGTCATCGCGGCCATCTCGTCAATCCATTTTAAAACGGATTTGTTCGTGGTCATCGCCATTGTTTGTATGAACTCCTTTCGGTCATAAAATCCAGTCTTCGGGGGTACCGCCGCGTTTTTGAACGCCCTGATACCACTTCTCATATTATATCCTATTTTTTCCGTTTATGCAACGACTAAATTGTTAATTATCCGCGCCTTGCGCCGCGCCGCTTTGTACCATTTGCCGCACGGCGGCCGCGAGCGTTTCGGCCTCGGCGACAGAGAGGCTTTCTCCGCGCCGCGCCGGGTCGATCTCACAGGCGGCGAGCGCCTCCGCCGCGCCTTTCAGCGGCTTGAAGCAGTTGGCGAGGGTTTTGCGCCGCGTCGCAAACGCGGCCTCTGCGAGACGCAGAAACGCCCGCTCCTCCTCCGGCGGCAAAGGCGGCCGCGGCGTCAGCTGCACAACGGCGCTCTCGACGCCCGGCTGCGGGTAAAAGCACGAGCGCGGCACGGTGAAGAGCCGGCGCGCGTCGGCGTAATGCCGCGCCAGCAGCGAAAAGAGACACCAGCTCGGGCTCCCCGGCTCGCAGGTCAGCTTGTCCGCCGCCTCGCGCTGAATCATCACCGTGACGCGGGAAAAGAGCCGCGATTCCAAAAGCCGCAAAATCGCCTTCGTGGTGATATAATACGGCAGGTTGGCGGCGGCGGCGCGCCTCGGAAGCGGATCGCCCTCAAACAGCGCCGCGAAATCGGTTTTGAGCGCGTCGCCGCGGACGAGCGCGACGTTATCGGCGCCGGCGAGCGTTTTTTCGAGCACGGGGAACAGAGCGCCGTCGAGCTCCAAGGCCACGACCCGCCCCGCGCGCGCGGCGAGCGCGCCGGTCAGCGCCCCAAAGCCGGGGCCGATTTCCAGCACCGAGGTCTCGCGGTCCGCGCCGGCGGCGTCGGCGATGCGCGCCACGGTTTCGGGCGAGACGAGAAAATTCTGGCCGAGGCTCTTGGTAAACCGAAAGCCGAATTCCGCGCAGAGCGCCTTGACCTGCGCGGGGCTGCAATGTTCCATTCTGCGCGCTCCTTTCCAAATCGGTGGTGCGGGCTGGGCTCCCGCCTTTTTTTGCTGAAACTGAGAATTTCTCAATCGCAAACAAAAGAGCCGCGGCCGCGCCGGGCTTTTTTTAACCGGCCCGTCTGCCGCCGAATGATTATACCACATTTTTTGCCCGGCGTCGAGTCTGTTCATCGGAACAGGCGCGCCCCGGCGAACGCCGGTTCCGCTTCCGGCGGCCGCAGGGGCGCAATTTTTCCGCGTTCCCTCTTTCGGTACCGGCGCGGGTTATGGTATAATAGTATAGTCGATTGTAAAACTGCGTTTTCCAATCGAGAGACTCGCGCTGATCACAGACGAAAGGTTCGATTTTTTGAGCGATCTGATCTATTTGGACAACGCCGCGACGACGGCGGTCTGCCCGGAGGCCGCGGCCGCGTTTTCAGCGGCGGCGCAGCAGTTCGGCAACCCCTCGTCGCTGCATGAGCTGGGCTTTGCGGCCGAGCGCCTCGTCGCCGGAGCGCGGCAGACCGTCGCCGAAAGCCTCGGCGCCGCTCCGGGCGAGCTGTATTTCACCCCCGGCGGCACCTATTCCGACAACTTTGCCATTCTCGGCGCGGCGCGCAGGCGCGGAAAGCGCGGCGGCCACATCGTCACCTCCGCTTTCGAGCACCCCGCCGTATTGAATACGGTCCGCGCGCTTGAAAAAGAGGGCTTTTCGGCCACCTATCTTTTGCCCGACGCAGCGGGATATCTCTCCGCGGCCGACGTCGCCGCCGCCGTGCGCGACGACACGTTTCTGGTCTCGCTGATGCTTGTGAATAACGAGCTGGGCACGGCGCAGCCCGTCGCCGAGGCGGCGCGGCTCGTCAAAGCAAGCCGCCCCGACATTCTGTTTCACACCGACGCGGTGCAGGCCTACCGGAAGCTGCCGGTCAGCGTCCGCGCGCTCGGCGTCGACCTGCTCTCCGTGAGCGGGCACAAGATTCACGCCTATAAGGGCGTCGGGGCGCTGTATGTCAAAAAGGGCGTCCGGCTCGCGCCGGCCGTCTTCGGCGGCGGGCAGGAGGGCGGCATCGCCCCGGGAACCGAGCCGGCGCCGCTGATCGCCGCGCTCGCGGCCGCCGCGGCGCTGCCTGTCGAGCAGGAAACGCTCGGCGCTCTGACGGAATACGCCCTCGCGGCCGTCGCGGCGCGGTGTCCGCAGGCGGAGGTTCTTTCGCGCGGCGGCGCGGGCGGCATCTTTGCGCTGGCTCTGCGCGGCCTGCGCGGCGAAACGGTCATGCACGCGCTGGCCGAGCGCGGCGTCTACGTCTCGACCGGCTCGGCCTGCGGCCGCGGCAAGCCGAGCCATGTGCTCGCCGCGCTGCCCGTTGACCGCGAGGCGGCCGCGGGCGCCATCCGCGTCAGCGTCTCGCGCTATACAAAGCGCTCCGAGCTGGATTTTTTTGCCGCGAGCCTCGCGGAGGTGTGCGCCGCGCTGACGCCGAAGCGCAAAAGATAGAGCGCCCCGCCGCCGCAGACGAGCGGCCGGCGGCAAACGCGGAACTCTGTTTCACGCCGCCGCCCGATCGCGGGGCTGCGCCCACGGCAAATCAGGGGCGGTGTTTCGCCGCCTGTCCGCCGGAGCC
>QAMX01000002.1:8168-13127 GCA_003149835.1 Clostridiales bacterium
GGCAAAGCCCCGGCAGAGAGCTTTCAGCGTTATTTTCTTTCATTTATCTAAATGATATCAAATTTTCTCCCCACCGCCGCAGAAAGGAACCGATTTTTATGAACGATAACGAACGCACCGCGCCGCAGTACGCCGAGATGATCCTGCTCAAATGCGGCGAAATGGTGCTCAAAGGCCTGAACCGCCGCGTGTTTGAGGATCAGCTTCTCAAAAACGTCCGGCACAGGCTGGCGCGGCTCGGCCGGTTTTCCGTCCGCGCCATGCAGTCCACCGTCTATATCCGCCCCGAGGGCGAGAGCTGCACGCCGGAGGCCGTCGACGCGGCGGTCGAGGCGATGCGGCAGGTTTACGGCGTCGTCTCCATCTGCCGCACCGCCGAGTGCGAGAAGGACATGGCCGCGATTCTGCGCCTTGTCCCTGAATACTGCGCAGCGGAGCTGTCCGGCGTCAAGACCTTCCGCGCCGAGGTGCGCCGCTCCGACAAGCGCTTTCCGCTGACCTCGCCGGAGATCGCCGCACAGGCCGGCGGCGCGATTTTGGAGGCGTTTCCGCATCTGTCCGTCTCGCTCGACGCGCCGGAGCTCGTCGTCTACGTCGAGATCCGCGACAAAGCCGCCTACGTTCATGCGGGCAGGCTCGCCGGCGCGGGCGGTCTGCCGGTCGGCGTCGGCGGAAGAGCGCTGCTGCTTCTCTCCGGCGGCATCGACAGCCCGGTGGCCGGCCACATGCTCGCCAAGCGCGGCGTCGAGCTGACCGCCGTGCACTTTGAGAGCCCGCCCTACACCTCGATGCGGGCGCGCCAGAAGGTTTTGGACCTCGCCGCGCAGATGAGCCGCCGCTGCGGCCGCTTCCGGCTCTGGGTCGTGAACACCGCGAAGATCATGGAGGAGATCCGCGACAACTGCCCCGAGGACCTGTTTACGCTGATTCTGCGCCGCTTTATGATGCGCCTTTCCTGCGCGATCGCCGAAAAGGAAGCGTGCATGGCCGTCATCACCGGCGAGAGCCTCGGACAGGTCGCCTCGCAGACCATGCCGGCGCTCGCCGTGACGGGCGCGGTCTGCGACCGGCTGCTGTTTCGGCCCCTGATCGGCATGGACAAGGAGGAGATCATCCGCGTCGCCCGCGAAACCGGCACCTTTGAGATCTCCACCCTGCCTTATGAGGACTGCTGCACGGTGTTTACGCCCAAACACCCCAAAACCAAGCCGCGCATGGAACAGATCGAGGAGGCCGAGCGGGCGCTCGACGTCGATGCGCTGACGGCGGCCGCGCTGGAAGCGGCGGAGATCGTTCCGATTCGCGCGTAGGGCGGGAATATCCAATCAAAAAGAAACCGGAGGCTCGGAAACATGAGAAAAACGCCGGAGGAAAACAAAACCGTTCACTGTCTGGGCAACGGGCGGGCTTGCGCCTATGCGCGCGGGCTCGACCTGTTTCAGCTCTTCGGCCCGGATTACAGCGCGCCGAACGCCGCGCAGCTGCTTTTTGAGGGCGGAGAAAATATCGCCTTTGAGAGCGAGCGAATTCCGGAAACCGCCGTCTGGCATCACCGGGTTTTCGATGCGGGGCAGCCGCTCGGCGACATCACCGAGTTTGCCGCCGCAGCCGAGCCGATCATCCTGCGGGAGATCCGGTTTTCCCGGCCGGCGCGCTTTCGGCTCGACGCCGACGCGGCGGCGGGCTTTTATAGGGCCCCTGCGGAAACGCTCGGAATCCCGGATTTTTATTTCGGCGAAATCCCCGAGGACAGCCCGTTTTACATTTACAGCTTCGACCGGGACAGGCGGCGCGGCTTCGTCCGCGGCAGGCCGCTGTATTTCGGCTTTCTCGCCGTCGGCGGCGCCGTTTTGCAGAGCGCAAAGACCCGCCTTGAAATCGAAATCGCCGACGGCGCGCTGGCGCTGTTTTTCTCCGACAGCTTCGCCGGGCTGGTCGAGCTGGCGCAGCAGATCAGGCAGACGCCCTTTGAAGCCTTTCTCCGCGTGGCGCTCTGCTTCTGGACGGCCGCTTCCGCCGAGCGGAAGCAAACCACCGCCGCCGGCGCTCTTTCCAAGATGTGCGACGACATTTTTGTTCTGATCAAAACGCAGCAGTCGCGCTCGGGCGGCGTTCTCGCAGGGTATCCGTATCACCTGGCCTATCTCCGCGACAACTACGGCGTCCACCGCGGACTGCTGGCGATGGGCGCTTTTACCGAGGCGCGGAGCCTGCTGAAATTTTATATCGGCGTGTTTGAAAAATACGGCGCGGTTCACAACGCGCAGGGAACGGACGCGTTCGCCTTTCACATCCACGAGTGCGACCAGTCGGAGATCACCGGCTATCTGATCCTGATGTTTCTGGAATACGCGCGCGCGACGGGCGACGATTCCCTGTTCAAGCGGGGAAAGGCGCTTTTGCTGTGGTGCGTTCAACAGCAGCACGGCGTTATGCGCCGGGGGATGCTGCCCTTTAACGGCGACGAAACCTATATCGCCGGCGGCATTCTGACGCGCGAGGTCATCAGCCACGGCTCCATGGAGGCGACGCTTTTGTATCATTCGGCCTGCCGCGGGCTTTTAGACGCCGCCGGAGCCGTCGGCCTTTCACCGGAGCAGGCGGCGCTGCTGCGCGATGACGCCGGAGCGATCGAATCGTCGTTTGCCGAAAACTTTTTCATCGGCGGCAGGCTCGCCTGCAACAGCCCCGACTACTGCAAGGCCGGCGGGCTGTTGCCCTTCCGCCACGGCGTGCGGCTCTGCGGCCACGGGCTCGGCCTCTCGTTCCCCGACCGCTTCGGCCGCTATGTCTGCCCCGACTGCGTGGACAAAGCCGCCGGAGAAGCCCCGGAGGCAAATCGGCGCTATTTTATCCCGTCGCCGCTGCTGATGGCCGCCTATACCGGCTCGCCGCTGCTCGCGCCCTATCTCGGCGAGCTCGCCGGGCGTCTCCATCCGGAGAATGGCGGCAAAATCACCGGCTATGACCCGGGGCTTTTGCTCTCGCTGCTCAAAAGCCGCTCTGAGCCGGCGGCGGAGCTGGAAAGGCTGCTGCTGGACCTGCGCGACGACGCGGGCGCGTGGTCTGAATACTACGTCGACCGCCGCCCCAGCGGGACGATGTACCGCCCGTGGGAAAGCGGCCTCAACTGCGAGGCGCTGCTGCTTTCGCCCGAAGCCTCCCGCTGACAAAACAAACGGGGCGTTTTGCCGCCCCTATGGCGACTCGCCGTATCCTTTCTATGCCCTTGACTGGGAAACGGGCCGGCGTGCGGACTCGTTTTGTTCTTCTTATAGATCCCTTTTCGCCGGCAAAGCCGCCGGAAAACAAGATGACATTTCATTTTCAGACCTTTACAAGCGGTTCGCTTGATAAAAATGCAAAGGAGCGCTTTTTATGGGAAAAATTGTCGCCATCGGCGGCGGATTCGACAATGATTTTCTGGTTCGCCATATTCTGTCCCTGTGCAGCAAGAAAAAGCCGAACTTTCTGCATATTCCCACCACCTGCTATGACAACCGCGGCACGGAACTGTATTCGCGGTTTTTCCGTTGGGGCTGCGAGGTGGATATGCTTTTTCTCACCCACGACTATGTGACCGAGCAGATGACTGCGGAAAAAATCCGGCGGGCGGACATCATCAACGTCCCCGGCGGGAATCTCCGCTTTGCCTTGGAGGTTTGGAGGAAAACCCACGCCGACAAGTATCTGAAAGAAGCCTACGACGAGGGCAAAATCCTTTTCGGCGACTCTTCCGGCTCGATGTGCTGGTTTGCGGAGGGCTATGACGACTGCGGGCCCGAGGGCGAATTCATGTTTGTCGACTGCCTCGGACTGCTGCCCTACTGCAACTGCCCCCATTATGAAACCCGGGAGTGGCAGGGCTTCAACGAAGCCGTCAAGACGCGCACCCGCTCGGCGATCGCCTGCGAAAATCAGGCGGCGATCTGCTTTATCGACGATCAGCGCTATATCCTTCACTCCCCGAACCGGGTGGATTCGAGGTGCTGGCTCTTTGACGCCAGCGACCGCTTCAAGCGCATCGACCTGACCGCAAACCCCGATGTGCTTGCCGGCCTGTAAGGGCGGGCTTTCAGAAAGGAATCTCCCGGGCAAACGTTTTTTCTGTCTGCACAGGCGATTTCAATTCCGGATAGGAGGCGTTTTTCAATGCCGCGCGCCGTTTCACTGGTCTCTCTGGCGGATACCGTCTCAGAAAAAAGCTACCGCTTTTCCATCGACGACAACATCCGCTTTTTCCGCGACCTTGCGCTGTCCCGCCCCGCCTCGATTTTTGACAACGCCTATATGGCGCTGCTTTACCGGCTTCACGAGCGGTACGAAACGCGCTTTCAGCTGAATGTCTATTATGAAAGCGAGCGCTTTACGCTCGCGCAGATGCCGGATGTTTACCGGTCGGAGTGGCTTGCCAACGCCGGCTGGCTGCGGCTCTCGTTCCACGCGCGCGCCGACCGGCCGGCAGACCCTTATCAAAGCGCGGGCTATGCGCAGGTACGCGGCGACTGCGAGGCCGTTCACGCCGAGCTGCGGCGCTTTGCGGGCGAAGCGCTGATGAGCGGATTTACGACGCTCCATTTCGTCACGGCGACGCGCGAGGGCTGCCGCGCGCTCGCCGACTGCGGCTACCGCGGCCTGATCGCGCTCTGCCGCACCTATGACGGCGCGCCGCGCCTCTCCTATTACCTCGACGCGGAGGCGACACAGTTTCTCGATCAAAACGGACTGGCGCGCGACCCCGAAACCGGCATGATCTTCGTGCGCAACGACCTCGTGCTCAACGCCCTCCCCGCCGAAGAGATCCGCCCGCGGCTCGACGCGCGGCTCAGCTCCGGCCGGCGCGCGGATTTTCTGGAAGTGATGATTCACGAGCAGTATTTCTACCCCGATTACAGTCGCTGCCTTCCAGACTTTGCCGCGCGCATGGAGACGGCGATTCTCTGGCTGCGGGAAAACGGC
>QAMX01000002.1:14867-20243 GCA_003149835.1 Clostridiales bacterium
TTCGGCCGCTATGTCTGCCCCGACTGCGTGGACAAAGCCGCCGGAGAAGCCCCGGAGGCAAATCGGCGCTATTTTATCCCGTCGCCGCTGCTGATGGCCGCCTATACCGGCTCGCCGCTGCTCGCGCCCTATCTCGGCGAGCTCGCCGGGCGTCTCCATCCGGAGAATGGCGGCAAAATCACCGGCTATGACCCGGGGCTTTTGCTCTCGCTGCTCAAAAGCCGCTCTGAGCCGGCGGCGGAGCTGGAAAGGCTGCTGCTGGACCTGCGCGACGACGCGGGCGCGTGGTCTGAATACTACGTCGACCGCCGCCCCAGCGGGACGATGTACCGCCCGTGGGAAAGCGGCCTCAACTGCGAGGCGCTGCTGCTTTCGCCCGAAGCCTCCCGCTGACAAAACAAACGGGGCGTTTTGCCGCCCCTATGGCGACTCGCCGTATCCTTTCTATGCCCTTGACTGGGAAACGGGCCGGCGTGCGGACTCGTTTTGTTCTTCTTATAGATCCCTTTTCGCCGGCAAAGCCGCCGGAAAACAAGATGACATTTCATTTTCAGACCTTTACAAGCGGTTCGCTTGATAAAAATGCAAAGGAGCGCTTTTTATGGGAAAAATTGTCGCCATCGGCGGCGGATTCGACAATGATTTTCTGGTTCGCCATATTCTGTCCCTGTGCAGCAAGAAAAAGCCGAACTTTCTGCATATTCCCACCACCTGCTATGACAACCGCGGCACGGAACTGTATTCGCGGTTTTTCCGTTGGGGCTGCGAGGTGGATATGCTTTTTCTCACCCACGACTATGTGACCGAGCAGATGACTGCGGAAAAAATCCGGCGGGCGGACATCATCAACGTCCCCGGCGGGAATCTCCGCTTTGCCTTGGAGGTTTGGAGGAAAACCCACGCCGACAAGTATCTGAAAGAAGCCTACGACGAGGGCAAAATCCTTTTCGGCGACTCTTCCGGCTCGATGTGCTGGTTTGCGGAGGGCTATGACGACTGCGGGCCCGAGGGCGAATTCATGTTTGTCGACTGCCTCGGACTGCTGCCCTACTGCAACTGCCCCCATTATGAAACCCGGGAGTGGCAGGGCTTCAACGAAGCCGTCAAGACGCGCACCCGCTCGGCGATCGCCTGCGAAAATCAGGCGGCGATCTGCTTTATCGACGATCAGCGCTATATCCTTCACTCCCCGAACCGGGTGGATTCGAGGTGCTGGCTCTTTGACGCCAGCGACCGCTTCAAGCGCATCGACCTGACCGCAAACCCCGATGTGCTTGCCGGCCTGTAAGGGCGGGCTTTCAGAAAGGAATCTCCCGGGCAAACGGTTTTTTCTGTCTGCACAGGCGATTTCAATTCCGGATAGGAGGCGTTTTTCAATGCCGCGCGCCGTTTCACTGGTCTCTCTGGCGGATACCGTCTCAGAAAAAAGCTACCGCTTTTCCATCGACGACAACATCCGCTTTTTCCGCGACCTTGCGCTGTCCCGCCCCGCCTCGATTTTTGACAACGCCTATATGGCGCTGCTTTACCGGCTTCACGAGCGGTACGAAACGCGCTTTCAGCTGAATGTCTATTATGAAAGCGAGCGCTTTACGCTCGCGCAGATGCCGGATGTTTACCGGTCGGAGTGGCTTGCCAACGCCGGCTGGCTGCGGCTCTCGTTCCACGCGCGCGCCGACCGGCCGGCAGACCCTTATCAAAGCGCGGGCTATGCGCAGGTACGCGGCGACTGCGAGGCCGTTCACGCCGAGCTGCGGCGCTTTGCGGGCGAAGCGCTGATGAGCGGATTTACGACGCTCCATTTCGTCACGGCGACGCGCGAGGGCTGCCGCGCGCTCGCCGACTGCGGCTACCGCGGCCTGATCGCGCTCTGCCGCACCTATGACGGCGCGCCGCGCCTCTCCTATTACCTCGACGCGGAGGCGACACAGTTTCTCGATCAAAACGGACTGGCGCGCGACCCCGAAACCGGCATGATCTTCGTGCGCAACGACCTCGTGCTCAACGCCCTCCCCGCCGAAGAGATCCGCCCGCGGCTCGACGCGCGGCTCAGCTCCGGCCGGCGCGCGGATTTTCTGGAAGTGATGATTCACGAGCAGTATTTCTACCCCGATTACAGTCGCTGCCTTCCAGACTTTGCCGCGCGCATGGAGACGGCGATTCTCTGGCTGCGGGAAAACGGCTATCGTTCCGTATTTCTCGACGAGATTCTGTGACCGCCGGATTCCCGGTTTCGCGCTTGACGGGCCGCGCGCAGCGTCGGCTGAAATCTGCCGTTCTCATCCTGAAATCCGCCAAATACGCCGATTTTTAAGGAGGGTCAAACCATGATCGGGATCTCCGATTTTGATGCGGTGTCGCGCCGCTATCTGGAATGCTGGAATCTGGAAAACCACGACGCCCCGCTCTTGCAGATCCGCGCGCGCAGAAAACCGGCCGCCCCGGAGCCGCCGTACCGGCGCTCTCTGCGCGAACGCTGGACGGATACGGAGTTTATCGTCAAGACCGCGCGGCAACGGATGGCCGACACCTATTACGGCGGCGTGTCCTTTCCCATGCTCTGGCCGAATTTAGGGCCGGATATTTTCGGGGCGATTCTCGGCTGCGAGCTGGTTTTCGGCGAGGACACCAGCTGGGCCGTCCACATTCCGGGCGCGCTGGAAGAGCTTCGCCTCCGCGCGCTTGATACGGCTAACGTCTGGTACCAGACAATCCTCGCCATGACGCGGGACATCCTCGACGACGCCGGCGGCGATTATCTCGTCGGCGTCACCGACCTTCACGGCGGCATGGACGGGCTCGTTTCCCTGCGCGGCCCGGAAGCGCTCTGTCTCGACCTCTATGAAAATCCCGACCTTGTCAAAAAGCTCAACTTTGAGAGCTTCGAGCTGTACCGGAGCGTTTACCGCCGCCTCGACGAAATGATCGGAGCGAAGCAGAAGGGCTCGACCAACTGGATGGGGGTCTATCATCCGCAGGGATGGTATGTGTCCTCATGCGACCTTCTGGGGCTGATCTCCAACGACATGTACGGCGAATTTGTCGAGCCGGAGCTGCTGCTTGAAATCGAGCTGTATGGCAACAGCATCTTCCATCTCGACGGCCCCGCAGCGCTCCGCCATCTCGATTCTCTGCTGCAAATCAAAGCGCTGAAAGGCATCCAGTGGGTCTACGGCGCCGGACAGCCGTCCGCCGCGCACTGGCTCGGCGTCCTCCAAAAAATTCAGGCGGCGGGCAAGATGATCCATATCGAGGTGCGGCACGGCGATCTTCCCGCGCTCAAAGAGCACTTGAAGCCCGAGGGGCTGATTCTGAATACCGGCGCCCGCAGCGTCGAGGAGGCCAGGGAGATCGAGGCGTATGTGGCCGGCTGGAAGCGGTAAAGAGCCGGTTCTGCCGCGCCGCTGGCGAAACCGGCCGGTTCCAACCGCGTTGCGCCGGGCTTTTACCAAAAGCCGCCGCCTGCGGCGGCCTCTGCGGATTTCCCGATTCCACCCGCTTCTCCGCATGGAGAGCCTATCTTATTGCATCAAGAAAGCTGTGTGATTTTCCATGTCCGCTGAAATCATCTCCGTCGGCACCGAGCTGCTGCTCGGCGAGATCGCCAACACCGACGCGCAGGATATCTCCGAATGCCTCGCCGAGCTGGGGCTCGACCTCTATTACCACACCGTCGTCGGCGACAACCCGCAGAGGCTCCGCGACGTGCTGCGCCTCGCCAAGTCGCGCTCCGACCTGATCATCACCACCGGCGGCCTCGGGCCGACCTACGACGACCTGACCAAGGAGGTCATCTGCGAAACGCTCGGCCTGCCGCTGGAGCTGCACGAGCCGTCGCTCGAACGGATGCGCGGCTTTTTCGCCGATCTGGGGCGGGAAATGACCGAAAACAACGTCAAGCAGGCGTATCTGCCGCGCGGCTGTACGGTGTTTGACAACGACTGGGGCACGGCGCCGGGCTGCGCCGCCGAGGCCGGCGGCGTCACCGTCGTCATGCTGCCCGGGCCGCCGCGCGAGTGCCGGCCGATGATGAAAGAGCGCGCGATGCCTTTTCTGCGCGCGCGTTCCAAAAAGACCATCGTCTCCTCGGAGGTGCGCATTTTCGGCATGGGCGAGTCGGCGGTCGAGGCGCTGCTGCGCGAAAAGATGGAGCACGCGCTCAACCCGACCATCGCGCCCTACTGCAAGGACGGCGAGGTCATGCTGCGCGTGACCGCTTCCGCGCCCGACGAGGCGGCGGCGCGCGCCATGCTGCCGCCGGTCGTCGAAGAGCTGAAAGACGCGCTCGGCGACATCGTCTACGGCGTGGACGTCGGTTCGCTCGAAGAGAGCGTCGTCGCGCTGCTCGCCGAACGCGGGCTGACGCTGGCGTGCGCCGAATCGTGTACGGGCGGGCTGGTCGCCAAGCGGATCACCGACGTCGCGGGCAGCTCGGCGGTGTTTTTAGGCGGCGTCGTCAGCTATGCAAACAGCGTCAAGCAGGGCGTTCTCGGCGTGCCCGCGCGGCTGCTGCGCGAATACGGCGCGGTGAGCCGGCCCGTCGCGGCCTATATGGCGCGCAACGCCGCGAGAATCACGGGCGCGGACGTCGCCGTGGCGCTGACCGGCATCGCCGGCCCCTCCGGCGGCAGCGAGGAAAAGCCGGTCGGCCTCGTCTACGCCGGTTTGACCCTGCGCGGCGCGACCTATGTCAAAGAGCTGCGCCTCGGCGGCCGCACCCGCGACCGCGCCTATATCCGCAGCCTCGCCGCCGGCCACGCGCTCGACATGGCGCGCCGCGCCGTGCTCGGCCTCGCCAACCGTTAACGCGGCAGGCACCGCGCGGGGAGAATATCGTTTATACAGGGGCGTTTTTCACAGCGCTCCGAGCGGGCGGGCTCTGTCGGACAGCGCCCGCCCGCCGCTTATACAGGCTTTCTGCGCCGGAACGCGGAAGCGCCTTCTCTTTTCTTTTTCGACACAATTCGACAAATCAAGGGAAAATTCCGAGATATAATAAAATTGTAAAAATTTGCGCGCGGGAGCCCGCGCGCAGGCATAAAGAAGCGGCGAACAGAAAGGGAGGTCCCGAATGAAGAAGACTGTCCTGTCGGCCGTCCGGCTGTTGAAAATCCAATGGCACGAGAGCAAAAGCGCCTTTTTCTTTGCCATGCTGGTCGCGGTTCTGGGCGGCGTCACGCCGAGCTTAGAGGCGTATTCGCTCAAAAAGATCATCGATATCTGTATGGCGCAGGCCGCAACCGGCGCGCCGCTGGCGGAGTCGCTGTACCGGGTGCTGCCGTGGATTCTCGCCATGACGGTTGTCACCACCCTGCTGATCGTCGCCAACATCCTGAGCAACAAGGTGGACGAGGTCTGCGGACAGATGATCTCGCA
>QAMX01000002.1:23840-32661 GCA_003149835.1 Clostridiales bacterium
AAATACCTCGATTTGTATCAGCAGGCGGTCGGGCAGATCAACGGCAGCGCGACGATCATTTTGAGCAACCTGATTCTGCTGATTCGTCAGGTGATCCTGTTTGTTTCCTTCGCGGCCGTGATCGTCGTCTTCCGCTGGTGGCTGTTGTTTGTCATTCTGATTTTATCCGTGCCGGCGCTGATCATCTCCATCAAGCGGGAGGATCGGTTTTATCAGATCGCCATGGGGCGGACCTCCCTGCGGCGCCGCATGGATTACTACGCCAACGTTTTGCAGCAGCCCGGAGAACAGAAGGAGCTGCGCATCTACGCCTCGCACGAGCTGTTTCACAAAAAATACCGGCAGGCGTATGCGGGCTTTCTGTCCAGCATCCGCGGGGCGCTCCGCTATGACGCGAAGGGCAGCATCGCCAAGGCGCTGCTGGACAAACTGGGCAACGCCGCGGCCTATATCGTCCTGTGCGTCGATCTGCTGTCGGGCAGGCTGGCGGTCGGCGACTTCACCCTGATGATCACCGCCGTCGGCACGATTCAGCAGGCGGCCGAAAACATCTATTCGTATCTGGCCGGTATCTACGGCGTTGTGCTGTTTTTCGACGTATACGACCGTTTTATGAACGATACGCCCGATATGGCCGACAGAAAAGCGCTGCCGATGCCGCGCAGCGGACCGAGAACGCTCTCCTTCCGAAACGTTTCGTTCCGGTATCCGAATATGAAAGACGACGTGCTGAAAAACGTCTCCTTTGATCTGCGCTTCGGGGAAACCGTGGCGATCGTCGGGGCGAACGGCGCGGGCAAAACCACGATCGTCCGTTTGATTCTGCGCCTGTATGAGCCCGATCAGGGGGCGATTCTGCTGGACGGAACCGATATCCGGGATATCGCATACGAGGATTACTGCCGCTCGATCGCCACGGTTTTTCAGGATTTCAGCAAATATTCCGTCTCTCTTTACGAGAGCGTCGCCATGAAGGAATTTGACGGCGAAAGCGAAAGCCGCTTTGAAGCCGCGCTGGCCGAGGGCGGGCTGGACGCGTTTTTTGAACAGCACAACGGCGATATCTCCCTGCCGCTGACGCGGAGCTTTGACGAAAACGGCGTTCAGCCGTCCATCGGTCAGTGGCAGAAAATTGCGCTGGCAAGAGCGTTCTACAAAAAACCGGATTTTATCGTCCTCGACGAGCCCTCGTCGGCGCTGGATCCGGCGAGCGAGTGCGAGCTGTACCGCTCCATTTTTGAAATGAAGCGCGAACGGTCCGTTATCTTCGTATCGCACCGGCTGATCAGCACGATCTTTGCGGATCAGATTCTGTTTGTCAAAAACGGCGAGATCTGCGAGCGCGGCACACATGACGAGCTGATGCTGAAAAACGGCGCGTATGCAGAGATGTTTTCAGCCGTAGAAAAGCTCTACTCCCTGCGGTCAAGGGTGGAGAACCTGGAAGCCCTCGTCGGAGAAGCGCGCGGCAAATAGAGCTTTATCAGAAAAAATCAGGCTCCGCGGCGGGTGAAAAACCGCGCCGCAGAGCCTGATTTTGTTTTATCGCGCAAAAAAGCGGTCAATAGAAACGTTCCATGAAAACCCGGACGCCCGCAGACAGAACGCGGGCTATTCCGTCCCCGGTCTTTTTTATGGCGGCCGTTATCCGACGTTTTGATCTATAATCGTGTTTACATGGCCGCCGTAATCCTTGATCATCGCGTCGGTATAGCCTTCAAACACGGCGTTTTGCGCGACCAGAGAGTTGGTGAGGCCGCGGAGGACAAAGGCATATTTGGAATTGATCTTTTTCTCCAAATTGTACCAGCCCCATATGGAGTTTCCGACAAACGAGATGCCGGCGCTGTCCTCAATTTGTACATGCGAGCTGTCGTCGCCTTCGCGGGTCCGTCCGCTCAGGCGGATGACGCTGCCTGTGATTGAACAGGCGCGGCAGCTTTTGAGCGTAAGCGCGGGACCGTTGCACGAATCGAAGGAGTTTCCGGTGATATTCAGCGAGTTTGAATTGCAGAGGTACATGCCGCCCGGCCCGCCTTCGATCCGGTTGGCGGTAATCGCGACGGTCGCCGTGCCCCCGCGGGGGTCTCCGGCAAAATAGCCGTAGCCGCCGTTGTAGGAGAGCTGATTGTCGATGACCCAGCCGTCATAGCTCTTGGTTGCGTCGATGGCATGGGATTTGTTCAGGATAATCAGGCATCTGCGAATCACAAAGACCCAGCACCAATCCAGCACAATGCCGCAGCCCGAAAAGTTGGTGATCCTTAAATCCTCAAAAACGATGTTTTGCTCAGTGCCTCTGTGCTTTGAGTAGATGCAGTGAAAATTTTCGCCCATGTCCAGTCCGTCAAAGTGCAGCCCGATAATCCGGGTGCCGACGCAGCCGTCCATATCAAAAAGCGCCTTTCCGTCGCTCGACAGCGGCTTGATGATCAGGCGTTTCTGACCCTCCTCCTGCTTGACATATCCCCATGCCGGATACCCCAGCAAGGTGATGTTGCTGGGAATTTTAACGGGGTGAAAGCGGTATTCCCCGCTGGGAAAATATACGGTTCCGTTTTCTTTTTTAGCGGCCTCCATGGCGTTAATCAATGCCGGCGTATCGTCAAATTGCCCGTCGGCCTTGGCGCCAAAGTCCATAATGTTCAGAAACATGTCGAATTCCTTTCCATAGCTGATCCGCTGAGCCTATGTCGATCCTTGTATTTTTGAGATTCTATTATATCATACCCCCAAGCGCTTTGCAAGCTTTCCTGCCGCCGGGTCCGCCGTGCGTGAGCTGCGTTCTTTTTTCCGCCTCGTCGATCAAACGCTGTCGACCGCTCGGATACGCCTATTGGCGTTCTTCTTTTCCCCGAAATTTTCATGCCGTTTTGTGCAAACAGCTTGCCGTAAATCTATCCCCTTATTCTAAATCTTCCAATACCGCAGAAATATCCGAATCGATGCAAATCGCCTGTTTGCCAATCTCTTTGGGGCAAGTTGCTTCGCCGGCGTTGATACAGGCGTAGGTCGCCCGTTTATTCTGCGCCGTCATTTGCCAAAAAGGATATTTGATGATGACCGGCGTATTTCCCCCAACGCCGAGCTCCAAAAATAAAATGCGCAGCCCTTTCTGCCGTCTGACAAAATCCTCATAACGATTTGCCGCCGCATACCAGCCCTCGTCCTGCACAAAGGAGTTATCGCACCGCAAATTCATGGTCATAGGCGCGCCGCAAACGGGGCATTTCGGAATCAGTTCTGACGGAACTTTCAAATCCTTTTGCTCTGCCACCATTTGCCGCACGGGTTCTTCGTTATCATAGGTCCTATTGTGGCAGGCCTTGGAGCATTGCCACAAGCCATAATCGCCCTGGGTATAAAACAGCCTTTTTTTATCAAAGCCGGCAAGCTGGAACTGATGGTCAACATTGGTCGTCAATACAAAATAGTCCTTGTCCCGCACGATTTTGAGCAATATGGAATACGGCTTGCCAACAGGCGCGTCATAACGGTTGACATAGATATGCTTTGACCACCACGCCCAGTATTCTTCCAGCGACCTGTACGGATAAAACCCGCCCGAGTACATGTCGGTAAAGCCGTATTTTTTGCGAAAATCCGCAAAGTTTCTTTCAAAGCGTTCGCCGTCATAGGCAAAACCCGCTGATGCGGACATTCCCGCGCCTGCGCCGATTACAATGGCGTCAGCGTTTTCTATCTCCTCTTTCAGTCTGTCAATCTGCCCGGAGCAACTCCCGGTAGATGCTGTAATCAAGTTGCTTAAAAACATTGAATATCACCTCTATCTCACTGTGCGTTCGCTCTTTGTATTCCCTGACTGCTTGAATCGCAATTTCTGCCGCTTTGTCATTTGGAAAACGGAATTCTCCCGTAGAGATACAGCAAAACGCGATATTTTTTAAGCTGTTTTGCTCTGCTAATTCCAGACAGGAGCGATAGCAGGAAGCAAGCAAATCGCAATCCCGCTGCGTTAAGCGGCCTCGAATCGTCGGGCCGACCGTATGCAGGACATATCGACACGGCAGGTTATAGGCGGGCGTGATTTTCGCCTGGCCTGTTTTTTCTTCATGACCTTGTTTCCTCATCAATTCCGCACAGGCCAAACGAAGCTGTACCCCTGCAAAGGTATGAATCGCATTGTCAATACACCCGTGATTCGGACAGAAGCAGCCGAGCATTTGACTGTTGGCGGCGTTTACGATACCGTCGCATTTCAGCGCGGTAATGTCGCCCTGCCAAAGATAGATCCCCGGCTGCAACGGCTGCAAATCGTCAACACTGATGATTCCTTTTTGTCGTATTTCTTCCTGTAAGTAGGCATCCTGTATCGTCAGAAATTCATCGGTTGCCGGCAGGGGCATGCGGATATTCAAGAGCGAACGAAGCAGAACTTTTTGTTCCTGCTCGCCCGTCGGAATTTCTATTTCAGAACCATGCGGCTGTTCTTTCAGGAGCGCCGCTATTAAATCCTTTCTTCTTTCGGTTTGTGTCATTTTTATCCTCTCCGAATCGCCGCTTGCTGCGGGCAAACCGTTAAGCCGCAAGATTGCACGGATATCCACTTTCGCCCGCCTCCTTTTGAAGCAGAACGGGGCTGCCATATTGACAGCCCCGCCACCATATTAAGCAAAGAAAAATCCTGCCGTCATATCGAGATAGTTCTCACCGCTGTACGCAGGGTACCGTTTCCGTACTTCCGCCTTGAAGCTGCCGGCATCCGCACAATTCGCCGCAATCTTTTTCAAAGCTTCAAGATAGTCGATTTTGGTCTGCGCGTCTTTCAAGTCCTCCGGCGTATAGTGAGAGGTTAGAATCAGATCGTAGCCCTTTTCGATATAGTTGCGGAGTTCTGCAATCATTCCGTCAGCGTGACCTGCGCCCGCCACGATGGAGTGACAGTCGTGTCCAAGCATATGGGTGTAAACGGCGTTGATTTCTGGAATCACAATGTCAAACGCTTCTGCGGTCTGCTTGATGACAAAATCAATGCCGCCGATCGTTATCTGACCCGCTTCCATGACATTGGTAATTTTATGAATAGAGCTGTCGAAAATCTCCCCGAAAACGTTTGTAAAATGATCTATCAGAGCCTTTCCGCCGCCGTTTGCCGAGTAGTCCACGGCATTTTGCGTTGCGTATTTCGGAACTTCCGGCAGGAAGGTAGCGCCTGCACCGTGGTAGGCAATGAACATACCCTCAACCTCAACATCTTTCAGGTATTCTGCAAGCTCTTTATTGTTGTCGAAGAAACAAGGGGATTCAATAATAACGGCTCTGCCGTTTTTCTCAACGATAAAAACTTCGTTGTCAACGAAATCGTTGGTCTTGTATGCGTGCAGCTTAATACCATCGAAATTGTAAACATTCATTTCGCCCTTTGCGAGTTTTACGGTGGTAAAGGTGTTCTTGTTCATCATGATAGCCTCCAAATTCATAGGATCGTCGGTTTTGTTTCGAGCCTTGGATCGGCCGTTCTCCGTAGCTCTTGACTATATTATACGAGCGTCCATCTGAGCTGTAAAGTACGCACAATCTTGTGGCGTAGTTACCGGGAGGTGACGATTGGGCAGTTACCAAAAGGAAACAAATGCGTCGTTTGGGGCCTTTTCAGCGATTCGGTATAGCAAAAATTTTTTCTAAAAATTTTATTCCCGCTGATTTCAAGACGAAATCTTGATTCCTTGAAGGCTGTATGGTACAATAAAACACAAGGTTTCAAATAGGAACGATTTGGAGGTAAATCAATGAGTACACAAAAAACCGTAAAAGAATTGCCCGCTTGTCCTGTGGAAACGACTTTATCTTTAATCGGCGATAAATGGAAGGTTTTAATTTTGCGCGACCTGCTTACGGGGACAAAAAGATTTGGCGAATTAAAAAAATCCGTCGGCAATGTATCGCAAAAGGTGTTGACCGCACAGCTTCGAGCCATGGAAGAAAGCGGTCTGTTAACCCGAACGGTGTATGCCGAGGTGCCTCCAAGAGTGGAGTATACGTTGACAAAACTGGGACAAAGCCTGAGCCCAATTCTTGACGCGATGTTGAATTGGGGCGAGGAATATAAGGCTTCGTTCAGCGAATCACAGTAAAAGAAAAAGCATTGTATTTCTACAATGCTTTTTTCCATAATGCGGTCAACAGGCTCTTTCAGAAAATCGTTCCCCAAACCAAATCGAAGCCCAGCGGCAGCGGGTTCGGTTTGGAAAGGAGGAGCAACAAAATGCGTGCGCTCTGGCTTGTAAAAAAAGTCGGAGCAAACGATATGACGTTTGCTCCGACTTGGTGCGGATGACGGGACTTGAACCCACATGAATGTACATTCACTAGAACCTGAATCTAGCGCGTCTGCCAATTCCGCCACATCCGCATATTCGATTCTGCCGCCGGATCAAACAAACCGACCCGATCGGACTGTAACAGTATATCACAAAATCTCCGCTTTGTCAATCCTGCAATGACCGGTTGCGCAATTTTTTTCGCAGGAGCCCATACCGAGCTTGGAAAAGCGCACAGGAACGGAACCGGGAGCAAACGAAACGGCGCGCGGAGCCTTGCGGCCGGCTCACGCTTCGCCGTACAGCGCGTGCAGCCTGCGGATTTCCGCGGCGGCGGCGGCGCGCAGCCGCTCCGGGCCGAGCACGCGCGCGTCGGCGCCGAACTGGAACAGCCAGCCCCAGAAGGCGGGGCTGACGACGATGTCGGCGCTGACGGCAAACCGATCCTCTCCGGTGCGCTCGACGGCCACGTCGCGCCCGAAGCGGTCGAGCACCGCGCCGATCAGATGGCCGGAAAATTCCAGCCGCGCCAGCAGCTTTTCTCCGCCGAACATCGAGAAAAGCCCCTGCGTATAGTCGGCGACGGAAAAGCTTTTCCGGCGTTCGTCCGGTTCGCGGTATTCCCCGAGGTCGATATAATCCATGCGGTCGACGCGGAAGTTGGAGATCGCGCCGTAGCGCGGGTAATAGGCGATCATATAATAGTTGTCGTCGTCCCAGCAAAGCGCGTAGGGCGTCGCCGTATATGTCTCGCCGCCGCGGCGGTAACGTTTTTCCTTGGAAAGCGTATAGTCGAAATAGCGGAACGACACCTCGCGCGATTCGCTGATGGCGTCGTGGATGCGGTCGATGTTGTAGTAGATCTGCTCGTTGACGTGCTTTCGGCGGTTGAGGATGTAAATCTGCCGGTTGATGCGTCCGGCAGTCTGGGCGTTGGTCAGCGAGGTGATCTTGCGGATCAGCTCCTGCGATTTTTTTTCGGTGATAAATTTGCTTGAAGCGACGGCGTTGGCCAAAAGCTGCAGCTCCGGCACCGAAAACGCCCGCGAGTTGATGAAATAGCCGGCCGGCGATCCGCGCGAGCGGCCGATATCGACGCCGAACTCTTCGAGCGCGGCGAGGTCGGAATAGATGCTCTTGCGTTCGGCGGCAATGCCGCAGGCGTGCAGCGCCGAGACAAGCGCCGCCGTGGAGACCGGATGATTCTCGTCGCTCTGCTCGGAAAGAATTTTGTACAGATACAGCAGTTTGAGCTTTTGTCCGCGCTCTTTCGGCATAAAAATCGTCCTCTCTGAATCGGATTTGTCCGGCCGGCCTGTCCGCGATACCTACATTATATGGCGGCGCGCCCCGCTTTGTCAAGCCGCGCGTAATTTTTTTTACTCCGCCGTATTTTACAAAATCCTCCTTGACAACGCCGAAATAAACGCTTATACTTATTATGGAAGTAAAATATCTTTATTTTTTTACAAAGGAGCGACTATGTTATGGAGCTGAAAGGATCAAGAACGGAAGCCAACCTGATGGCGGCGTTTGCCGGAGAATCGCAGGCCAGAAACAAATACACCTACTACGCCTCAAAGGCCAAGAAAGACGGCTATGAGCAGATCGCGGCGCTGTTTTTAGAGACGGCGGAAAACGAAAAGGAGCATGCGAAGATCTGGTTTAAGCTCCTGCACGACGGTATGCCCGACACGCCGGAAAACCTCCGCGACGCGGCGGCCGGGGAAAATTACGAATGGACGGATATGTACGCCAAATTCGCGCAGGAGGCGCGCGAGGAGGGCTTTACGCAGATCGCGCTGCTGTTTGAAGGCGTCGCCAAAATCGAAAAGACGCACGAGGAGCGCTACCGCAAGCTGCTGGCCAACATCGAAAACGGCCAAGTCTTTTCCAAAGACGGCGACGTGGTCTGGATGTGCGCCAACTGCGGCCATATCCACGTCGGCAAAGCGGCGCCGGGCGTCTGCCCCGTCTGCGCGCATCCGCAGGCGTTCTTTATGGTAAAACCGGAGAATTATTGATTGATTTCAACGCGCCGAACGGAAGCGGCGCCGGATCCCCGTGTCCGGCGCCGCTTCTGTTTCTTTTTTAATACTGTCGCTGCTCCAAACGCTGGCATCACTGTTCAAACGCATAAAATTAGTCGATTGTAAAACTGCGTTTTACAATCGAGAAACTCGCGCTGATCGCACTCGCTGCGCTCGTTTGGCGAGCAAAGCGAGAGTTTTCCAATCGACTAACGCATAGAATAGAAAGGAGCACAGCCCATGAAACGCTTTTTCAAAAGCGCGATGCGCGCCGTTCTGCTCGTTACCGCCGCCGCGGCCATCCTGCTGCTTCTCGGCTCCTCGGCCGATTTCAGGGGGCGGTATGTGTCGGTCATCCGCTATGAGCGTGCGACCGGCGAAAAAATCGAGGAGGTCTACGACACATGGAAGGTGACGCCTTCCGGCACCGGCGACGGGATCGTCACCATGCCCGCCTATTCCCCGGCGCCGGCCTCCTCCGCGCCGAATCCCGCCAACTCGCCGTGAGCG
>QAMX01000159.1:0-6099 GCA_003149835.1 Clostridiales bacterium
TTGTGATAAAACGGCGTATTCTTTTTTTGCCGCCGCCGTTTGCTTTCAACGATATTGACGCCGGCGCCGAAAAACGCCGGAATCATCGTGATCAGAATAAACAGCAGCGCCGTCGCGGCGACCGCGAGATATGCGCCCGGCACGATGCGGTAATCCAGAGCCTTTCTGTTGACGAATTCAAGAAAACCGTTCGACGCTCCGATGACTTCGCACAACAGCCGCCCAAGCAGCGGCCCGAGGACGACGGCCACGCCCATGAGAATCACGCATTCAATCAGGTACAGGCCGAGGATGTAACCTCGGCCGGCGCCGCGGCTCTGCATGACCGATATCTCGTTCTGCTCGCTTTGCAGTTTCAAGCGCGAAACCATAATGATGTAAAACGCGAGCAGGATAAAGATCGGGATGGTCAGGATATACATGCTGACCTCCACTACGGCCGACTCCTCCAAAAACGCGTCGATCGCCGGGACAACGCTGAGCGACAGCATATTTTTGGGGAGGCTGCGGTTTAACGTCTCATTGGCCGAGCGGAACAGATCCGAGACGCTCTGCGCGTTATGAGTCTTGATATCATAAAAATCAAAGGCGTTATAGTAGGTAAATTGCGTCAAATGACGCGCATAGTCCATATTTTGCGCAATTTGCTGCTCAAAGTAGGTATTGGCGGCAAACATACCGCCGGTGATCTTATCAAAAGGGGTATACCAGAACAGATCGGACGGATCCTTCGGCTCGATAATGCCGACGATCTCGATCCTGATGCCCTGCTCCTCATCGGCATACATGCTGTCGTACTCATAAACCTGGTTGAGCGTCAGCAGCGATTTCACCAGCGTCCGATTGTTGACGACGACTTCGACGACGCCGTCGTCTCTGTCGGGCTGAAACATCCGGCCTGCGACGACCGTAACGTGCTCCTCTAAATTTTCAAGATATGTAAGCACGGCGTTTTCATAGCTCTTCGATTCTTCAACAAAGCGCCTGAACATCTCGTATTTCAGCATTTTGCCGCTGACGAGGCTGTCCATGGGAAGCTGTTGGTTCATATTCGTAAAGACGCCTTCGATCGTCGACGAAATGGCGTTTGCGTCTTTTTTGACGCCTGCAATCCTGTAATCGACGCTTAAATACGCCGGATATTCCCCTGTTTCCGTCTGTACCTCTTCGAGCGTTTTGGTTAGAATCCGTTGCAGAATCGCGTCCGAATACACGGGAATGCAGAAAGCGATTGCGATTGCGAGAATCAGACCGACGAGCAGCGACAGCACCTTCCAGCGGTTGCCGCTCAGTCTGCGGAATACCGTTTTGATCATAGCTCCAACCAACCGTTTCCTTCAAAATATCAGTAGATTACCAGATCCGCTTCGTCGAGCCCTTTTAAAATCTCGGCGTCATAACCGCTGGTGATCCCCACCAGAATGTCGCGTTCCCGCCGGTAACCGTCTTCCAAGACATAAACATAGGTGCGCGTCCCCGCCGTTTTAATCGCGCTTTTGGCGATGACAAGCGCGTTTTCACTTCGCTCGATCAGATAAGAGAGATTCATCTGCGTCCCGAGCGCGACTCCTTCCGGCAGCTCCCGATCCAGTTCGAGCAGCACCGAGTATTTGTCGATCGGCAGCGCCGTGTCGGGCAGATTATCCGGCGTCTGAATCACCGTACCCGTATAAATTTCCGTGCCGCCGGTAAAGGTCAGCTCGCACTCCGTATAAAGCGGCAGCTTATTGTAATCGGTGCCGGAATAACGCACATAGAGCTTTTCGAGATCGGCGATGGTATACAGCGTATCCCGCGCGTTGACCAGATCGCCTTCGGAGACGGTGGCCCGATAAATAATTTGGCCGGACATCGGCGCATAGAGCTGCGTCGCCTCAAACTTTGCGCGCAGCTTTTCGAGATCGCGCCGTACGATATAAATATTCAGTTCAGCCCGCTTCCACGAAATTTCGTCGATCGCGCCGTTGCGGTACTGCTGCCGCGCCTGCTGATACTCCAATTCGGCGATTTCCGCCCGCATTTCGGCTTCGGTGAGCTGCTCTCCGATATCCGGCGATTCAAGAGCGCAGAGCAGATCGCCTTCGTTGACATAATCGCCGTTCTCAAAATACATCTTCGCCAAATACCCCGAACTGTCTGTAAACGAGACGTTCGCGCTCTGCATAGGGACGATTTCCGCCGTGCCGGAGACCCTGTTTTCAATGGTTTCACGCCGCGGCGTCTTCGTCAGATATTCGGCCTGTTTGACTTCAACAAGCGGAACGGGAATCGGTTCCTCTTCCTCCGGAAACAACGCGCAGCCGCCGAGCTGGACAAAGGGTACGGCTGCAAGCAGGATCAGCCACAATTTGACGCGGTTTTTTCTGGATACAAATCGATTCAAGAGTATTCCTCCCCTATGTATGTTGCCGGTTCTGAGCGGATAAAAGGCCGCGCGTTTCATCCGTCTTTTTCAAGAAACTATTTTTTTCGATTCGCCGTATCACTCGCTGTGAAAGCGGTTAAACGCCCTGCTGCGCGGGCGACTTTTTTTCAAGCCGCCCGCGCAGCAGAAAACGTTATTTCTCCGCGCGCAGAATTCTCATTTCGGAAAACTCGACGCCAAAGGTTTTTTCTTCAACACAAAGCTCGACGCAACCGTTGACAAACACCGAAGCCGGCAGCGAGAAGGTCTGGGAGATATATTTCCCCGCCAGCCACGTCTCGTCATACTGCGGATCGGCACGGCCGCCGTAATAATCGCCGTGATAGATCTCGGTTCCGTTGGCCGTTATGATGAGTTCCGTTTTCGGCATCGGATCCCTGCGGCGGTTAGACAGCATCAGCTTGATCTCATAATCCTGCCCCGGCAGGAAGCCACCGAGCTGACAGCGGAAAGCGTAGTCGTCATAGAGACCGAGCAACGAGACCGGCAGACTGCCGTCATTATAAGACGCGCTGTCGCCGCGGAAGTTGAGATAAGCGCCCATCGGCTTGCCGCCGAAACGCTTCATGGTATCCTCGGCGATGGAAAACACGAATTCGTCTTCACGCACCGTTTCATGCGTGACAATTGCCCGTGCGGCGTCCGCCTGCTCCGAAACCGGCAGTTGGAGAACCGCTTCCAAACGCTTTGCATAATACGTCCGGTTCGTAATCGGCAGGTCAATGGTTTCCAGAACGGCGCCGCGTTCGGGTGCAGCGCCATGGAAATGCTCAACGTCGAGCTGTATGCCGTTGGTTTCAAACAAAATTTCCGCCAGCGTAAACAGTTCGGCGCGCAGCGTCCGGTACGCCTCGTCAAACGGCGTTGCAAGCACTTCGCGCGCTTTTTCAACCTCGCCGGCAAGCATATGCTTTCTGGCTAAGGCGCAAAGTTTGAGTTCAAACACCCGGCGGCGGCGGATCACCGCGTCGCCTTTTGCCCGGAACAGGAAGGAGGCGAACCGCCAGTTGCGCGCCAACTGCGGATTTTCGGCCGCCAGCGTCTCCCAGATGTCCAGCGTCTTTTCGATCAGCGGGTTTTCGGCCGGGTCGCCAAACCAGTTTTTCTCCAAGGCCAGAATGCCGTCAGCCACCTTTTCCGCGTCGGCGCCGACAAAGAACACGCGCGCATAATCTTCCAAGATCTCGCGAACCGGCGTATCCGGCGCATAGTCGAGGTATCCCCAGACCATTTTGTTGAGGTCGTCGTTGCAGCCCTCGGAATAGGAGACGCTTCCGGCGATATAACGGCGCGCCAGCGTATGCATATAGGCGTATTCGGTCGGACGCGGATTGATCGATTCTCTTCCCATCGTCGAAGCGAACGCGTAATGCCAGTCGTCTTCAAAGACGTGAACCGGATATTCGCAGCGGACGTTATGCGTCACATCAGGGTAAAAACGGATGGGATAGCGCATCGGCAGCAGCCTCCGCAGCTCGTCGAGCATAAAGGCGCGGTTCGGACCGGTGATAATACCGGAAATCTCCTCGGGTTCCTCGCGCATGACGCGTATGAACTCCTGTCCCCAGTTCGGTATATGCTTGGGCTTCTGCGCCGACGGCCACATTTCAACATCTTTGTGGATTTTCTGCACTTCCCGTTGCGTCAAAATCGCCCGTTCGAGAAATTCCGCCGCCGGATAGTCGCCCGGATCGCCTCCGGGAGGAAAGACGTAGTTGAGGCGCTTCATTTTTTTAAGGACCTCGGCGCGGAGCTCCGCGGCTTCTTCCGGCGTGGAAACCTCGCAGTTGGGATACCAGACGGAGACGTCGAGGTCGAGCGTGTCGGCCAGAGCGGCGCATTCGTACATCATATCATTTTCGCTGAGCTGCATCAGTTCGTTTCGTTCCCCGTCGTCGGTTCCGCCCGGCATCAACTCGACGATATTGGAATTAAAGTACATCATATCCTTAAAATAACGGTAAAAATGTGACGGGGTCCACGCGTCATAGGTGTTATTCTTGGGACGGTAGCCGAGCTGATGTCCTCTTAACGGTTTATCGGGAGCATAATCGCCGTCAATGTCGCAGATCAGGCGAACTGTCCCGTCCTTATATTCAGTCTTGCGAAGGAAATGCGAATACCCATAGATCATACCGCGCAGGCCTTGCGCTGAAACGGTGACGATACGGTCGGCCGTCCTGATCTCATAACTGTCCGGAGAAGCCAACGGCTTTCTGCAAAATGCTAAACCGCCGTCGCCGTCGGCGCTGGGGGTTACGCCGCGGTCGCGCAGTTCCTCGCTAAACAACTCCGCCGCACGCGCGGCGGCTGTGTCCGCCGCGTCATAGCGAACACAAAAACGTCTGATCTCCAATCCCATGACCTACTTTCTTTTTGGTTTATATGTATTATATAAAATGCCTTCCCCCATGTCAATCTTTTTATCAAAAAACATAAGCGTCTTTCTATCCATACCTCAAAAGACAGAAGCGGGGAGCCGCGTCTCCTCTATTTTTTGAAGAAACGCGGTCCCCGCTCAGACACAATGCGCCTCGCTGTCAGCGCTTAGCTTTCCTTGCGGAAGCTGGCGCACTCGGTTTCTTCACAGGTACACGGATCGGAACAGCCGCAGGTACAGACAGAAATGTGCTTAGCCTCGCATTCACCGTGGCAGTTAAAGGCGCATTCATGCGCCTTGCAGCTTACCTCGGTGGGTTCTTCCGGTTCGTCGAAACGCACGTCGTTGTTGAGAGAAAAGTCCCGTTGTTCAAAAGAGCCGCAGCAGGTTTGATCCTTTTTTGAAGCGCGTCTGCCGTCGACAAGGATTGAGCTGCGGCGGCAGAGGTTATCACAGTTATATGCGCATGTCGTGACATCGCATTCCAGATTCGTCATGATTTGATCTCCTTTTTTATTTG
Source organism: Clostridiales bacterium (assembly GCA_003149835.1). GTDB lineage: Bacteria > Bacillota > Clostridia > Oscillospirales > QAMX01 > QAMX01. The sequence continues at coordinate 5,326 of QAMX01000159.1, forward strand.
GCGTTTTCCAAATGAGAAAAATCCGCGGCGGTTCATCCATCGCGCGGATTCGTCCCTATATAGTATCGTTCGTTTTTCTGTTTCTATGCGGCATATATGCGCCTGATGAATGGCAGAAACGTGCAGTTTTGGTGAAAGCTCCAAAAATAAATGCGATCAAATCTGTTTTTTTCGTATAAAAGCCGATTTATCCGGGATAGTTGCTTTGACAAAATTGCATTAAAAAAACATTTTTACGCATATTGGACTAAATTGACGTCAATTTGTTATTGTAAGAAAGTCACATATCTCTTCTTGCCGCTTGGCTTTTCCATATTGAATTTTGACGGAAATTGGAGTATGATTAACACATCTCCGGCCGTCCCGGCCTTCTCTCTCCGGGCGCTTTCATCGTTTCCATTCAAAAATAAGAAAGAAGGATGGCTTTACGGCATGAATCTATACTTTGCCCGCCACGCTCAGTCTCTTGGAAATGTTTCTCCCGGGGAATCGGGTGCGGATCCGGATCTGACGGAAATGGGAATGGAGCAGGCCCGCCAGCTCGGCATTCGTCTCTCCGCGCTCCGTTTTGACTGCATCATTTCCAGTCCGCTCGCCCGCGCGCTCGCAACAGCCAACGAGGTCGCTGTTCGCCAAGAGGGCGGAGCCGCCGCCGTCGAATTGCTGCCGGATTTAATGGAATGCGGAACGCCGGCCGGCTTTGTCCCGCGTCCCTTCGAACAGCTTCGGAAAATTTGTCCGACCGCCGTCCCCTATACGCTTCCGACCGCCGCA
>QAMX01000159.1:9866-15774 GCA_003149835.1 Clostridiales bacterium
CGCGCGTACAGGAATGTCGGGTATCTGCGCCGGCGCTTTCAGGGAGAAGAAAACATTCTGGTCGTTTCCCACGGTTCGTTTCTGTCCCGTCTCGTCGCGTGCGCGCTCCGTTTCCCCTATCCGGAGCATTTCAATTTTTCTCATGAAAATACGGGGTTAACGCTGGTTCGTTATCTGATAGACAACGGGCATCCCCATACCAAGCTCGGTTTTCTCAATGACACTTCCCACCTCTACCGGGCCGGACTTGTAAAAGGAGTGTAACTGCTTCATGCGATGCAAGGATATTATCCTGAGCTATTTTAAAAAGCATGGTTTCCGCTATGCGGTCGGTATCGTCCTCGTCATTGTCGCGACGGTCTTCAACGCCGTTCTGCCGCAGTTGCTCGGCAAAGCCATCGATCTGGTCAAGGCCGCGCGCGAGCCCGGACAATCGGCGCTGCTGACAGAGGTGCGCAACGTCTGTCTGGCGATGTGCGGCTGCGCCGTCGGCGCGTTTATCACGCGCAACATCTGGCGATACCTGATCATGGGCTTTACCCGTTCTATCGAGCTGCACCTCCGGCACGCGCTTTTTACGCATTTGCAGGAACTCAGCTCGGAATTTTATGTAAAAAACAATACCGGCGATATCATTACGCGCGCGATTATTGACACACAGGCGATTCGCCAGATGTTCGGTATCGGCCTGATCGGTATCGTCGACGTCCTGACGATTAATCTCGTCACGCTCGGCTATATGGTCAGCACGACGAGCATTCAACTGACGCTGATCGCCGTGATTCCGCTTCCCTTTCTGCTTTTCGCCCTTGTCAAGCTGCGTACCGTCATGCGCCGCAAGTTCACCATCGTCCAGCATACGGTTTCCGATATTGCCGCCAAGGTACAGGAAAATATCACCGGAATCCGCGTCATCAAGGCCTTTGCGCAAGAAAACAGCGAAAACCGTCTGTTTGAAAAGCTGAGCCGCAGTAAATGGAAAGCCGAAATGGATATGGTTCGCGTCTGGTCGTTTATCAACCCGTTGTCCTCTTTTGTATTTGGGGCGATTTTCGCCGTGTTTCTCTATTTCGGCGGCCGTATGGTTATCGAAGGTTCGCTTTCTTTGGGCGAGTTTGTCGCCTTTAATACCTATATCGCCTTTTTGATGGAGCCGATTTCGAGGATCAGCCGCATCATCCAGATTTGGCAGCGCGGCATCGTCTCCATACAGCGTATGGACATGATTTTCTCGGCCAAACCCGCGATTGACGACAGAAATGCGGATGGATCGGTTACGTCCCTGGCGCCGCTGACGGTCGATGTGACGGATCTCACCTTCCGTTATCCCGGCACCGACAAGGATGTGTTAAAAAATATCACCTTTCATCTTGAAACCGGCGGCGTCCTCGCGGTGATGGGCGCGACAGGAGCGGGAAAATCCACGTTGATGAGCCTGCTGATGCGCATGTGGAATCCGCCCGACGGCACGATTTCGATCTCCAATCATCCAATCGAGACGGTTCCGCTCCGGGTGCTGCGCGGTGCGATCGCCTATGTCCCCCAAGAAACGTTTTTGTTTTCCGATTCCATTATGAATAACATCATTTTTTACGACGAGCGGATCACAGAGGACGACGCTGTGGAAGCGGCGAAGATAGCCGCGATTCACGACAATATCAGCGAGTTCGCCAAACAATACGATACGACGGTCGGCGAACGCGGAATGACGCTGTCCGGAGGGCAGAAACAGCGCGTCTCCATCGCCCGTGCGCTCGCCCGCAAGCCGGATCTGCTGCTGCTTGACGACTGTCTGTCCGCTGTGGACGCAGAGACGGAACACGTTATTCTGGACAATCTGCGCGCTTATCTCAAAGGCTGTACTACGATTATCGTCACTCACCGCATTGCCGTGGCAGGCATCGCCGACCGCGTCCTGCTTCTGAATGAAGACGGGAGTATGGCCGCGCTCGGAACGCATCAGGAGCTGTGCGCGACCAGCCCTGAATACCAGAATTTGTTGGCGATTCTCGAAGCCGCCAATGAGGGCCGGGAAGGCTGAGCGAACCTATTTTTTTTGGCTCAACTGAGAGCCGCAGCGCTGAGGCCGACGTCCGCCGCCGGCGGCCGATAGACTCTTGTCCCGAAGAAATATGGTGCGGCGGAGAAAGAGGAGTTATGAAACAGACAGCGACGTCTTCCGTCGGTTCGCCGGCCGTCCCGGAAGGGCGTATGGCCGAGTATACGCAGAAAAAGAAGCGCCACACTCTCCTGAGACTGCTTAAAAACTTCGGCTTTCACAAATGGCTGACCGCTTTGACGATCTTCTTGGCGATCGCTTCCAGCTTGGTACAGGTCGTCAAGCCGTATATTCTGAAACTGGTCATCGATGAAAACTTAGAACTCGGCATCAACGACCTCGCCGCGATCGGCCGGCTCTCCCTGCTCTATTTCGTCGTCATTTTAGTTGGCTCTGCCTGTGATTATGCGCAGTCGATTACCTTAGCCTCCTTAGGTCAACGCATCATGCACCGCATGCGCACCAATCTTTTTGCGCATATTCAGCGGATGAACATGTCGTTTTTCGACTCAAACTCGTCGGGCAGCCTGCTGACGCGCGTCAACAGCGACGTTGAATCGCTCTCCGACCTGTTTTCCAGCATTGTCATCCAGTTTGTCAAAGATATCCTGATGATCTTTAATATCTGCGGCGCCATGCTTCTCCTGGATGTCAAGCTCGCGCTCTGGTGCTTTACGTGTATTCCGGTCATTGCGGTCATTACGTTTTTTTATCGGACGATGTCCCGCCGCAACTTTATTAAGCTGAAAGCGCAGCTTTCGCGGCTGAACGGCTTTCTCGCCGAGAATATCACCGGCATGAAAATGGTACAGATCTACTGCCGTGAAAAGCAGAAAAACGACGAATTCTATGCGCTCGGCAAAGAATATTACCGGCTCGGCATCGTTGAGATCCTTTTAAACAGCCTTTCCAACCCGTTGATGACCGCGCTCGCTAACTTGGCCACAGCCATCTTTATCTCCGCATTCGCGCCCTTTGTCATCGGCAATACGCTCGATGTGGGGACGCTGTACGCCTTTACGCAGTATATTAAGCAATTCTTCGGCCCCATCGCCAACCTTGCCGAGCAGTTTACCTCCATCCAGTCGGCTCTGATCTCCGCCGACCGCATCTACGATATCGTCGATAAGGTGGACACGCTCGAAGATCTCGAAGCCGGCGAGCCGCTCGAATCGTTCTCCGGCCATATCGAATTCCGGCACGTCTGGTTCGCTTACACAAAGGACAACTACGTCCTCAAAGACGTGAGCTTTGAAATCAAGCCCGGTGAAAGCGTCGCCTTTGTCGGCTCAACCGGCTCCGGAAAATCGACGATTATTTCGCTTCTGGCGCGGTTCTATGAGATTCAGCAGGGTGAAATTCTCATTGACGGCGTAGATATCCGCAAATACAGGCTCACCGATCTCCGCCGCTGCATCTCCGTGGTGCAGCAGGATGTTTTCCTCTTTACCGGAGACATCAACTATAACATCCGCCTCAACGAGGAAAGCATCTCCGACAGCGATATCCGGCGCGCCGTGAAAACCGTCAGCGCCGAGTCGTTTATCGACAGCCTGCCGAACGGTTATGATGCGCATGTTTCTGAGCGCGGCTCCGAATTCTCGGCCGGTCAGCGTCAGCTGATCGCCTTTGCCCGCGCCGTCGCCGTTGACCCGTCCGTGCTCGTCCTCGACGAAGCGACGGCCAGCATCGACACGGAAACCGAAGCGGCGCTGTCCCGAGCCATGAAGGCGGTTTCCGCCAACCATACAACGATTACCATCGCTCACCGGCTTTCCACGATTTTGGGCTGCGATCAGATTTTTGTGCTCGACCATGGCGTCATTATTGAGCGCGGCAGGCATGAGCAGCTGGTCGACCAGGGCGGACACTACGCCGAACTGTACAAGATCTCCCTCTCTGCCAACGACAAAACCACTGCGTAACCTTTTTTTCGCTCCGCCCGCATATAACGGGCGGAGTTTTTCTCTCATGATACATGATGGAAATTGCCGGCGTCTGCACTCCGGTTTTTGATGAATTCGTTGACAAAAAAGGGCGTTTCTATTATAATTACAGATATTGGCGCTCGCGTTTTGCCGTCGCCGGTTTTACGCGGCCTCTATCTGAAAAACTCATACCGAAAGGATCAAGCTATCATGAAATCTTCTGTTTTGTTTGCGCCGATTGCCTTTAAATCCTACCACGCTTCCGAGACGCTTCCGGCAAAGTTTGAGCGCCTGCTCGACGCTTCTCCGCTCGCCGCAGCCGTCAAGGGCAAAAAAACGGCGGTCAAGATGCATCTCGGCCGCTCGATCGGATATGCGACGATCCACCCGATGTTTGTCGAAATCCTGATTTCCAAGCTCAAAGAATACGGCGCGGACGTTTTTATCACCGACCACATCATCGGCAACGCCCGTTCGCGCGGCTATACGGAGGAGGCGCTCGGCTGCCCGATCATCCCCTGTTGCGGCGAGGACGGCAAATATTATTATGAAAAAGACGTCGATTTCAAATCGTTCCATAAGGTAGATGTCGCCGGACATATCCACGACGCCGAGGTTTTAATCGACCTGTCGCATGTCAAGGGACACGGCGTCTGCGGCTTTGGCGGCGCGGTCAAAAATATCTCCATGGGCTGCGTTTCAGACCGGACGCGCAGGCAGATTCACAGCCTCGAAGGCGGTCTTGAATGGGACGATGGCAAATGCATTCGCTGCGGCGTCTGCGTCGATAACTGCAATCACTCCGCGCTTTCCTTTGAAAATGACCGCCTGAAAATGAATCAGCATCACTGCACGTCGTGCCAGCACTGTGTCAAGACTTGCCCGACCGGCGCGTTTCAGCTCGATGCCGGCCGCTTTGAGGATTTTCAGCACGGTATGGCGCTCTGCACGCAGAAATGTCTCGAAAACTTTGCGCCCGGTTCCGTCTATTACATCAATTTCCTGATGAACATCACCGCGCTCTGCGACTGCTGGGGCTTTACGACGCCGGACATCGTGCCGGATATCGGTATTCTCGCCTCTGACGATATCGTCGCCATCGAGCATGCGTCGCTGGCTTTGATCAAGACGGAAAACTTTTTGCCGGCGGGTGTTCCGGTCGGCTACGAGCTCGGCGACAAAGGCCACCTTTTTGAGCGCATTCACGGAAAAGACCCGTATGTTCAGCTGCGCGCGCTCGAAAAGATCGGCTTAGGCAGCTTTGACTACGGCGTGACGGAAATCGAGTAGCCGCTATGGCTTTTTACGCTGAAACGGACTGTACCGACCCGTTTGAAAACCTCGCGCGTGAAGCGCTTTTCTGCCGTTTCGCCGCGCAGACGGGAGAGCCTCTCCTCTACCTTTGGCAAAACGCGCCCTGTGTCGTGATCGGGGTGAACCAGAACCCGTGGCTGGAATGCGACCTGACGGCGATGGACGCCGACGGCGTCATGCTGGTTCGCCGTCGGACCGGCGGCGGCGCGGTATATCACGACGGCGGCAACCTGAACTATTCGCTCTGCCTGCCGGAGGCGCTGTTTGATGAATCGCGGCAGTATGCTGTTCTCCTCGCCGCATTGGCGCGGCTCGGCATTTCCGCGCAGCGCAGCGGCCGGAATGATATCGTTGCCGGCGATCTGAAAATTTCCGGCAGCGCGTTTCTGCATTCCGGCGGCGCGGCGTTGCAGCACGGAACCATGCTGATCCGCAGCGAGCTCGGCATATTCGGCAGATATCTGACGCCGGATACGCAGAAGTTTGCTTCCAAGGGCGTTCGCTCCGTCTCCGCGCGGGTCGGAAACCTGACGGCGCTGATGCCTGCGCTGTCAATCGGAGACGTGAAAGCGGCATTCTATGCGGCGTTTGAGCGCGAATACGGCGC
>QAMX01000104.1 GCA_003149835.1 Clostridiales bacterium
GGCGCGATTCTCGGCATGTGCGTCGCCTTTCTCTCGGGCAACGCGCTGCTGGCCGACAACTGGCCGATTCTGGCGGCTCTCGGCGCGGCGGGGATGTTTTTTGGCGGCGGCATGACGTATGGGCAGACGATCGGTCTGGTCATAAACGAAGCTCCCGCGCCGCACTTCTGGCGCGGCGTGCTCGGCCTGTCGCTCAAAGGCTTTCTCTGGTTCGGGATCGCCGGGGCGTACCTCGGTATGGGGACGCAGGCCGTTTTCGGGGGCGTATATTCGGCTGCGGAGTGCGTTGTAGCCGCGTTCATGCCCGTCGTTCTGTTTCCGCTGGGCGTCCGGCTGTTCAACCGCCCCCATGACGCCGAAAGAGGGATTTTTCCGAAACCGTATTTTTCCAAAACGCGGCCGGAATGCTGGGGTGGCTATCTGCTGACGTTCGCGGGGCTCTGTGTCTTCGCGGCGGTCAAGGGCGATTGTTTTTCGCTGGTCTGGACGGCGTTCGCCGCCGCCGGCGGCGGGGCCGGCTGGTTCGTCGCCATCCTTTTCTATTATGCGACTCACCGCCCGCTCAAAAACGGGCGCTATCTGCTTGGCGCGATGCAGAAAAACGGCCTGATCGACAACTGGAAAATCATGGAATGTACGCTCGGCGCGCTCGGCGGCCTTTTTACCGCGGCGGGGTTTCTCGTCGCGCAGAGGGATTTTGGCGCTTTTTCGCAAATGCGCGTATGTCTCTCTTCGCGCACCGCGGAGCTTGCGCTCGCAGGGGCGTGGCTGGCGCTCGTCGTCTTTGACATCTGGCTGGAAGCCTCGCGCTTCGGCGACAAATACGGCGACGGCGCGGGGCAGGTGATCTACGGCTGCGTTCCGCTGGCGTTTGTCATGCTCGGATCGACGCTGGCGGCCTCTCTGTGCGCCGGTATGCTGATTCTGTGGGTCGTAGTCGAAAAGATGTGCTTTGAAAGCTTGAAGGACTACCGCGGAATCGCGCTGCTGACGGCCGTGTCGGTCGCGGCGACGCTGGCGTTCGGCGCGGCGGCGTTTGCGGGGTGGAACGCGCCCCTGTGGGCGTATGTCGCGCTTTACACGGCCGTATACGAGCTGCTGACGCTGGCCAAGGATTTCCGCCCGAAAAAATTCGCCGCCGTTAAAGAAAAGGGCTTTGCGCGGACGTTTGGTTCGGTCATCACGGTCAATCTTTATTTTATCGCAGCCATCGCCGTTTTCTGCGCGCTGTTTTTTGCGCGCGTCTGAATAACGGACAGATGGAGCGAAACGGAGTCGGCCGCCGGCACGGCGCGTGGATGGCGGCATACGTCGGAGACTCCGCTATTTCGCAGGGCAATCCGGCCGGGCGCCGGACCAACGGAACGACGGGAGGATACGGGAGAATATGGAAATAATCTGGCTGATGACGGCCGGCACAATCGGCATGTCGTATGCGTGGGGCATGCGCGGTACGCTGATCGGCCACGGGCAGGGCGCAATGGTGCCCGGAGCAATGCTCGGCTTTTTTATGGCCGCTATGGCCTCTCTGCTGGGCATGAGCGCGGCGTGGGAAAATGTGTGGCTGCTGTGCGGGGTCGGCGCGGCGGCGATGTATTTCGGCGGCGATATGACGTATGGACAGACGATCGGGCTGGCGTTCGACGGGACAAAGACCGGTTTTCGCCGCGGGATGGGCGGGCTGTTTTTGAGAGGCGCGATCTGGTTCGGCGTCGCAGGCGGATGGCTGGCGATTGCGTTTGCGGCGTTCTACCGGGGCGTGTACACGGCGTGGGAGCTGCCGGCCGCCGTAGCGGCGGCGACGGCGCTGCGCGCCGCAGGCGTCCGCCTGCTGAACCGGCCGCACGCGCCGGAGCAGGGGCGTCTGCCTCGCTTCTATTTTTCCAAAAACCGTCCCGAATGCTGGGGCGGCTATCTGCTCGTCTGGGTCGGGCTGGCGCTCTGGATGCTCTGCCGGGGCGATATGAGAAGCCTTGTGATCTCGGCGCTGGCGGCGCTCGGCGGCGGGCTGGGCTGGTTTTTCGGAAATTCCATGCAGCTCTGGTCGAAGCGGCCGTTTCGGAGCGGGCGGCTTTTCCTCGGGGCGCTGAACCGCGCCGGCATGGTCAACGGCTGGAAGATTATGGAGTGCAGCATCGGCGCGCTGGGCGGCTTCGGGGCGCTGTTCGGCTTCTGGCTCGCCTATCGGAAGGCGCCGGCCGCCGCCGCGTCTTTTGAACCGCTGCTTGCGCCGTTTTCATCCGCAGCCGTGGCGGCGGCAGCGGTCTGGCTGGCGCTGCTCCTGGCGTACAGCGCGCTGTCGATCCGCGCGGCGGCCCTGCCGCCGTACAGACCGGAGTTGGAGCGCCTGCGGACGCTGGGGCTGATATCCGAGGAGTCCTATGAAAAGAAGTGTGCGTCGGCGACGGATGAAAGGCCGTCCGGCCTGCTGGGCGCAGTCGCAAAATACGGCGGCGCGGGCGACCGGCTCGTCTATGCGGTTCTGCCGCTGCTGCTCTCGCTGAGCGGCTCGGCGCTGGCCGCACAGCTCGAAGCGGTTTTCGTCGTTGTCTGGGTGCTGATGGAGCGGATGCTCTTTGGCCGGTTCGAGGATTTCAAGGGCCTTGCGGCGATCCGGGCGTTTTTTCTGCTGCTGTCGGCCGCCGTGCTGGCCGGGCAGCTTCTGTGTTATCCGGCCGGCTGGCCGCCGGTTTGGATGATGGCGATTTACACGGCGTTTTATACGGCGGTGATGCTCATCAACGACTACCGGCCGAAAAACTTTCAGCAGATGCGCGCCGCGCAGACGGGGTTTGTCAAAGCTTTCGGCGCGAATATTACCAAGGGCCTGTATTTTGTTCTCTGTTCCGCAGCCGTGATGCTCTGGTGCGTTTTGGCACTGTAAACGGCGGAAAAGCGTCCGCGGGGGCGCGCTTTCAAAAGGCTGTACGGACAGGTATTTTCTCTATGAAAGGCAGAGGATCACAATGGAAGCGCTTCGTTTCAGACAGGTACATCTCGACTTCCACACCTCGGGGCTGATCCCCGATATCGGCGTGCGGTTTTCGCGCGAACAGTTTGCCGACGCGCTCCGGCGCGGGCACGTCGATTCCATTACGCTCTTCTCCAAATGCCATCACGGCTATTCCTACCACCCGACCGAGGCGAATGAGATTCATCCGGGGCTCTCTTTCGATCTGCTCGGCGAACAAATCGAGGTCTGCCGATCGCTCGGCGTGCGCGCTCCGGTCTACCTCTCGGCGGGGGTGGACGAAAAGGAAGCCGTGCGCCATGCCGAATGGCTGCTCAAACCGTCGCCCGACGCGGGCGCGGATTTTGTCAACCGTGCCGGATATCATGTTCTGTGTTACAACACGCCGTACCTCGATCTGCTGGCCGCGCAGCTTGACGAAGTCATGCGGCTCTACCGGCCGTGCGGGATATTCCTCGACATTTCCGACGTAAGGCCGTGCTGGTGTCAGAGCTGTATCGCCTCCATGCGCGCCGAAGGGTTGGATCCGTGCAGCGCTGCGGATGCGCTCGTCTGGGCGGAGCGGGTCTACGCCGCATACTGCCGCCGCATGGAAGCGGTCGTGAGAAAATACAGCGCGGAGACGACAATTTTTCACAACGCCGGTAATATCCGCCGCGGCCGCCGCGATATCGCCGCGTTTGACACCCATCTGGAACTGGAAAGCCTGCCGACCGGCGGATGGGGCTACGACCATTTCCCGATGTCCGCCGCCTATTCGCGCACGCTGGGCAAGCCGTTCCTCGGCATGACCGGGAAATTTCACACAACGTGGGGCGAGTTCGGCGGGTTCAAGCACCCGAACGCGCTCCGCTATGAGACCGCGCTTTCTCTGGCGCAGGGCGCGGGCTGCTCGATCGGGGATCAGCTGCATCCGTCCGGCGAGATGAACGAGTCCACGTATGATCTGATCGGCGCGGCGTATGCCGAGGTAGAGAAGAAGGAGGCGTGGTGCCGCGGCGCGGAGACGCTTGCGGATATCGCCGTGCTGAGCGTCGAGGCCTTCCGTGCCGGTACGCCGCGCGACAACCCCGCGGATATCGGCGCCTGCCGCATCCTGCTGGAAGGGAAGTATCTCTTTGACCTCGTAGACCGTGAGGCGGATTTCAGCGCATACAAGCTGCTGGTGCTGCCGGACGAGATCCGGCTTGACGAGGCGCTGCGGGCGCGGCTGGCGGCGTTTGCCGCCCGGGGCGGCCGCGTGCTGCTGACGGGCGAATCGGGGCTGTGGACGGAGCGGGATGCATTTGCGCTGCCGCTCGGCATCACGGACGGCGGCGAGAGCGAATTCTGTCCGAGCTACTGCGTCCCGCGCTTTGCGGCGGTGAATGGGCGGACGGCGTATGTCATGTACACGCCGGCGCGCCGCATCACGGTCGGGGAGGCCGAGGTCATCGCCGACCGCAGGGAGCCGTATTTCAACCGCACGGCGGCGCACTTTTCCTCGCATCAGCACGCGCCGGACCGCGAGGGCGTTTCTCCGGCGGCGGCTGTCTGCGGGAATTTTGCCTATATCGCGTGGAAGGTCTTTACCGATTACGCCCAGAAGGGCGAGCTGCACGTCAAGGAGCTGTGCACAAATGTGATTGAACGCCTGATCGGCGCGGAAAAATCGCTGCGCGCGGGGCTGCCGGACCGCGGCGTGGCGACGCTGACCCGGCAGCAGGCGGAGAACCGCTATATAGCGCACCTGCTGTTTGCGCACACAAGCGTGCGCGGCAAAGGCGTCGAGGTGATCGAGGACGTCGTACCGCTGTACGGCGTGCCCGTGTCCGTGCGCCTGCCCGCCGCTCCGGCGCGGGTCTATCTGGTCGGCGCCGACGGCGGGACGGAGCCGCTGGCGTTTACCTGGGACGGAAAGTATGCGAACGCAGCCGTCGGCCGGATGGAGATTCACGCGATGGTTGTCTTTGAGATGGCATAGACGCGGCAGAAAAACAGATAAACCGACGCGCCGGAAAGAACAGAGCTTCTTTCCGGCGCGTTTCTGTGATATAAAAAATGTCTCTGCATACCAGGGAGAAGTTCCCTTGACGGCGCGCCTTTACCGGACGTCGCCGTTGCCGGTTTCGGTGAGATAATTGGCGTCGTCGCGCAGGCAGACGACGATGTCCGGCCGGTACAGGCGCACGTATTCCGTCAGCGCCATGCCGGTATAGTGGCGGAGGTCGAGGCTCCGCGTCTCGTCAAAGCTCGTGTAGAGAAAGGTTTCGACCGCGTTGGTAAAGGAGTCGCCGAACAGGAGAATGCTCGGCAGCTCGGGCCGATTCGTAGCGATCACCGTTTCGGCGATATCGCCGCCCATGTAGGCGCCGTAACCGACGCCGCCGGAAAGCGGTTCCGGCAGGCGGATGACGGAGGCCGGAACAGGCTGGCCGTTGTCCGCGCGCGTAAAGGCGATCGGCTCTTTGAGCGCAAAGGTATAGAAATCGTCGTGTAGACGCGGCAGATAATAGAGCGCGCGGCTGCGCGAGCCGAGAAACGGCGCCTCTACGGCCGAGAAGAGAAGGTCGTTTTCCGTCAGCGTGGGGATGACATATCCCATGCTTGTCAGGCGCTCGCACAGCGTCTGATAGACGAGAAACGCGCCTTTCAGCGTATAATGGTGGTCGGTGCTCATATAATACGTTTTTGCGCCGCCGTTTTCATCAAAAACCTGCGCCATGTCGAGAAAGGCAATGTCCCGCTCCGCGAGCGCGGCGGAAAACGCGGCGGCGGCTTCGGCGCGAAGCTCTGCGCCGCTGTAAAGATAGCTCGGGTATTCGTCGGCGAACACCGTCATCTGCGTCGGAACGCCGACATAGAGAAACGTGCCGCCGTAGGAGGCGACCGCCTCGCTGAGCAGCGCGAGCCGGTCGGCCATGGCCTCGGCGCTTGCCGCGCCGCCTGTTTCCGTCGGCGGCGTCAGA
>QAMX01000117.1 GCA_003149835.1 Clostridiales bacterium
GGCGACAGCAGGTTTTTGACGATCTGGACGCTCTTCTGAAAGACAAAGCGCTCCTGCGCGGTGATAAACGAGGTGAAAACGCTGGCGATCAGCGTAAACGCGAGGTTGATTGACAGCACGCGGATCAGCACCCGCGCTCTGGCGACCTCATCGGGCGTCAGCGTTTTTTTCAGCAGATCCACGTTTTCGGCGACCATCAGCCCCGCTGCGAGCGCGACGGCGGCGATGACAATGAAGGTCAGCAAAAACAGCCCGTTCAGACGCTTGATATCGTCTTCCGTGCCGTGTTCGCGGAAACGCGCGTAAAAGCGCATATATGAGGCTCCGAAGCCGAAATTGAGCAGGTTCAAGTACGCGGCGACGGACAGCACGAGCGTGTACAACCCGTATTCGTTCTGCCCGAGCATGCGGATCATCACCGGCGTGAAGACCATCGACACCAGATAGCCGACGCCGAGAGACACATAGGTGAGCACGACGCCCGCGCGGAGCTGATTGATTTTACCGTTCATAGAGCTTTTTGACCTCTTCCGCCGCGCCGTAAGCGCGTGCGACGTATTCCGGCATGAGCGTTTGCAGGTGCGCGCGGATCTCTTTTTCCTGTTCGGTCAGCCATGTAAACGCCTCGGTCAGCTCCTCCTCGCGCGAAAGCGACTGCACCGGCAGCACATAGCGCTTATACGTTCCAAACAAATCCTTGGCAATCCCCTTTGCCTTGACGGAATAGCCGACCACCAGCGTCGGGACGCAGGAGGAATAGGCGGCGATGGTCGCGTGTGTGCGCGCGCCGATAAAGAAACGGCAGCGGGCGATGACGCCTTTCAGTTCCTCGGCGCCCGCGTCCCCGATCAAAACGACGCGGCCGGTATCCGCAAACCGTTCGTACAAGGCGCGCAGCGGCTTGCGGTCGTCGTTATAGGCCCAGACGACATGCGGAATCAGCGCCACCTGCATGTCCGACGTACGGAGGATATGCTCGATAAGCGCCTCAAAGTTTCGGAAGGCCGCCCCTTCCTTTGTCTCGCAGGACATAATCAGCGGGCTCAAATTCACCCCTACGGTATTTCCATCGTGAAATCCCTCCGGCAACAAAGCGCGCGCCGTTGCCAGCGTGAACGCGGGATCGGGAAACAGGCGGGTGTGTTTTTCAATACCCGCGGCCAACAGCGCCTCATAGGTCAGCGACTCGCGCGCGGTGATCAGCGAATAGGATTGCAGATCGGCCAACAGCGCCCCGTCTTTCAGCGCGTCCGGCTCGATGGAGCAGGCCCAGAGCACGGTCTTGCCGCCCTGCGCGGCAACCGCGCGGTTGACCGCCAGCAGCCATTGATAATCGTAACAATAGTTGTCGCCGCCGATGGACAGGCAGAGGCCGGAAGCGTTTTCCAGAAAACGCCGGTATTCGTAGCGATAGCGCGCGTCCATCCCCCCGACATAGCTCCAAAGCTTATAGGCAATATGGCGCGGCGAATAGCGCCGCACGCGATCGCCGCATTTTTCTACCTTCATCAAGGCGTCCAGCCCGTAGGCCAGATCCTCCTCCGGCGACTGGGAGTAAAGCGTGACCCCGCCGCCGAGCATGTTGGCGCTCGTCCGCGCGATGGCCTCGCAGCCGTGATTTTGACTGCCGCCGTGCGCGTAAAATGAAAACTTTTCCATAAATCCCTTCCCCTAATCCGCCCGATTGCTTTTCGCTGCCGCGGCGGTTTGCCTGCGCCGTTTAAAGCAGCCGAAATCAAAGTACCCTTGCCTGTTTCTCGCTGCGCGCCGTCTGTTGGCGCCGCCTCGCCCGGCTTTCAGCCGGTTGCAGCCCGCTCGTGAAACAGGCGCTTATGCCCTGACCGGTCAATCCGGCTGGATGTCGGTTTCATACTTGTTCCTCAAAGAACCGTCATAATTCTGCTGCTAACTCCAAGACGATTTTTCTTGTCTGATCGCCGTTTTCCGTGTCGTTATATTCCACAAAGTATACATAAGTATCTATCAGACGATATAAGAGCCTGTAAATTTTCTGACGCAACGCGGCTCTGGGATGGCCGAGGTCCACCTCCCCATAGCCGGCGAAGAAAGCGTCGCTGTTCATCCATCCCCCTGCAAATTCGTAGGCGGCATCGCCGAATAAGCCTCTGTCCGCATCAATCACAGCGGCGACTCGCCGATGACTCGGAGAGATTAGCACATTTCCCTCCCATAAGTCCGCATGAACCAGCTGCGCTTTTTGTATGTCGTTTAGTACCTCGCCATACACAACCGGGATTTGCTCTATTTTGTCCAAAATCCCGCCATCAAATAGACGATATGGTTTTAAACGCTCGACCGTCTGAGAAAATTCCGACCGCAAATATCTCCCCCAGCTCTCATATCCTCTTCCGGTCATGACGTCGGAAACTCTGCCGAATTGTCGCCCTTCTATGGCATGGAAATTGGCTGTAATACTTCCGAGTTCAAAGTAAAGCTTTTGTTTTTCTCTTGTTGAAATCTTCTCAGAGTTCAGACAGACGCTGTCTATGTACTCCGTAATCATATAATCTCGATCGATCCGTTTTTGATCCGTCACACAGGCCACGACTTTTGGGACCGGTACGTTTTTACCGGCGCACAGCTGATAAAACCATTTTTCCGAAGTCATCAAAGCGGTTTCAAACGGCAACAGCAGATGGCGGTTGACGGGACCTACCCTAAGAACATAGCGCTTTTCGCCGGTGAGCGTAACAGAGTAAGTCGTATTGAACATTCCGCCTTCCAATAAGCTGTATCCGGATCCGGCTTCTTGAAAATGAAAAAACAGTATTTCCTCGATTTGATCCTTGGACAATTCCCGAAATAAACGGGATTCACCGTTCATGGCTTCCTCCTGTCGTGTCAAGCGGCGCTCCGTTGCATGCGCGCTTCCATCCTCATCCAAGCCCAGCGCGTACAGGCGAGCGGTCCATCACCCCATCGCCGATACGAGAGCGGTCGATTCTTATGCGGCGCCGTGCTGCAAAACCGTAACCCTCGGAACGGTCTATCCCCTCAGCGCACGTATTCAAATTCAAAATTGTTGATCGAGACCGTGTCGCCCTCCTGAATGCCCATCGCTTCCAAGCGGTCAAAAACGCCGTTTGTCCGCAGCACGCGCTGCATGAAGTTGAGCGATTCATAGTCGTCAGGGTTGACCATAGCGATCGCGGCGAGCAGCTTTTTGCCGGCGACGACATAAGCGCCGTCCTCGCGCCGCGCAATGGTAAAGGTCTCCTCCTCCGTTTTCTCCTCCTGTACCACAGGATCCGGCTCATAAACGCGGATCGGCGGGAGCTTTTGGAGCATTTCCGCCGCATGGTTGATCAGCTCGCGCACCCCCTGCGTCGTCGCGGCCGAGAGTCTGAAAACGGGCATTCCATACGATTCACAGTGCTGTGCAAAGCGCTCGTATACCGCCTCGTCCTCGATCAGGTCGGCCTTGTTGGCGGCGACAATCTGCGGCCGCGAGGCGAGCTCCTCGGAATACAAAAACAGCTCTGAATTGATCTGCTCAAAATCCTCGACGGGATCCCGGCCCTCGCTGCCCGCCACGTCGACCACATGAATCAGCAGACGGCAGCGCTCCACATGGCGCAGAAAATCGATGCCGAGCCCCGCGCCGTCCGAAGCGCCCTCGATCAGCCCTGGGATATCGGCGACGGCGAACGACGTATGGTCGCCGACCGAAACGATGCCGAGATTTGGCACCAGCGTCGTAAAATGATAGTTGGCGATTTTCGGGCGGGCAGCGCTGATGATGCTGAGCAGCGTCGATTTACCGACGTTTGGAAAGCCGATCAGGCCCACGTCGGCGAGCAGCTTTAATTCCAAAACGATCTGCCGCTCCTCGCCGTCCAGCCCCGATTTGGCAAATCTCGGCGTCTGCCTCGTCGGCGTGGCGAAATGCGCGTTGCCCCACCCGCCGCGGCCGCCCTTGGCGACCGTAAACGTTTCCGTTTCGCTCATGTCGGCGAGCAGCGCTCCGCTCGCCTTGTCGCGCACGAGCGTTCCGCGCGGAACGCGGATTTTTAACGCCTTGCCGCCTTTTCCGAAGCAGCGCGCGCCGCGGCCGTCCTCGCCGTTGGGCGCGACGTATTTCTTTTTGTACTTAAAGTCCATCAGCGTGGACATATTGTCGTCCACTTCCAGAATGACGTCGCCGCCGTCGCCGCCGTCGCCGCCGTCGGGGCCGCCGGCCGGAACATACTTTTCGCGGTGAAACGCGACCGCGCCGTTGCCGCCGCGGCCGGCTCTGACTAAAATCTCCGCCACATCTACAAACATCTGCAACGCCCTCTTTCTCCATCAGACCTAAAAAAACAGAACACCGACACACGGGCGGGCGACAGAGCAAAACGCCATATCGCCCGACCCGGCGTCGGTGCTTTTTCATACCGTATAAAAATGAAGCCGTGTGAAAGCCGCGTCCGTCATCTGACTGTGCGCAGATGCGCGGCGCGCCTAAAAAAAGTCTTACTCAGCCGGATAGACCGAAACCTTCTTGCGGTCTCTGCCGACGCGCTCGAATTTGACCTGACCGTCCGCCGTGGCAAACAGCGTATCGTCGCCGCCGATGCCGACGTTCGTACCCGGGTGAATTTTGGTGCCGCGCTGACGAACCAGCACGTTGCCGGCGACGACATACTGGCCGTCCGCCTTCTTGGTGCCGAGCCGCTTGGATTCGCTGTCACGGCCGTTCTTCGTTGAACCGACACCTTTTTTATGTGCAAAATACTGAATATTTATTCTAAGCATTCGTTTTTCCTCCGTTTTGTTCCGTGTTGCGCCGTTCAGAAACGCTGATCTGAACATAGGCGCCGTACTGCTTCATATTTTCGGAGAGCCACAGATACGCGGCTCTCATCGCGCTGTCGCAGAGCATCCGCTGCTGTTCCGATATGTCCGCAGGCAAAACAAAGCTGAGCGCCGCGCCCCGCTTCGCGCAGGCGACCTGAGCGCCGGCCTTTGCCACGTCGTTTACCGCGCATTCCACGATGCCGAACGCCGCCGTCACCGCCGCGCAGACGATGTCTGCGCCCGCTTCCGCGTAGCCGCTGTGTCCTTCGGCGCGCATCCCTGTGAAGCTGCCGCGGTCGGTCGTAAACACAACCTTCGTCATATCGGCCTCATCAAACCCGTCAGCGGGCGATTTTCTTGATCTGAACCTTCGTATAGGGCTGTCTGTGACCCTGACGGCGCCTGTAATTTTTCTTGGCGTTGTATTTGAACACGCGAATCTTCTTCGCTTTGGCGTTTTTCAGGACTTCCGCTTCGACAACCGCGCCCTCGACATAGGGCTTGCCGATGATGGATTCGTCGTTGTCGGACAGAAACACGACCTTGTCAAAACGGACGGTTTCACCGGGTTCGACGCCGAGCTTTTCCATAAAAAGAACGTCGCCGTCCTGAACTTTGTACTGCCTTCCGCAGGCTTCGATCACTGCATACATGAAATCAATTCTCCTTTATTCCTCGTCTTCTGGCTGTTACACCCGACTCCCGCTTGTCTCGGTGTCGTGTCCGAAGGCACAAACTTAAAACCGCAACAAAACGGCTCTATTATTTTACCAGAAATCAGCCCCGTCTGTCAAGGGGTCAAGCTAAAAAAACAGAGGATTTTTGAATTTTTCCCAGCCGCACGCCGCTAAAACCCATATTTTTCTGCTGCCCGGCAAGACCGCCGGCAGACAAACGCCGCGGCGGACGGACGGAGACGCCGGCTCCCGTCCCACAGGATAAAAGCCTTCGCAAGCCCGAAAGCCTCCTGCCTTTCAGCCGTCCGCCCGGAAGAACAGCCCCGCTCTCATTCAGCGGCCGGTTCCGATTCCGGCACAGTGCCAGACGCCGTCGCCCAGCTTTTCCAGATCAAAATACCGGAACGCACACAGCCATCCCTCATACTTCCCCGTCCCCGGCACGCTGTTGCCCGCCCAGAGCGAGGTATGCTCATAGTCCTCCGGGCGGACCGCAAACTCATACCAGCCGCTGATCAGCCTCCCGTCCTCGCTGACTGAACTGACCTGCCAATCGATCGCCTCATAGTCGGTCGCGGTATACGCGCCTCCGGGCGTACCGTTCAGCAGCAGCTCGCCGTAGACCTCCGACACAAACCGCTCCGCCACCTGTTCGCCGGAACCGTCGCACGCAAAGAAAGCGCGGGTAGCCGCAATCCTCTCTCTGTCATATTCAAAGCGCAGCGATTCGGTCAGCGCGCCGGCGAGATCCGGCGTCGGTTCCTGCCCGTCGTTCCTCGTCAGCGCATACCAGGTGTCGCCCTCCGGCGTACAGTGCAGTACCGTGTCGGCACCCTCGAAGAATACGAACCGGATTGAGTCGTCTGCGGCCGCCATTGTGACATGATAGCCGGCGGTCTCATACAGCGCCGCGTCGGCTGTGGTCGGCTGCCAGAGATAACCGCTCATCCATGTAATATACGCATCGCGGTAGTGTTCTTCCTCAAAAGGAATCGCCTCATATTCGCCTTTTCCGCGGATCGATAAGCGGATGTCGATCCGGCAGCCGACGTCGTAGAGGTCGCAGACCGCGTCCCGGATATACAGTCCGAACGGCCGGCACGCCTCGTACAGCGCCGTTTCGCCGATGCGCCAGCTCCTGTCGCCATGCGTCAGCAGCAGCTGCTTCGCCTCGTCGTCGGCTCGAAACAGGAAAACTTCGCCGCTTCCGTTCTGCCAGCGAATCATCTGCACGATGCAGCCGCGCGGCTTGTCAGACCGATGCGTTTTGAGATCGATTTCGGCAAAGTCCGCTTTGCCGAGGCGGTTCAGAACCGCAAAGAACGGCGCGCTCTGCTCCGGCGTCACGGCGCGGCCGGCGATTTCGGCGTCTACGTCCTCGGGCTGCACAGACTGCGCCCATTCCCATGGCAGAAACGCCGGCGTTTCTGCCTGCGGCGCGGCGGTCGTTTGGCTCTGCGGCAGAGCGGATGTGCCTGTGCCGGTTTCGTCCCGCTGCTCCGGGCCGGCGCAGGCCGCCGCGGCGAGCGCCGTCGCCAATAGCACAGCCAGCAGCATCGCTGCTCTGCCCGTCGCTTTTTTCTTCCGTCTGTGAACTGTCATCCTGATGCTCCCCCTTTGCTTTTTCATCCTTTTTCTGCGCTCCAACTGTCCGACCGGTCGTAAAAAGGCGGATACAAAACCCAAATCAGCGCAATCAGAGCCATAGAAACCGCTTTTAACGGTTCTATTATACATGCGCTTTATCCAATTGTAAATATATATTCGCTCAAAATAAAATATTTTTTTATAATCCGCGCTCATCCGCGGCAAAAAAAGCGGCGGCTCTGTCGGAGAGCCGCCGCCCAATCAGCGATTTTCTTTACACGCGCTGCGTCAGCCGCCGTTCAGCGGCTTTGAGCGTATTTTTCAGAAGCATGACCCGCGTCATCGGGCCGACGCCGCCGGGAGCCGGCGTAATAAACGACGCGCGCTTGGAAACGTTTTCAAAATCGACGTCGCCGGTCAGCTTTCCGTCCTTTTTGACGTTCATGCCGACGTCGATGACGACTGCGCCGTCCGCCACCATGTCGGCGGTCAAAAACATCTCCCTGCCGACGGCACAGACGATGATGTCGGCGCGCCGCGTGACCTCGGCAAGCTGCTGCGTCTTGGAATGGCAGATCGTCACCGTGCCGTTTTTGTGGAGCAGCAGCATCGCCTGCGGCTTGCCAACGATGTTGGAACGACCGATCACCACGCAGTTTTTGCCGCTGACCTCGATATGATATTCGGCCAGCAGCTCCATGACGCCCGCAGGCGTGCAGGGCAGAAAGCTGTAATCGCCGATCATCACGCGCCCGACGTTTTCGGGGTGGAACGCGTCGACGTCCTTCTTCGGGTCGATGGCCTCGATGACGCGGCGTTCGTCGATGTGCTTTGGCAGCGGGAGCTGGACGATGATTCCGTCAACGTATGGGTCGGCGTTCAGCTCCGCGAGAACCGCGAGCAGCTCCTCCTCGCTTGTCTGTTCGGGCAGCGCCTTTTCAATGCTGCGGATTCCGCACTCGGCGCAGTCTTTTTTCTTGTTGTTGACATAGAAGCGCGACGACGGATTGTCCCCGACGATCACCACCGCCAACGCGGGCACGACGCCGCGCGCCGCAAAATGCCCGACCTTTTCTTTGATCTCCGCGCGCTTTTTTGCGGCAAGCGCCTTGCCGTCCATTAAAACAGCCATTTACTTCTCCTCTTGGTTGGTATCCTCTGTTGAGGCATTCTCAGCGTCCTCGGCGTCCTCAGCGTCTTTCAGCTCATCTGTCTGTTCTTCCGGCGTTTCCGCATCCTCGCCGGCCGTATCCGCCCCGTCGCCGTCTTCGGGGAGCTCCTCCTGTTCGGCGACCGTCTTCTTGGCCTGCTCAACGGCGTTCATCTCCATAATCTCCTCGTCGGAGAGCAGCTCGATGGTATCGCCCCGGTCGGTAAAGATAAACTTATAAACCAGGAAGCCGAAGGCGACAAGCGCCGAGAGGTAGCCCAAAAGCTGGGAGACGCGCAGTCCGGTGTCGAACAGCATCAGCGCGTCGCCGCCGCGGATCCCTTCGATAAAGCCCCGGCCGACCCCGTACCAGACCAGATAGGACAGAAAAGTCTGCCCGTAGAAGCGGCGTTTTTTCGACAGGAAGTGGAGCAGCACGAAGCCGACGAGATTCCAGAGCGATTCATACAGGAAGATCGGATGAACCGTCAGGCCCCCGTTGATCGACATGCCCAAAAACCAGTTCTCCACCGTCTGACCGTAAGCCTCGGCGTTGACAAAGTTGCCCCAGCGCCCGATGCATTGGCCGATCATAAAGCCCAGTATCGCCAAATCAAACAGGTTCAGCACGTTGATTTTTTTGACGCGGCAGTAAATGAACGCGGCGATAGCGCCGAAAATCAGCGCGCCGTAGATCGCGATACCGCCCTCCCATATCCTGAACACCGAAACCGGATCGTCGGCAAACTGCGACCAGTTGAACACAACGTAGTAAAGCCTGGCGCCGATGATCGCCGCGGGCGTGGCGATCAGGGTCATGTCGATGAGGTTGTCCTGCAAAATGCCGAATTTCGGCGCCCGTCTGAGACAGTAAAAGACGGCCAGCGCAAAGCCGACGGCGATAATAATGCCGTACCACTGCACGTTCAGCGAGCCGATGGAAAACGCCGTTTTTTTCAGGGTAAATTCAAGGCCGAGCTCGGGAAAAGCGACATTGTTCATAAAAGTATCCTCCGTTTATCCAGTCTCCGAAGCAATTCAAGCGCCTGAACGCTTTTTCGTTTTTTCGTGGGAAACCCCCGCCGTTCAGCCGTAAGCTCTGATTGTTCCGCAGGCTGTTTTCATCAGCATGTCCGCGGCGCGGCTCTCACTCCGCCGGGTTCAGCAGGCCATAGCACACCAGATCCTCATAGCGGCCGTCTTTGAAAACGTGCTCCTTCATCGTGCCTTCGTAAACCATGCCGCACTTCTGCATGATCCGGCCCGAAGCGGGATTCGAGGCAAAATGACGCGCATAAACGCGGTGCAGACCCTTGCACTGGAACGCAAACTCCACGACCGCGCGGGCGGCCTCCGTAGCGTAGCCGTTGCCCCAGTAGTCTTCGCCGATCCAGTAGCCCATTTCCGCGTTTCTGTCGCGCGAGTGGCAGAACAGGCCGATACAGCCGTACAGGCAGCCGGCAGCGCCGTCCGTCACGGCGAATTCGCAGGAGCGGCCGGCGCTGAAATTTTCTTCGTGCGCGGCCATCCATGTGCGGGCGCATTCGACCGTATAGGGGCGGGGCAGGCTCAGAAGCGATCTGTACAGACGGTCGTTGGAGCAAAGCTCCGCGACCCGTTCCGCGTCGGCCTCCCGAAACGGCCGCAGCAGCAGTCTGTCGGTAGCAATCGACCGCTTCGCCTCGTCATACACCATATCGCTCTGCCTCCCGCCGTGTTGTTTCATACCGCAGAACGCGCGTAGAAATCTTCACAGCCGACGCCCGCGGACGGTATCCCCATATGGAGTATTATACCATACATTTCCAAAAATGAAAAGCATATCAAGATCAATCGCGAAGATTTTACATTTCACAAAACCTCCGACGCATGCCGGTTCACATGGCAGCAGAGGTTGACGGCGACCGGCAGACCCGCGATATGAGTCGCAAACGGCTCAATCGACACGCCGAGCGCCGTCGTCCGCCCGCCCATTCCCTGCGGACCGACGCCGGTTGCGTTGATCTTTTCCAGAATGCGGCGCTCCATCTCCGCGTAGAGCGGGTCGCCGTTGGCGGAGCCGACCTCTCTGGCGAGCGCGCGCTTCGCCAGCAGGCACGCTTTTTCCGCCGTTCCCCCGATGCCAACTCCGACGACGACAGGCGGGCAGGGCCGGCCGCCGGCGTCTTTGACGACTCCGGCCACAAAATCCTCAATTTCCTCCTTGGCCACAGACGGGTTAAACATCCGCAGCGCGCTCATATTTTCACTGCCGAAGCCCTTCGGCATCGCCGTAATCTTCACCCGATCGCCTCTGACGATACTGATATGTACGACCGCGGGCGTATTGTCGTGTCCCGGCGTCCGCCGCAGCGGGTCGGCCACGACGGACTTGCGGAAGTATCCGTTGACATACGCCCTCCGGACGCCCTCGTTGACCGCCTCTTCCGGCAGCATTCCCGTTATATGTACGTCGCTTCCAATTTCCAAAAAAACGACCGCCATACCCGTATCCTGACAGATCGGCGTATTGCTTTTCTCCGCGTATTCATAATTCTCGACAAGCACGTTCAGAATTTCCACGGCGTTCTCCGCAGTCTCTCCTCCGCGCGCATTCAGAAGCGATTCCTTCATGTCCTGCGGCAGGACCGTGTTGGCGCGCAGAAGCAGCCGTTCCACGGCCGCCGCGATGGTTTCGCCGCTGATTTCCCGGATTTCCATGGTAAATCCCCCTATATTTTTTTGTTTTGTCGAAAGGAGTCGAATATTTTTTTATATTCGACACAAATTTACATCATTTGCTCTTTACAAAGCTGATAAAATATGATATCATATCATGCGTGAGGCAGTTACCAAACGCTCATATCTTTATCCCCAACCCGCTTTGGGTGTGCGCATTTTGCGCACACCCGCTTTTTTTGTTGCGCCGAAAAAAGAGAAGAGAGCGGAAAGAAAGGCTTGCTTGAAAAGAACCGGCTGCGGTGAGGCACCTCGCGTCGCCTCCCGGCGGCTGTCCGCGCCGCCGGAGGAGCTCCGTCTTCTATGCCCCGCACCGTGATTTTTCAAACAAGCCCCAAGGGCGCGGTCTTTCCTCCCCGCCCTGAACCGTTTTCCCGAGCCTACTGCTTCGTCCGCAGGCGGCGCGGCATCCCGCCTTTTTTCTCAGGCGGGTTTTTCATCGTCGACATTCTGCTCTCGCTGTCCTTCATAAAGGCTTTGAGCTTATCCTCAAAGCTGTCCCCGCTCGAAACCGGCGCGGCGCGTCTGGGCGCGCCGGCGGAAACGGGCTGCGGCGCGGTCCTCTGCGGTTGAGGAGCTGCGGCTTTTTTGATCGAGAGGTTGATTCTCCCGGCTTTATCCGAAGGCAGAATTTTCACTCTGACCTCCTGCCCCTCAGTCAAAAACTGCCTGATATCGCTGACATAGCTGTCCGCAATCTCCGAAATATGGACAAGACCCGATTTTCCGTCTTCCAGCGCGACGAACGCGCCGAACTTTGTGATGCTTGTCACCTTACCGCCGACAATCTCACCCTCTGTAAAGCTCATACAGGACTGATATCTCCTTTGTAACTTTTTCTATATCCTCAGCCGCAAAGCGCCGCTTCACAGCCGTCGGTACAAATCGGTTACGGGCGCCTGCCCGGAAAACGCGCTCGTCTACTGCCCGTAAATATCGACATACACATGCTCGCCCGGCAGGATATACCCCTTCTGCCGCGCCACATTGATGACATACCTGTCTGTAATCCCGCTGTCCACGAGGTCTTCGAGCTCCGCGGTTTTCTGCTGTTCCAGCGCATGCGCCTCGCGCAGAGCCGCGTATTCGTTTTCAGCGTCGGCTACTTCGGCGCTGAGGGACAAGTAAGAGGCGCAGAGATACAGCGCCACGACGACTGCCGCCGTTTTCAGCGCAAAGCCCGCCCATTTTGTTCTTTTGTGTTTCATCGCAATCCTCCGGAGTGTTGGGATCCTACACCGCTTGTTGTTAATTATATACCATACACGTCAAAAAAGAAATAGGCTGGGCAAAATTTTCCCGCTCTCGCGCCGTTTTTTTTCGGCGCGGGCCGCCTTTCTCCGTCTTCTTCGCTTCCGGAGCCAATCCGCCACCCTGCGGCCGACGGCGTCGGAGACGCTTCCCAGCGTCAAGCGCACCGCCACTGCGCCGGCAAATACGGCGAACAGCAGATATCCGTTCATGTCTCCGCCGTTGACGTAAAGAAAGAACAAAAACGTCGCCGCAGAGGTCACGAGCCAGAAAAACACGTCGCTGGCGGCGGTCAGCCAAAACCGGCCGAGCATCCGCACGCAGCCGCCGGCTTCATAAAATACGCCGACCACGACGCCCCATACCAGTGAAAACGCAAAGCGGGAGAGCTGATAGAGCGCTTCGTTTTCCATAGCTATCTCAACAGCCCCGCTAAAAAGCCGCGCTTCTGCTCCCGATCGGTATAGACCAGCCCGTCGACGCGGCCGGTCATCGCCAGCTCACCGCTCTCGGCGTCAAAGCTCTCGATGTGCAGCCCGCTGCCGCGGATCAGCAGCAGCCCCTGCGCCGTTTTCGCCTCGATCTGCATCTCGTCGAAGCCTGTAACCTCGTATATGCCGGAGGCCGTCAGCTTTTCGCGCGCCAGCAGCACCACGTTCGACTGTCCGCCCTGTCTGTTTTTTTCCATACGCCGCACACACTCTCTTCCCTATGCTTCTCCATACCAAAGCATATGCGGCCCGTTGCGCGCGTAGAACTCACTCGACCTGCCGATACATCGCCGAGGCCTCAGCCTTGGTCGCGTGTTCGCTGACGGACACGACCTCGACTTTTAGAGGCTTGGTCCCAAAGCCGATCTCGATGACGTCGCCGACCTTGACGGCATAGGAGGCGCGCGCCGCTTTGCCGTTGACCAGCACCCGCTCGTTGTCGCACGATTCGTTGGCGACGGTTCTTCTTTTAATGAGTCTTGAAACCTTTAAATACTTGTCGAGGCGCATAACCGCCCTCCTGTCCGTTAGGATTCCGCAATCTGCTGTTTAAAAGCCGCGCCGGCGCGGAAAGCCGGCTGCTTGACGGCCGGAAGCACCATCTCCTGCTTGGTCAGCGGATTTCTGGCCACCCGCTTGTTGCGCATTTTGACCTCAAACGTCCCGAAACCGCTCAGAGCTACGCGCTCGCCCCCCGCCAGCGCTTCCTTGACCGAAGCAAGCGTCGCTGTGATCGCCTTTTCCGCGTCCTTTTTAGACAGACCGGTTTTTTCGGCCACCCTGTTTGTCAAATCAGCTTTGTTCACCTTAGAGCCTCCCTTTCATCCATTCGTATCGCCTCATAAAACCGCTCGCCGCGGCGTTATTTCGCTTTTTTCTCCCCGTCCTTGGCGTCTTCCCAGAACTTGTCCAGCACCGGCAGGCCCGCCTCGGCCATGTTGACGCCATCCTTTTCACAGCGCTTTTCTACGGCGCGGAAACGGGCGACAAAACGCTCCGTCGAAGCGCCGAGCGCCTCTTCCGGATCAATCCCCATATGCCGCGCGATATTGACGGCGGTAAACAGCACGTCGCCCAGCTCGGCAAACGCGTCGCCCCGGCCCTCGGCGGCCTCGGCAAGCTCCTGCGTCTCCTCGCGCAGCTTGTCCATCACCGGGGCAACGCCGTCCCAGTCCATGCCCGCGCGCTTGGCGCGGCTCTGTACCTTTTCGGCGCGCATCAGCGCCGGCAGGCTCTTGGCGACGGCTTCGAGCGATTCGGTATGGGAGGTATGGTTTTTGGTTTTGTTCTTAATCGCTTCCCAGTTTTTCAGCACTTCCTCGGCGCCGTCGGTCTCCAACTTTAATCCGCCGAAGATGTGCGGATGACGGACGATCAGTTTTTTGCAGATCCCGTCCGCCACATCGTCAAAATCAAAACGCCGTTCCTCCCGCGCCATCTCGGCGTGGAACACGATTTGCAGCAGCACGTCGCCGAGTTCCTCAATCAGCAGGGCATCGTCTTCCAGATCGATCGCCTCGCAGGCCTCGTAGACCTCTTCGATAAAATTGCGCCGGATGCTCCGGTGCGTCTGCTCTCTGTCCCACGGGCAGCCGTCCGGCGAGCGCAGGAGCCGCATGATATGCAGGAGGTCATCGATCGAGTATTTTTCCTTCAACGTAAAATTTACCATATTTTCGCTCCAATTGCAAGTATTTTTGAGAAAAAGATTGATCTATTTGAGTCGAATATCGCCTTTCGGCCATTTTTCATGTTTTGCCGCGCAATCCGCCCGAACGGAAATGGATCTTCGGCAAAAAAAGCGACTCGTCCTTTACGCCGTATGGCTGAGCATTTTTCCGTCTTCGCGCTTTAAAACGCCGGTAAACACCAGCAGGAAGAAATAGAGCAGCGCCGCCGCGCAGAGCGCGAGCAGGCCCGCCAGCCGCGCGCCGAGCGGAACTATAAACGCATTGTACAGAGAGAGCGCCGTAAAAGCCGCCAGCATCGCGCACGCGGCCGGTTTGACCATACAGTCCCAGACAGGCGGCAGAAAGCCCGTGCGGCGGGCGATATAAGCGAAATTGATCACGGCCGCGACGGCAAAGCACGCCACGGTTCCGACCGGCGCGCCCATCACGCGGATCTCCGGGTTGCCAATCAGCCAGAAGTTGAGCGCGAGCTTGACAAACCCGCCCGCAGCCATCGCGACGACCGGAACGGTCATCATCCCCATGGCGTGAAGGGCGGCGGCCGACAGCGAGCAGAAGGCGGACAGCACCGTCGCGGGCGCTAAAATCCGCAGCAGCGGCGCGGCGGCGGCGACATCGCCGCTCCTTGAAAACAGCAGCGAGAGCAGCTCGCGCGGCATGACCGCAAACAGCGCCGCCGCCAAGAACACAACGACGGACGCCAGCCGGAACGACGTTTTCAGGTATTTATAGGCCCGCTGCCGCGATTTGGCGTCGGCGGTTGCAAAATCTCCGACTGAGGCGACCGCGGGGATCACGGAGGCGCAGATCGCCGAGGTGATCGCCGACGGCAGGCTGTAAACCGTGAGCGCAATGCCCGTATACGCGCCGTAGGCTCCGGTCGCCTCGCTCTGCGACAGCCCCGTGCCCTGCAAACGGTTCATAACCACCATGGCGTCCACGGTGTTGACCATGCTTAAAAACAGCGCGCCGACCGTCAGCGGAAACGCGAGACGCAGCAGCCTGCGCTTGATCCCATGGAGGCGGATGGGTTTTCCCCGCTTTCCGCCGGCGCGCCGGTATTCTCCGCGCGCGCTGACGACGAGGACGGCCGCGCTCACAAGCGTCCCGACCGTTACGCCGAGAATCGCGCCCGCGGCGACGACCTCGGCAGGATAACCAGCGCGGTACAGATACCACGCCGCGGCCGTCCCTAAAACAAGCTTGGTCACCGCGTCGGCCGCTTGGGAAACCGCCGGCGGCGTCATATCGGCCTTTCCCTGAAAATACCCGCGGTAGGCCGATTCGACGGCGACAAACAGCGTCGTCGGCGCCAGCGCCATGACCGCTAACTTTGACGGCGCGGAGCCGGCCAGCTCGCTGATACCGCCTGCGAACAGCAGCAGCACGGCGGTGCCCACGCCGCCGGCGATGCAGAACAGCCGCAGCGATGAGCGCAGGATCGGCAGGCGCTCGTTCTCCGGAGACGCGGCCACCGTTCTCGACAGCGCCACCGGCAGGCCGGAAACGGCCGCGGTAGAGACGACATTGAAGATCTGAAACGCGAAGCTGTAATAGCCCATACCCTCGGCGCCGATGAGGTTTGCCAGCGGCACCTTGAAAACAAAGCCCAAAAAGCGGCATAGAATGTTCGACACCGCCAACACGAGCGCGCCGCCGACATAGCTGTTCCTAATCCGGTTTCTGCCCTTTCTGCCCATGGCACCTACCCGTTTCCGATAAATTTGAGGCGTTTCGCTCTCAAATCTATATCTATGTCGGAGCCGGTCGGATAGAACAGAATCCGCGGGCGGACGCCGCCGGTTTCTATCAGCGGGGATCGCCGCAACCGCCGGAGGGCGGCTCTGCAAACCGTCTGTTCCCCGCAGATTTCATGCGGCGGAGTCCGCGCCGCCGCGTTTACGGGAACAGAACGGGGCGCACGCGCCGTTCAAACTCGGCGCTAAGCCTTTCGCGGTCGAGCGTCAGGAATTCGCCGTTTTCATAGAGCACCCTGCCGCGCACGGCGGTCATGCAGACCTCCGCGCCGCGCGCCGAATACGCCGCGGCGGACGCGGCGCTGTGGTACGGCGTCATCGCGGGCGCGGCGGCGTTCAGGAGGATAAAATCCGCGTCCAGTCCCGGCCGCAGCGCGCCGCAGTCGGCGCGCCCCTGCGCGGCGGCCCCGTGCGCAGTCGCCATCGCCAGCGCTTCGCCGGCCGGAAACAGCTCCGGCCGCAGCGTCACGCCCTTTTGCAGCAGCGAGGCAAGCTTAATCTCCTCGAACAGGTCGTGATTGTTGTTGGAGGCGACGCCGTCGGTCCCCAGAGCGACGTTGACGCCGGCCTCCGCAAGGCGGGCGACAGGCGCGATTCCGCTGGCGAGCTTTAAGTTCGACACCGGACAGTGCGCCACGGAGGCCCCGGTCTCGGCAAACAGCGCGATATCGTCTCCGGTCAGCCAAACGCAGTGCGCGGCCAGCGCCCGGCGGTTCAGCAGCCCTTCTTCGTAAAACAGCCGCGCCGGCGTCATCCCGTAGCGCGCGACGCATTCTTCGTGCTCCTTCTTCGTTTCCGAAAGGTGGAAGTGCACCAAAGCCTGCTTGTCCGCGGCAAAAGCGGCCACGGTTTCCCGGCAGCGGCGCGTCGTCGTGTATTCGGCGTGCACGGACAGATCAATGCGGATCCGCCCGCCGTCATAGCCGTGCCAGCGCTCATACAGCTCCACCGCCTCGGCCCAGCGGGGATTGTGCTCGGTGTCGAACGGCAGGTCGTCGAAGCAGACGACGCCCCTTGAAATGTTCGCTTTCAGGCCGCAGTCCGCGGCGGCCTGCGCAATGCCGTCGCAGAAGGAATACATGTCGGAAAACGAGGTCGTCCCCGAGGCGATCATCTCGGCCATGCCGAGCTGCGCCGAAATGCGGACGCAGTCCGCGTTCATCCGATCTTCCACGGGGAAAATATAATTGGTCAGCCAGTCTTGGAGCGCGAGGTCGTCGGCATAGCCGCGCAGGCCGGTCATGGCGACGTGCGTATGCGCGTTGACGAGGCCGGGCATCAGAATCTTTCCTTTCGCCTCGATCACGCGGTCAAACCGGCCGGCCGGCTGCTCCGGGCCGACATATTCGATCTTCCCGTCCGCCACCGCCATGCAGCCGCCGGGGATGATCTCCCCGGGGCGGCTGCATGTGACGACGTCCGCGTTGCGAATCAAAAGTCTCATGCCTTGGCCTTCATATCCGCGCCGCAGCCGGCGCAGAAAGCATCGTCCGCCGCGCAGGCTTTGCCGCAGACGGGACAAATTTTCATCTTCTTGCGTTCGGCCATCTTGATCCGGATTTCTTTTACGTCCGCATTCGCCGCGTCAAGCTTTGCGAGCAGCTCGTCAAGTTCCGTCTGGTCGGCTGTCTCGCCCTGGTGCGCGGCATAGACGATTTGGCCGATCCTGCGCTCGTATTCTCCGATCGTTCCGTTGAGCTCGTAAAGGCGGAAGTTCAGTTTGGTGCTCTCTACGACCTGACCGGCCTTCTGCGCCGTGTAATCGGCGGCAGAGGCCGCCTTTTCCATGACCTTGGAAATCAAATCTTCGGTTTTGCTGTTCATATCGGTTCCTCCTTTTTTCCGCGGCATATCGGCCGCAGACAGATCATCATCGCCGCCGCCCCTCTTGCGGGACAGCGGCGGCCTCGGCAATTTTCAAGCCGGCCGCG
>QAMX01000129.1:0-6215 GCA_003149835.1 Clostridiales bacterium
CGGCCGCATGAAGGCTCGCGGTATATATTTATAGAAGATTTGTTATGGAAAGGGCGCTGTCCGCCCGGCCGTAAGCGGCCGGACGGAGCGCGGGTGGAGGCTATGTTCGGAGGCAATCTGCTGGCAAACTACGAGGAGGTCGTGGCCATGATCCTGTTTGGGATCGGGTTCACAACGCTTCTTCTGCATAGAAATCTCGTCAAAAAGATCATCGGCTTCAACATCATGGATACCGCGCTGTACTTTTTCCTCGCCTCGATGGGTTATATCGACGGCCGCCTCGCGCCGATCTATATCGAGGGCGCGGAGACGGCGGAGTATTACATCAACCCGATTCCGTCGGGGCTGGTGCTGACGGGGATCGTCGTTTCGGTCAGCGTGACGGCGATGATGCTGGCGCTGACGATCCGGCTTTACCGGCGCTATCACACGCTGAACCTCGATGAGATTTATATGTACGCGCAGAAGGAGGATCAGTAAGCGTGGAATTTGTACAGAATTTCCCGTTTTTTGCGATCATGCTCTCCATGCTCGCGGCGATTATCACCTCGGCGCTGAAAGGCAGCGCCGCGAGGCGGCTCTCCTATCTGCTGTGCGCGGTGAACGTCGGGCTGATGGCGGCGCTGGTGGTTTTCCTGGCCCGGACCGGCGAGAGCTATGTGTACAGAATGGGGCATTTTCCGGCGCCGTGGGGCAACGAGCTGCGCGCGGGGCTTTTGGAAGGCGTGATGGCGCTGGTGTTCTCGGTGGTTATGCTGCTGTCGATTCTGGGCGGCGAAAAGCATATCCGGCTGGACATCACGCCGGGCAAGGTCAACCTCTATTACGTCATGGTCGATCTGCTGATGGGCGCGCTGCTCGCGCTCGTCTTCACAAACGATATCTTTACGGCATACGTCTTTATCGAGATCAGCACGATCGCCTCCTGCGGGCTGCTGATGATCCGCGAGATCGGGCGGACGACGCTGGCCGCGACGCGCTATATGATCTACTCGCTGCTCGGCAGCGGCCTGCTGCTGATCGGCATCGTGCTGCTCTACGACATGACCGGACACCTGCTGATGTCGAACATGCAGGAGGCGATCCGGCTGCTCGCGCAGGACGAGGCGAACCGTATCCCGCTGATCGTCGCCACGGGGCTGATGACGATGGGGCTGGCGCTGAAAAGCGGTCTGTTTCCCTTTTATTTCTGGATGCCGGACACCTACGGCATTTCGACGCCCGCCTCCGGCGCGATTCTCTCCGGCCTCGTATCAAAAGGGTATATCTTCATCCTCATCAAGATTTTTTACCGCGTCATCGGCATCGACTATATCCGGGAGAGTAAAATTTTAAACGTCCTGTTTGTGTTCGGGCTCTGCGCGATCATCGTCGGCTCGCTCGGCGCCATCCGCGAAAACGACATCCGGCGCATGATCGCCTACTCCTCGGCGGCGCAGATCGGCTATATCTACGCCGGTATCGGCCTGGGGACGGCGGCGGGCATGACGGCGGCGATTTTCCACATCGCCGTGCATGCGGTCGTCAAGCCCCTGCTCTTTCTCTCCGCGAGCGGGCTTTCGGACGCGTCGGGCATGAGCAAAAAATTTGCCGACTTGCAGGGCGCGGGCTTCCGCAACCGCACGGCAGGCATTGCCTTTACGGCCGGCGCGCTGTCCATGGTCGGCTTTCCCATGCTCGCGGGCTTTGTCACCAAGCTGCTGTTTGCGATGTCGAGCGTCCAGAATACCAACAAGATGCTGCCGATGCTCATCGTTCTGGCGATCAGCACGGTGCTGAACGCCGTGTATTTTCTGCGGACGGTCATCCGTATTTACCGGCCGCAGAGCATACCGCTCCCCGCTTCCGGCGAGGCGGCGGCTCCGTCGGTGTCGATGATCGCGGCGCTGGCGTGCTTTGTCGCGCTGAACCTCGTGCTCGGCCTGATGAGCGCGCCGATCGCCGAGGCGATCGAGACGGGGCTGGCAATTTTTGCATAAATGCGTCCGCGCTTTGCGGCATGACAGTATAGGAAAGAGATGATCACGCGGATGAAAATCGATTGGCTGCTCCTGCTGCCGGCAGCGGTTCCGGCTTTACTGGGGATGGGGCTGGCGCTGCTGCGGCGCGTACCGGCGAAAACGCTGCGGCGCTGCGCGGTTTCAGCGGCGGCGGTCTCTGCGGCGGCGGCCATAGCGACCGCCTGCGCCGGAGACCTGCGGCTCGTGCTCTGGTCGTTTACGGACGAGGCCGCGCTGGAAATGCTTTCGGACGCGCCGGCAAGGCTGTTTTCGCTGCTCAGCGCAGTGATCTGGCCGTTTGTGACGCTGTATACGGTGAAATATATGGAGCATGAGGGCGGCGAGCGGCGTTTTTACGCGCTTTTTATGCTCGTGTTCGCCGCGCTGCAAGCGCTGGATTACGCGGGCAACATGCTGACGATGTATCTGTTCTTTGAATTCGTGACCCTGGCGAGCGCGCCGCTTGTGCTGCACAGCCTGTCGCGCGATGCGATGATGGCGGCGCTGAAATATCTGTTTTATTCGATGGGCGGCGCCTTTGTCGCCCTCGGCGGGCTGGCGGTTTTTTACGTCCGCACCGGGTCGCTGGCGTTCGCGGCCGGCGGCGTAAACGCCGCGGCGGGCGAACCGGCCTTATTGGCGGCGGCGTTCTGCATGATCGTCGGCTTCGGCGCCAAGGCGGGGCTGTTCCCGCTGCAAAGCTGGCTGCCGACGGCGCACCCGCAGGCGCCGTCTCCGGCGAGCGCGGTGCTGTCGGGTCTGATTACGAAGGCCGGCGTGCTGTGCGTGTTCCGGTCGGTCTATTACTACGCGGGCGCGGAGCGGATCGCCGGCACATGGGTGCAGTATGCGTGGATCGGTCTGGCGCTGGCGACGATTCTGATCGGTTCGACGCTTGCGTGCCGGGAGAAGCTTTTGAAAAAGCGGCTGGCCTATTCGACGGTCAGCCAGGTCGCCTATATTCTGCTGGCGCTGGCGATGCTCAACGCGCAGTCGGTCGCCGGGGGGCTGATGCATGTGTGGAGCCATGCGCTCATCAAGGACGCGCTCTTTCTGATCGCGGGGATTATTATTTTCCAGACCGGACGGGAGCGCGCCGACGAGCTGACGGGGATCGGCAAGCGCATGCCGACGACGATGTGGTGCTTTACCGTCTGCGCGGCCGCGCTGGTCGGAATCCCGCCGGCGGGGGCGTTTGTGAGCAAATGGGCGATCGCCTCCGGCGCGCTGGACGCGCCCGTGGGCGCGCTGTCGTGGATTGCGCCGGTCGTGCTGTTAATTTCCGCGCTGCTGACGGCGCTGTATCTGTTCCCGATTTCGATTCAGGCGCTGTTTGCCGGCGGCGACGGCGGCGGGATAACGGCGAAGGAAGCCGATGGAAAAATGCTCGCGCCGGTCGTCGCGCTGACGGCTGCGGCCGTCCTCATCGGCGTGTTCTCCGCGCCGCTGACGGCTGCGGCGGAAAAAATTGCGGCGCTGCTTTTTTAAAGAAAACGCTTGCAGCGGCCGCTGTGCGCAGACGTATCGCGCCGCCGGGTTTCTTTGACACGCGGATCTGTACCCGAAGAGGAGAAGCTTGATAAAAAGCTGCCGGCGCGCGCCAAGGGCAAAGCGTGGGCGGCGTTGTGTTGAAGCAATAAGTATGGAGAGGACAGGAACGTCAATATGAGTCCCTATCTGATGCTGGTATCCATCTTCCTGCCGGTCGCCGGAGGCTGTGGGATTGGGCTGTTCAAATTTAAAAACCGGCGCAGCGAGGCTGTTTTTACGAGCGCGGTCGTGCTGCTCGCCGCGGCGCTGACGTGGGCGCTGATTCTGAACCGGCCGCAGGGAAACGCCGAACTGATCCGCTTTACGCAGAACCTGCGCGTTTCGCTGCGCCTTGACGGCGTCGGCTCAATTTTCGCCGGGCTCGTGGCGACGCTGTGGCCGCTTTCGACGCTGTACGCGTTTGAATATATGCAGGACGACGCGCGGCACAGCACCTTCTTTGCGTTTTACACGATCTCTTTCGGCGTGACGCTCGGCGTCGCTATGGCCGGAAACCTGCTGACGATGTATTTCTTCTACGAGATGCTGACGCTTTCGACGCTGCCGCTGGTCATGCACACGATGACGAAGCGCTCGGTGCATGCGGGGCGAAAATATCTGTACTACTCGCTGGGCGGGACGGCGTTTGCGTTCATCGGCCTGGTGTTCACGATTATTTACGGCGAAACGGCCGCGTTTACGGCCGGCGGCTTTTTGTCGCCGGAGGCGGTCTCCTCGCGCGGCGGCGTCCTGCTGGTGATTTATTTTCTGACCTTCTGCGGCTTCGGCGTCAAGGCGGCGATCTTTCCGCTCTATGCGTGGCTGCCGGACGCATCGGTCGCGCCGACGCCGGTCACCGCGCTGCTGCATGCGGTCGCGGTCGTCAAATCCGGCGTGTTCGCGATCATCCGCGTCACCTATTTTTGCTTCGGCGCGGCGTTCCTGACCGGGACGTGGGCGCAGTACGCGGCGATGGCGATCGCGCTGTTTACGATGCTGTTCGGTTCGGTCATGGCCGTGAAAGAGACGCACCTCAAACGGCGGCTCGCCTATTCGACGGTCGCGAACCTCTCCTACATCCTCTCGGCCGTGATGCTGCTGACAGAAGCGGGGCTGGAAGCGGGACTGGTGCACATGGTGTTCCACGGGCTGATGAAGATCGGGCTGTTTTTCTGCGCCGGCGCGGTCATCTGCAAGACCGGCCGCGAGTATATCGACGAGCTCTACGGCATCGGGAGAAAAATGCGCGCGACCTTCGCCTGTTTTACGGTGAGCGCGCTGGCGCTCGTCGGCGTCCCGCCGCTGGCCGGCTTTGTGAGCAAATGGAAGATCGCGCTCGCACAGGCGGCGGAGGGCGGCGCGATGGGCTATATCGGTCTGGCCGTTTTGATCGTCTGCGCGTTCCTGACCGCGGTGTATATGCTGACGGTCGTCGTCAAGGCCTATTTTCCGCAGAAGGGTATGGTCGTGCGGGACGCGCGCGACCCGGGCTGGAAAATGCTTGTGCCGATTGTGATGGTGACGGCGGCGGTCGTGGCGTTCGGCGTCTGGTCGGAGCCGATCGTCTCGGCGGTCGGACTGCTGGCGCCGTAAGGGGAGAGTGGATATGACAGCTTTGCTTTTCACTGTGATTTTATTGCCGATGCTCTGCGCCGCGCTGGTGATCCCGGTCGGAAAACGGACGGAGCGGGGCAGAAATGCGTTTGCCGTCGCGGCGGCGGCCGCGGAATTTCTGCTGCTGATCGGCTGCGCGCTGGCTTACAAGGACGGGGAGGTTCGCGTCGCCGACCTCTGCGGCTTTGGCCTGAGCTTCACCGCCGACGGCTTTTCGATGCTGTACGCGCTTCTGGCGGGCTTTGCGTGGCTGATCGCCTCGGTTTTTTCAGTCGATTATCTGGCGGCCTACCGAAATAAAAACCGGCTCTGGTTTTTTCATCTGTTCACGCTCGGCTGCGTCGTCGGGATGTTTTTGTCCGCCGATTTGCTGACGGCGTTTGTCTTTTTCGAGATGATGTCGCTGGCCTCCTATCCGTGGGTGGCGCACGACGAGACAAAGCCGGCGCTGAAAGCGGCGGAGACGTATCTGGCCGTGGCCGTCATCGGCGGCATGGTCTGCCTGATGGGGCTGTTTTTGCTCTCGCACGAGCTGGGGACGCTGGCGTTTTCCGAGTTGCGCGCCGCTGCGGCGGCCGCGGACAGGACGGTTTTGTATATCGCGGGCGGCTGTCTGCTGTTTGGCTTCGGCGCCAAGGCGGGGATGTTCCCGCTGCATATCTGGCTGCCGAAGGCGCATCCGGTCGCGCCCGCGCCGCAGAGCGCGCTGCTGTCCGGCGTGCTGACGAAGACCGGCGTGTTCGGCGTCCTGCTGCTGACGAGCCGGATTTTTGCGGGCAGCGAGGCGTGGGGGCTGGCGGTGCTGCTGCTCGGAACCGTGACGATGGCGCTCGGCGCCGTTCTCGCGGTGCTGTCGGTGGATATGAAGCGGATTCTGGCCTGCTCGTCGGTGTCTCAGATCGGCTTTATCCTGATCGGCGCGGCGATGCTGGCCATGCCCGGCGCGGAAAAAACGGCCGCCGTCTTTGGGACGGTCATGCATATGATTAACCATACGCTGATCAAGCTGCTGCTCTTCTGCCTCGCCGGGGTGGTGTACCGCAACCTGCACGCGCTCGACCTAAACGACAT
>QAMX01000129.1:9792-17971 GCA_003149835.1 Clostridiales bacterium
CCGTTTTTCAGCGGCTTTGTGAGCAAATCCCTGCTGCATGAGGCGCTGCTCGAATACGGCGGCGTCTACCGCGCCGTGATCCCGTGGGTCGAAGGGGCGTTTGTGGTCAGCGGCGGGCTGACTCTCGCCTATATGGCGAAGCTGTTTACGGCGCTGAACGCCAAGGGGGACGGGCCGCAGCCACACGGCGGCCGCTATCTGAGCCGCGCCGGAGCGGCGGCGCTGTCGCTGACCGCGGCCGTGCTGCTGGTTTTCGGCCTGCTGCCGCGCCAGAGCGCGGAGCCGCTGCTGCGCTGGGCCGCGCCGTTTCTGGGCGAAGCCGGCGAAGCGTCGCCCGCGTATTTCGCCTGGGAAAATTTCCGCAGCGCGCTGATGACGATTGCGGTCGGCGCGGTGGTCTATTTCGGCGTTGTCCGGACGCTGCTGTCCTATAAAAAGAACGGCGTGCGCGTTTACAGAAGCTGCTCGCTGAGGCGAATCGATCTGGAAACGCTGGTCTACCGGCCGCTGATCGCCGCGCTGCTGGCGGTT
Organism: Clostridiales bacterium; assembly: GCA_003149835.1. GTDB lineage: Bacteria > Bacillota > Clostridia > Oscillospirales > QAMX01 > QAMX01. The sequence goes on from QAMX01000129.1 coordinate 10,324, forward strand.
CTGACGGCTGCGACGCGGCTGCTCGATTCGATGACCGATTTTGTCTCGGCTGTTTTGAGACGGAGCGTTTTCCGCGACGTCCGCCCGCCGTTTGTGCCGCCGGTGGGGACAAAGACGACGTTTGCACTCGGCCGCTTCGCCGACGCAATGGCGCGGCTGTTCCGCAGGGAGCACGCGGCGTCCTACACGCGGGTGTTCGCGGGGTGGCATGAGAACATCTCCGCGGAAAATAAAATCATCGGCCGCAGCTTTTCCTATGGGATGCTGTGCGCGTGCGTCGGGCTGTGCGCGACGATTTTGTATCTGCTGTACTGCGCGGTGCGGTGAACGCACAGGCGCGGACCGGCGGGGCAGACGAGCGGCCGCCGGAACTCAAAACCGGCACAGGGAGGCTTTGAATGCGCTGCGTCATCGGAGGGGAAACATACGACTACCGCGACGATATCCGGCGGGATGAGGCGGCGCGCCGCAGCTTTGACGATTTGGCGCGGCGGACGTTCGGCCTATCCTTTGAAGGCTGGTATCAAAGCGGATACTGGCAGGGCGACTATCTCCCGCACGTCCTGCTGCGCGGGGACAAGGTGGTGGCCAACGTTTCGGTCAACCTGTGTCCGATGCGGCTGGACGGAAAAATATGGCGTCTGGTACAGCTCGGAACGGTCATGACGGACGAAGCGTTTCGCGGCCGGGGTCTGGCGCGGTTTTTGATGGAGCGGATTCTCGAAACGTGGGAAAACCGCTGCGACGGGATGTATCTGTATGCCAACGACTCCGTCCTCGGCTTTTACCCGAAATTCGGCTTTGTCCGAGCGGAGGAGTACCGGTATGAGCTGCCGTTTTCCGGAGCGAAGCCGTCGGCCGCGCGGCTGTCGATGGAGAACGCGGCCGGCGTGCGCGCGCTGCTCGATGCGTTTGGAAAGGGAAATCCGTTTGCGCGGATGACGATGGCTGACAACGAGGGCCTGCTGATGTTCTACTGCTCGCAGTTTTTAAAAAGCGGGATCCGATATCTGCCCGAGTCCGGAGCCGCGGCCGTGATCGAAGCCGGCGATGATGCGCTGCTGGTGTGGGATATTTTCGGCGGCGGCGGGCTGCGGCTTTCCGACGTCCTCGCCGCCGTGGCGCCCGAGGGGACGCGGCGGATCCGCCTCGGCTTTACACCCAAGGAGACGGAGGGGATGGAAGCCGGGCTGCTGCGGGAGGAGGACACGACGCTGTTTGTGCGCGGCGATATTTGCGCAAAGCTCGCCGCGGAGCGCCTGATGTTTCCCTTGCTGTCCCACGCGTGACAGAGCGAAACCGGTCTGCGGCGGCGAAAAGAAAAGGGAGAGAAAAATGAAAGGGGCGTCCTGAACGGAAATTCAGGACGCCCCTTGCGGCGCAAAATCGTTTTTTTACAGCGCCGGAGCGCTTGGCCCCAAAGCCTGCGGGAGCGGGCGCTTCGGCGAACCGGAGCGCCTGTTCAGAACGCGCCGGCGTGCGCCGCGGTGCGCGCGCCGTTTTCGTTGCCGGCGCGCAGAGCCGCCGAGCGGTCGCGCGTCCGCAGCCATGCGCTCAGATAACCGGCGGAAAAAGCGTCGCCCGCGCCGACGGTGTCGACGACCGCGACGGGGACGGCGTCGGCGCAGACGGTTTCATCGTCGCGCCCGTAGGCGACGGCGCCGCGGCCGCCGCGGGTCACAACGACGGTGTGACAGGGGAAATCGGAAAAGACAAAGCGCGCGAAGCGGTCGGCGGGCATGACCTCGTCGAACAGCAGCAGGGAGATGGTGTCCACCTCGTCCTCGTTGAGCTTGAAAATCCCGCAGCGCTCAATCGAGGCGGCGACGATGTCCTCGTCGTAGAGCTGCTTGCGCAGGTTGACGTCGAAGAGCTTTTCCGCGTTTGGCATGGCGGCGAGCAGGCGTCCGACGCTCTCCGCCATGCTTTTGCTGCGTTTCTGCGCCAGCGAGCCGAACACGGCCGCGTCTGGCGACAGGCGCGTGAGCGCGGCGAGATCGGCCTCGGAGAGCTCGGTCAGGTCGTAGGCGGCGTTTTCAGGCAGGTCAAAGCGCTCGTCGCCTTCCAGCTCGGGGTGAACGACGGCCGTTCCGGTGGGGCGGTCGTTGGAGGCGACAAAGCGGGTGTCAACGCCGAGCTGTCCGAGCTGATCCAGGGCGCTGCGCCCCAGCTCGTCGCGGCCGACGGCGGAGATCATATACGGCTTCTCGCCGAGCTTGGCAAGGTGTACCGCGGCGTTGAGCGGCGCGCCGCCGAGATAACGCCGGCCGGGGTAAATGTCCCAGAGGATTTCGCCGATGCATACGACGGTTTTCATAAAATTGGCCTCCTGTGGCGCGGGATTGCGCATGGATCCGGGCGGCCGGCGCTTCGGCAGCCGGACCGGGTTTACGGGGGATGCGGCCGCCGGTCAGCCGAGACGGCTGCGGAGAATGGCGAGCAGGTCGTCGCGGCTGATCACGCGGACGCCGCCCTCGACATTTTTTGCGGAGATGGTCTTGTCCGCGTACTTGACGCACTGCTCGTCGGTCAGTTTGAAATCAAGCGGCATATCGTCGCAGGAGGCGAGCAGGGCGGCGAGCCCGTCGCTGTCGGCGACGCCGCAGAGCGCATAGACGCGCGCGGCGCGCTCCGGCGCGGCAGCCGACATATAGCGGACGAAGTCGGGCAGGAAATAGGCGTTGGCCTGCCCGTGCGGGATGCCGTGGTGATAAGTCAGCATATACCCCGTGGAGTGGACAAAGCCCGTTCCGGTGCGGGAGATGACCATGCCGGCCAGCGTCGAGCCGTAAAGGAGGGTCTCGCGCGTTTCAAAGGACAGGTTGTTGGAAATGACGGCGCGGATTCCCTTTTGGAGCAGCGTGATCGCCTTTTCGGCCAGCGCGTCGGAGACGGGGTTGGCTTTTTTCATGAAATAGCCCTCGACGGCATGGCAGAGCGCGTCGACCGCGGTCGACATGGTGAAGGCGCGGGGCAGCGTCTCGGTGTAGGTGGGGTCGCAGAAGGCGATTTTGGCGTAGATGTCGTCGCCGGAGAAGGAGCGCTTGTTTTCAATGCTCGGGACGGTGAGAATCGAATACGGCGTGACCTCGCTGCCCGTGCCCGCGGTGGTGTTGACGGCCAGCAGCGGCAGCGCGGGCTTGCGGGCGGCGTTGAACAGCTCCTCGGGCTGCATCTCAGGGTTGGCCGCGTAGGCGGCGACAGCCTTGCCTGCGTCGAGCGGGGAACCGCCGCCGATGGCGAGGATGAAGTCGGCGTTCCAGTCGCGGGCGATGCGGCCGCCCTCATAGACGGTCGTAATCAGCGGGTTCTGCTCAATTTTATCGAAGATCTTGTAGGTAACACCCGCCTTGGCGAGCGACGCTTCGGCGTCGGCCAGCGCGCCGCACTTGCGCGCCGAGGTCTTGCCGCAGACGATGAGGCAGCGCGAGCCGAAGGCCGCGTAGTCTGAAAAGCTGCGGAAGCAGCCGGCGCCGGAAATGATTTTGACGGGGTTGAAAAAATCGATGTTCAGCATAGAAAATCTCCTTTTCTCCGCCGCCTTTCCGCGAAGGAGGGCGGCGGGCAAATTTTTTCGGGGGAACTGCGGACAGGTCAAGCGACAGCGAAAAAAGGATTTCCGGGCCCGCAGGCGCGGGATTTTTTTCGCGCGGTCAGGGCGCTTGACCGTTATGAAAGCCGGGCGGCGGGGACGGCCGCGCCGGATCAATCCGAGAGGATAAGGGGAAAACGTGCAATACCGTATATCGGCAGACAGCGGCGGATCGTCTGTCATGAAATGTCCGTGCCGCCTGCATGGGCAGAGGCGTTGCCGCGGTATTTTGTAGCGCCTCGATCTTGAAGCGGGCGCGTACGCGATGCGGGCGAACACACGGGTTCGCCCCTGCGAATGACCGGATAGCGGGGCGCCTGCGGGATACGGCCCGCCGCCTTGGGGGACGCTCTCTGCCAAGCTTTACATCTGGCCGCGCTTAGAGAGCATCTCCTGCTTAATATCCCAGAGCGGGCGCGTCAGATCGACGTAGTAGTCGTGTGGGTTGTCAAAGCGCTTGACCTCGTCCCAGAGATGGGCGATACAGTCGTCGGCATAGGCGCGGATCTGTTCAAGCGGCGGCAGATCGTAGACGAGCTGACCGTTTTGAAAGATCGGGACGAGCAGCTGCTTGGCGGTGAAATCGGTGATGAGCTTTTTCTTCCATGTAAATTCGGGGTGGAAGAGCTCAAAGGGCTCGCCGCTGCGGATGGTTTCGCTGTGCAGCGAGAGCACGTCGGCGATCGCCATGCCGTTGGGGTCGAAGAAGCGCCAAAGCTTTTTGAAATGCGGCGTGGTGATTTTGGCGACGTTTTCGGAGAGCTTGATTTTCGGCGTGATCCGGCCGGCCTCGTCTTCCACGGCGCAGAGCTTATAAACGCCGCCGAACACCGGCTCGCTGCGCGACGTGATCAGCCGCTCGCCGACGCCGAAGGTATCGATACACGCGCCCTGTGTGAGCAGCTCGCGGATGATATACTCGTCGAGGGAGTTGGAGACGACGATTTTGCAGCCGGGGTAGCCCGCCGCGTCGAGCCGCGAGCGGATACAGCGCGTCAGATACGTCACGTCGCCGGAGTCAATGCGCACGCCGGCGGGCATGATGCCCTTGGGCTTCAAAACCTCATCGAAAACGCGGATGGCGTTGGGCAGGCCGCTGCCGAGCACGTCGTAGGTGTCGAGCAGCAGCGTGCAGCCGTCGGGGTATGTCTCGGCGTAGGCCTTGAAGGCCTCGTATTCGCTGTCGAACATCTGAATCCACGAATGCGCCATGGTGCCGACGGCGGGGATGTGGAAGAGCCGGTCGGCGAGCGTGTTGGAGGTGACGGGGCAGCCGCCGATGTAGGCGGCGCGCGAACCGTAGAGCGCGCCGGCGTAGCTGTGGGCGCGGCGCGCGCCGAACTCCATGACGACCCGGCCGCCGGCGCTGCGGGCGATACGACTGGACTTGGTGGCGATCAGCGATTGGTGGTTGATCGTCGCCAGAAGCATAGTCTCGATCAGCTGCGCCTGCGGCGCGGGGCCGCGGACGATGACGAGCGGCTCGCCGGGGAAGATCGGCGTTCCCTCCGGCACAGCCCATACGTCGCAGGTAAAGCGGAAATTCTGCAAAAAGGCGATAAAATCCTCGGAAAACATCTTTTTTGAGCGGATATACTCGATGTCCTCCGGCGTAAAGTGCAGATCCTGCAAATACTCGACCGCCTGCTCCAAGCCCGCGGCAATGGCAAAGCCGCCGCCGTCGGGAACCTTGCGGAAGAACAGGTCAAAGTAGGTGATCTTGTCCTTCAAGCCGTGCGCAAGAAAGCCGTTGGCCATGGTGAATTCATAGAAATCAGTCAGCATCGAGAGGTTGATGCCGTTCAGCATTTTGTCCATGAATCGTCTTGCTCCTATCGTTATGATGTTTTTGATCGGTTGACCCAATACGGCCGCGCCGCATGGTACAGCTTATTATACCACACACCGGTGAGAGACACAAGCGGAGGGCGCACGCGGCGGAGACGATTCCTTTCGGGCATGGCTCTCGCGAGACATGCGGATGCGATATTGAAAAGCGAAATAAGAAAATAAATATGACTGCAATAAACGAAATATCGCTATATTTTGATGATATTTATAATAAATGCAAAATTCCGGAAAAGCTTGGCTTGACATTTGCCGGTATGCGTGATATAATAGCCGACGGTTTATTTAGAAGACAAAATGATTTTTCAATTTTTTCGCTTTTCGGAACCCGCGGATGGGGACGCCGGAAAGCATCGCCGCCGGTTCTCGGCGGCTGTGCCGCAACAAACGGCGCCGCCGCGGTGAAAAGCGGTTGGAATGCGCGCTTCGGCGCTTTGATGATACGGGAGGGCACGGGTATAAAGATGAAGAAAATGCTTGCACTGGCGCTGGCGGCGACTTTGGCGATTTCGATGACGGCCTGCAAAGCCGGCGGCGAGAAACCGGAAGAGCCAGTTCAGACGTCGGTATCGGAAACCTCTGTTCACAGTCAACAGGAGGAGAGCGGTTCCGCTGAGAAAACCGGAGAGACGCAAGCCCCTCTTCCGCCTGAAACCACGGAGTCGACGGCTGCGCCTGCGACCGAGCCGCCCGTTCCCGCATTGGCTGTGGGAGAGACGCAGACCGTTGCGGATGTCTGCGAGTTTTCCGTGGATGATACAAGCATTTCCGCAAGGGTTGAGCCGCCTCAGCCGGGCGGGTATTACACCTATTACGAGGCGGACCGCGGCAAGGTTTATGTCGACATATGCGTGGCGTATAAAAATCTGTCCAACCGCAGTATCGGCGCGGACGATACCATGAGCGCGACGCTGCTCTATGCGGAGACCTATCGTTATACCGGCTTCTCCATAATCGAAAAGGACAGCCGCAGCAACTTTACCTATTCAAACATTACGGATATCGCGCCGCTGAGCACGGAATATATCCACTATCTGTTTGAGGTTCCCGCCGAGGTGGAGACGAGCGGCGCGTCTGTGGAGGCGCGTCTGTCGATCGGCGGCCAGTCCTACCGGCTGATTGTCAGGGAGGGCGGCGGCGCGCCGGCATCCGGGTCGGACCCGGCGGACCCGGGCAAAACGTCCGGCGCGGTCGCCAGGGGCGAACGCATTTCGACCCCGAACGCCGAGGCCTCGATCGACTTCTCCGCGATTGCGGCAAGGATCGAGCCGCCCCAGCCCGACGATTATTATTCCTACTATGATGCCGACGCGGGCAAGGTCTATGTGGACATATGCTTTGCCTATAAGAATCTCGCCTCCGATGAAGTAGACGCCGACGAGATCATCTCTGCAACGCTGACCTATGCCGGTCAATATGAATACGCCGGTTTCACGATCATTGAAGAGGACAACCGCGGCGACTTTACCTATGCCAACATCACAGGCATCGCGCCGCTGGCCACCGAATACGTCCACTATTTGTTCGAGGTTCCCGCAGAGGTGGAAACCAGCGGCGAAGCCATTGAAATCAGCTTTTTCATTGACGGCAGTTCCTTTACCTATACGGTGCGGTAAGCGTTCTGCGGAATGCGCGGCGGTTTCCGGAGCGGGCGGAGCTGCCTGCGGCATAGAAAAGATTGCGTTTTTTAAAAAATATAGAAAGGGCTCTGAAAAAACAGAGCGAATGGTGAAACCGATGAAAAAAAGAATTTTGGCAGTGCTGTTGGCGGTGCTGGCGATGGGGCTGCTGCTCTGCGCCTGCGGAGACGGTAAGAACGATCAGCTGGACGAGGTGGCTCAGGCCCTCGAAGGGGAATGGGCGATGCAATCCGCGGTCGGCTATAACTATCTGACGTTCAGCAGCGTAAGCGGAAACGCGGGGAGCGTCGAGTGGAAAGGCGTAAGGAAGGACGGCAGCGTCGTCAGCCATTCGACCGGCGTTTTCGGCGTCAGCCTGAACGAAGAAAATACCATCGAAGTGATGTATATGGCCCACATCAATGAGGACGGTTCTATTGAGAAAAATGAAAAGCCCTCGACGACGAAGTACAAATACACCTATGAAGACGGAGAAGTCACCGTTTATTCCGGCGACACCGCGTTTTTCAGAATTGACGAGTAGTTTTTATGGAGGAGCGGGGGCGGATCGGCTCTCGCTTCCTTTTTT
>QAMX01000007.1 GCA_003149835.1 Clostridiales bacterium
TTTACGCTTCCTCAATCGTGACGCTTTTGATCTTCTGCTCCGTCAGGGGGCGGTCGGAATAATCCGTCTCGGCTGCCGCGATCTCGTCAAGCGCGTCGAAGCCGTCTGTCATTCTGCCAAACGCGGCGTATTGCCCGTCGAGGTGCGGCGCGTCTTTGTGCATGATGAAAAACTGCGAGCCGGCGGAATCCGGATGCGCCGACCGCGCCATCGAGATCACGCCGCGCTGGTGTTTCAGCGGGTTCCGGACGCCGTTGGAGGCGAATTCGCCGCGGATCTGATACCCCGGCCCGCCGCGACCCGTGCCGGTCGGGTCGCCGCCCTGAATCATAAAGCCGCTGATGACGCGGTGAAAAATCAGTCCGTCATAAAAGCCGCCGCGCGCGAGCTTGACGAAATTCGCCACCGTTTCCGGCGCGTGTTCCTCACAAAGCTCGATCACCATTTTTTTGCCGTTTTCCATTTCGATAGTTGCTTTTTGCATGGTTTTTCTCCTGTTTTATCGGATAGATCGCCTATCCGTATTTTTATCGCTTCCGCCGCATCGCGGTTTTCGCTCCGTATGCAGACGGCTGAAAGCAGGCCTATCGCGCTTGCAGAGCGCCCGCGCCGCCGCTGTCGCGGCAAACCCTTTTCTCTTTTTGCCGGCGGCCGCCGAAAAGCTCTGCGCCGTCTATCCAACGGCGTTTGCCGCGATATTTTACCGGCTATCCTCCGCAAGGCGCCGAACCGTGCAGTTTCCCGAGACCGTATCGAACCGGTACTGCGCGCGTCCGTCGCCGTAGATCACCTGGTTTTTGTCGATCATCGAGGGAAATTCACAGCGCATTTTGCCGGAAATCTTCCCATATTGCAGCGTAAAGCCGCTGTTTTCCGGCAGAGAGAACTCTAACGCGCCCGATGTGGTCTGGAAATTCGCCTGATCCGGCGCAGAGCTGTCGCAGACGGCGATTCTGCCCGACACGCTCTCGGCGCGCACGACCCGCGCCGTCACCTTTGCCTCAATGCTGCCGGAAATGGTTTTCACAGAGACGTCGTCTGCGGGTATGCCGCTCATGCGAACCGCGCCCGACACCGTTTGAACCGAGAGCGTCCGCGCGGACATCCCCGCTCCCCAAACGTCACCGGAAACCGTTTTCATCTGCATCCGCTCTGTGATCAAATTTTCCGCGCGCACGCCGCCGGACACCGTGTGGATGTGGCAGTCGGCTGGCAGCAGCTCTCTGATATCGACGGCAGCGGAAACCGTATTGATCCTGAGCTCCGAAAGGTTCGCCGCCAAGGCGCGCGGAATCTGTATGGTCAAGCGTTTTCGCGGCATGGTGCCCGGCAGCCATTTTTTCCTCGCCGCATAGCTGATTCGCACGCCGCCGCCTTCAACCGCGCAGGTCATGCGCTCGTCCTCTGCGAGCGGGCGGTTTGAAAATTCCTGCGCAAGGATCGCCTCCCCGTCATACGGAAAGACGGAGACGCTTTCGCCGATCCAATCCGCGCTGAGCTTTGTCAAACCGGCGGCGGGAATCTCGAAAAAACCGGTACAGGGTTGCCCTTCCATCGTTCTGTCGCCCTCCTCCTGTTTTTGATCGCTGTACGCTTACCCAAAAAAGCCCTGTCTGTGATAAAACCGCAACGGAGTCCGTTGCGGTTTTATCGTCGGGCACAAGGCCGGTATCTCGCTTTGCCGCTTTCTGCGGTCGTTTTTTACCTGATGATGCGAATTTTTCCGATCAGCGGCAGTTCCTTCGCCTTGCCGTTGATGGCGTTGATCAGACCGAGGATGAACAGCGCGACGCACGGGATCCAAAGGATGATCGAAATCAGAGGCACTAAAAAATGAACGCCCGAATACCACGGGATGATCGCCGAAAAGATGTCGCAGATTGTGTCGGCAAGGACGTCGCAGATCAGGACTAATAACCCCTGATTGGCGTGGAAGCGGCCGAAGCGCGACTGCGGACAGCCCACGAGCGGCAGGAAAAAGAGAAAGCCGCAATAGGCCAGAATCGACAGAATCTTGCCGTCGGCGATATCCTGCGGGTGGAACTGCTGCGTGTAATCGGGTGTATTCGTAAACCGGTTGAACGCATTCGGCTGCCGCTGATACTGCTGGTATTGAGGCTGCTGCTGACAGCCGTTATTTTGGTCTGTCAAGGCGCGTTACCTCCCCTGCCATGATGTTTACATGATCTCCTATGAGCCTTTGAGCATGTCAAGAAGAAGCTCATACTCCTTGGAATATCCGCCTGTCTGTTCAGCGGTTTCTTGCTTCACGGAGGACGAAGGCTGGTTAAACGGCAATTCCGCATGAACGTCCTGACCCGATCTGCCTTTTTCCGCCGCTTTTTTCTGAGTGGACAGCAGATTCGGGCTGTCGTCCTCAAAGCCGGTGGCGATAATGGTGATCCTCATTTCGTCGTTCAGCGTTTCGTCGATGGCGGCGCCGAAAATAATCGTCGCCTCCGGGTCGGCGTTTTCCCTCACTAAGCTCGCGGCGGTATCCACCTCGTCGAGTTCCAGATCGGGCGAACCGATGATGTTGATCAACACGCCTTTGGCGCCTCGGATCGAGGTTTCGAGCAGCGGGCTCTGGATGGCCATCCGCGCCGCCTCGCTGGCCTTTTCCCGTCCGGCGGCGCGGCCGACGCCCATGTGGGCAAAGCCGCTGTTCTGCATGACCGTCTGCACGTCGGCAAAGTCGAGGCTGATCAGCCCCGGCATAGTAATCAGCTCATAAATGCTGGAAATCGCCTGTTTGAGCACGTCGTCTGCATATGCGAAGGCGTTCAGGAAGGTGATCTTCTGATCGGTCACATATTTGAGCCGCTCATTGGGAATGACGACGAGCGAATCGACGTATTGATGGAATTCGGCAAGACCCGCCTCGGCCTGCTTGGCGCGCTGCGCGCCCTCGAACTTAAAGGGCCGCGTCACGACGCCGACGGTCAAAATCCCCATGCTGCGGGCGATCTCGGCAACAACGGGCGCGCCGCCCGTCCCTGTGCCGCCGCCCATGCCGGCGGTGATAAAGACCATGTCCGTGCCTTCGAGCAGGGCCGCGATCTCTTCCTTGTTTTCCTCCGCCGATTTGCGCCCGCGCTCCGGCTTGGCGCCGCAGCCGCGCCCCAGCGTCGCGCGAACGCCGAGCTGGAGCTTTACCGGCGCTTTCGAGCGGTTCAGCTGCTGCAAATCCGTATTCATGGCGATAAATTCCGCGCCTTGCAGATTTGCCTCCACCATGCGGTCAACCGTGTTGTTGCCGCCGCCGCCGATGCCGATGACCTTGATTTTCGTGACATTTGCGCCGCCGTCATAGCGCAGCTCCATACGTTTTCCTCCCGCCGTCTATGTATATTATTTTGCGGTTGTCCGTTATTACCTCTTGTTGAAAATGGCCATGATATCGCCGTAGGGATCGTCGTCCGCCGCGGACTGCTGCGGCTTCGGCGCCGACTGCGGATACAGTTCGAGGTTTTCCGCGCCGTCTCTGGGCTTGTCCGCCTGAGAAGCGGGCTTCGGCGCGTCTTCCAGAAGGTTCGGCCCCTCTGTGTCGAAGCCGGTAGCGATAATCGTGACTTTGATCTCGTCGTCAAGGGTATCGTCGATGGCCGCGCCGAAGATGATGTTGGCTTCGGGGTGCGCCGCCTCTTCAACGATCGAAGCCGCTGTTTCAACCTCGTCGAGCGCGATGTCGACCGAGCCGATAAAGTTGATGAGGATCCGCTTGGCGCCGTTGATCGAGGTTTCAAGCAGCGGACTCTGGATCGCCATCTTCGCCGCGTCGTTGGCCTTGTCCTTGCCGGAGGCCTTGCCCACGCCCATGTGCGCGTAGCCCGCGTCACGCATAATCGCGCTGACGTCGGCAAAGTCGAGGTTGACAAGTCCCTGCATCTTGATCAGATCGGAGATGCTCTGAACCGCCTGCCGCAGCACGTCGTCGGCGATGTCGAAGGCGTTCAGGAAGGTGATTTTCTGATCGGTAACGTATTTCAGCCGCTCATTGGGGATGACGACGAGCGAATCGACGGTGTTGCGCAGCGTCTCAATGCCGAGCTCGGCCTGATCCATCCGGCGCTTGCCCTCGAATTTAAACGGCTTGGTGACGACGCCGACGGTCAGAATCCCGAGCTCGCGCGCGATCTCGGCGACGACGGGCGCGCCGCCCGTCCCCGTGCCGCCGCCCATGCCGGCGGTGATAAAGACCATATCCGCGTCCTGAATCAGCTTGATGATATCGTCTCTGTTTTCCTCAACAGCCTTTTTCCCTTTTTCAGGATTCGCCCCGCAGCCCTGTCCGCGCGTGATGCGTTCGCCCACAGGGAGCACAACCTCGCTCGCCGCGTTGACAAGCTGCTGCTTGTCCGTATTGATCGAGATAAATTCGACGCCTTGCAGCTTGCTGGCGATCATCCTGTTAATCGCGTTGTTGCCGCCGCCGCCGATACCGATTACTTTAATATTGACAACCGTATCGTCGCTGATATCGTTCCTCAAAGGCATTTTCCGTTTCCTCCCGCGTTTTATATTCATGTGTTTGTAGGTCTGTTATATACACTATATATTGTACACTATTTTCGTTGGAATTACAATATTTTTGTCGGCTTTTTTTGCAGGCTCCCGCAGTTTTTTTTGTGAAAAGCGCCCCTCTCAGCTGACGACGCGGATCGAACCGTCGGAAAAATCAATTTCCGCGCTGTACGTCCCCTGACTTTCCAGCTCGGCGACGAGATAATCGAGTTTCGCCACGGCGTTGTCGATGGTATCGCTGCGGCCGAAAATCACCTCATAGCGGTCCTTATACGTCATGCGGATGTCGTAGATCTTCTCAATGCGGATATCCGAGACATACTGGAAGCTGTCATTGGCCTCCAACGCCGCCAGAAGCGTCTCCAACGGCTGCTGCTTCTCGCTTTCGAGCGCGGTAAACACTTTGCCGGGCAGGGGATTTTTCAGCTCGATTCCCGTCACGCGCGCCGAATACGACGGCACCTCCGTGACCTTTTCGAGCAGGCGCCCGTCCGTATCGGCGAGCCAGAAGCTTCCGTCTCCGCAGTCGAATGCGACTGCCAGCACCACCTCGGTCACGTTGATGATCAGCTTGTTGGGAAGCGAACGCCGAATCTCCACGGAGTCGATGAAAAACAGGCTCTCCTGAATCCGGTCGATGGCCTGAAACTTGTCCATCAAAAGCAGATTATCGCCGAAGCGTATACCGGTTTTGTCGATGATCTCGTCGCTGGTGTAGACGGTGTTGCCGTTGACCTCGATGACGTCGACCGTAAAAAACACCGTGACCGCCAGCAGCACCGACAAGGTGACGAGCACGGCGGCGATGCAGATATAGATCCGGGCGCGCCGCTTCTGCGCGCGCGCCTTTCGGCGCGTCTTGGCGGGCGAGACGGTCTGCGTATGTTCCTTGACGCTTACGGCTGCGCGCGGCGCGGAACTTTCCGCCGTATGCGCCGCCGTACTGTTCCGGCGGCCGTCTTCCCGCGGCCGTTCCGACCGCCGGGCGGAGGAAACCGACCGCTGGGACGGCTGTCCGCCATACCGTTCCGGCGGCGCCGTATGGGAAAAAGACGGTCTGCCGTTTTGATGAACAGCCGTCTTTTTGCCTGATATCTTTTTTCCGCCGCTGCCAGTCGCCATCTGTCATCCTCTGTATCCCTGAGCTGTTTTTTGTCGAACACAGGCGACGCGCTATTTTCTCACGCGTCTGATTTGCGCGCCCAGCGCCGCCAAAGTCTCCTCGATTCGCTCATAACCTCTGTCTATGTACTCGGTATTTTTTATCACTGTCGTGCCTTCGGCGCTGATACCGGCCAGCACCAGAGCCGCCCCGCCGCGGAGGTCGCAGGCGCTCACCGCAGTCCCGTACAGGCGATCCACCCCGTTGCAGAGCGCATATTTTCCGCTGACCGTAATGTTGGCGCCCATCTTGTTGAGCTCGGAGACATGCCGGTAACGGTTGTCGAACATATTCTCCTCAAACACCGTGCGCCCGCGCGCCAAAACCGACGGCGCCATCAGCAGCGGCTGCATGTCGGTCGGAAAGCTCGGATACGGCCCTGTGCGGATCAGCTGCGACGCCGGCATCAGCGCGTTTGTGCGCCGGACCGTCACCTCGTCGGCGTTGGCGTAGACCGTGCAGCCCATCTCGCGGAGCATCTCTCCCAGCAGCGACATGGGCGCCTGCTCAATGCCCGCCACCGTGACCTCGCCGCCTGCCGCAGCCGCCGCGCACATCCACGTCGCCGCGGCAATTCTGTCCGGCACGACGCGGTGCGTGACATAGCCGTTCAGCCGCGCGCTGCGCCTCCCGGAAATCCGCACGACCGGCGTGCCCGCGCCGCTGACGTCAAAGCCGACGGCGTTCATATACGCCTGCAAATCGACGATCTCCGGTTCGCGCGCGGCGTTGACGATCGTCGTCGTCCCGCTGCACGCCGTTGCGAACAGCATGATATTTTCCGTAGCGCCCACGCTCGGAATCGGCAGCACCAGCTCGCACCCGGTTCCCTGCGCCGCCGTCCCGCTCAGGTGTCCGTCGCGGTTGGCAATTTTCGCGCCCATGCGCAGAAGCGCCCACAAATGGATATCGATCGGCCGCGCGCCCAGCTCGCAGCCGCCGGGCATGAACATCTCCGCTTTTCCCGTCCGCGCCAGCAAGGCGCCGAGAAACACAATAGAGGAACGCATCGAAGACATGTGCTCTGAAGATATATTATACTCCAACGCGCCCTCGCTGTCTACCGTCAAAGTTGAATTTTTCCTTGTAACCCGACAGCCAATTTCTTCCAATATGGCGATGGTTGAGTCGACATCCTTCAACCGCGGACAATTTTCAATCACGCTGATCCCGTTTGTCAAAACGGTAGCGGCCAAAATCGGCAGCACGCTGTTTTTCGCGCCCTGTACCTGCACGCGGCCGTTCAGCGTTTTCCCTCCCGCCGCTTCTATGTAATCCATATATCCACTTCACGCCTTTCTTTCTCCCCGGACTCAACGCGAGAAACCGCTGTTTTCGCGTTTGTTTTCCATGGGGAACACCATTTCATCATATGGCAGAGCGCGTGAAGTTGTTCCGCAAAACGCGGAAATCCGTGTTTTGCGGAGGATTATTCCGGTTTTGCCGCTGTCATTTCCATGATACAGCGGTAAATATGCTCCTCGGCGTCAAAGACCGCCAGCGCCAGCGCCGCCTCGCTCATCGCGGCGAGTCTCGCCTTGTCTGCGAGCAGCTCTTGGATGGTGTCGTAGAGCTTTTGCGCGGTCAAGCCCTTTTCCTCAAAAAACACCGCCGCGCCGCGGTCGGACAGGGCGCGCGCGTTTTTTCTCTGATGGTCGTCGGCCACGTTCGGCGACGGCACGATGATCGCCGGCGTACCCGTGGCGCACACCTCGCTCATCGTCATCGCCCCGGCGCGGCAGATCATCAGGTCGGCCGCCGCGAGCACGGCGGGGGCGTCGAAGACGTATTCGCGCATGTCGATCCGCTTTGAAGCGGCCAGATCGACGCCGAGAGAGGCGACCCGTTCCGGCATCCACCGGTATCCCAGAGATCCGGTCGAATGAATGTGCCGGTAGGCGGCGTGCTCCTTCTCCTCGATGGCGAACAGCTCGGCGGTCAGCGTGTTCATCTCCCGGGCGCCGAGCGAGCCGAAAGCGGAATAGACCAGGCTGCCCTCGATTCCCAGAGCGCGCTTCACCTCCTCCTTTTTTGTAAAAACCATGCCCTCGCGCAGCGGATTTCCTGTAAATTCCAGCTTTTCCGGATCCTTGAAATACTGAGCGCCGTCCTCGAAGCCGAGCAGGATCTTGTCGACATAGCGCCCCAGCAGGCGGTTGGTTCGCCCCGGCAGCACGTTCGACTCGTGAATCACCGTCGGAATGCCGCGCTTTGCCCCGCGGTACAGAGGCGGAAAGCAGGCGAAGCCGCCTGTGCCGACGATGATATCCGGCCGGAATTCGTCGATGATGCGGTCGGCGGATTTCATAGCCGTGAAGAGCAGCCGCACGGTTTTCAGGTTGTGCGCGAACGCCTTTGGCGTCAGGCCGCGCATCATCCCCGACATCGGAAACGTTTTCAGCTCAAAGCCGGCGGCGGGGACGAGCTTGTTCTCCATGCCGTTATCTGCGCCGATAAAGACGATTTCAGCCGACGGCCGGCGTTTTCTGACGTATTTGGCGATGGCGATCGCGGGATTGATATGTCCCGCCGTGCCGCCGCCTGCGAGCATGATTTTCACGATGCAACTCCTGCCTTCCCAGATTTTGAGAGATGAAAAGCTCTTTGCGCGCTATCTGATTTTATCCGTCCTCATCTGTTTGGAAACGCTCAGCACAATCCCCATCTCCATCAGCAGCAGGATCAGGGAGGTGCCTCCGTAGCTGAAAAACGGCAGCGACACGCCGGTGACAGGCATCGTATTGGTGACGACGGCGATGTTCATCATGGTTTGCAGGGCGACCAGCGTCGTAATGCCGCCGGCCAGCAGACTGCCGAATTTGTCCGTGGCGTGGATGGCGATCCAGTAGCCGCGCACGATCAGCGCCGTAAACAGGATGATCAGCAGCACCGCGCCGACAAGGCCGAGCTCCTCGCAGACAATCGAGAACACATAGTCGTTGTGCGCCTCCGGCAGATAGAGCTGCTTTTGACGGCTCTGCCCGAGCCCGAGGCCGAACACGCCGCCGCTGGCGATGGCATAGAGCGACTGAATCGTCTGGTAGCCCAAGTTGCGCGGGTCGGTAAACGGATCCTTCCAAACCGAGATACGCGCCGTGACATAGGTAAATTTATCGGAAAACGCCACCAGCAGGCCCAGCATTCCGCCGCCCGCGCCGAGCAGCGCGCCGAGCTGCCAGACCTTTGTGCCGGCCATAAAGGCCATGATCCCCGCCGTAGCGCTGATCAGCAGGATCGCGGAAATGTGCTTCTGAATCAGGATCAGCGGCACGACAATCGCCAGCACGCCCAGCATCGGCAGGATGCCCCACTTGAAGCTGCGCACCCGCTTTCCGGCGATGGAATAGAGCCACGCGAGCATCCAGATCACGGCGAGCTTGGCAAATTCGGAGGGCTGAAACGACAGCTCGCCGATCATCAGCCAGCGCTTCGCGCCGTTGGCGGTTCTGCCGATGAAAATGACGAGCACGAGCAGCACCAGCGTAAACGCGAAAAACGGCACCGTCCATTTTTTCAGGCGCGTGTAGTCGAAGACAGCCAAAAAAATCATGGCGGCGAGGCCGAGCACCGCGCATAAAAGCTGGCGGTTAATATAGTGATTCGGCGTTCCGTAGTCGTGAATCGACCACGCGTAGCTGGCCGAATACATCATAATCAGGCCGAAGCAGAGCAGGCCGAACACCAGCATGAAGAAGGGCACGTCGACCGGGATAAACTTTTTTTTCTGCTTCGCCGTCTGCTGCTGGCCGCCGCGCAGAATCTCGTCGATCTTGGCCTCGCCCGCGGGCACGGCTGTGCGCGGCGACAGTCCCGCGCCATCGAAGACCGCAGCCGTCGCACGGCTGTGAGCGCGGGCCGCCTTTGAACCGCTCGGTTCCGGCAGCTTCGCCTTTCTGCGGCGCGCCCCGGTTTCCGGCTTGTGCTTTTTCGCCAGCCTGTCGTATTCGTTGTGCGCCGATGTCCGTTTTTTCTGATCCATAGGTTATCCCTTTGCCTTTCCGGCTTTTGTATTCCCGCCCGTTTCCTTCCTCAGCGGCGAAAACCGCTCGTCTGTTTATAAAAAGAGGCACCTGACGCCGTAGACGGAGAGCGCGGCGAGCACGAGCGTCACGCCCGAGAACACATAGAAAATCTTTTTCTCCGACCAGCCGCACAGCTCAAAGTGGTGATGAATCGGGGCCATCTTGAAAATCCGCTTTCCGTGCGTCAGCTTGAAATAGCCGACCTGCAAAATATCGGAGAGCGCCTCGATGAAGTAGACCAGCCCGACGACGATGATGATCAGCGGGATATCCAGCACGAAGGCGAGCCCCGACACCATGCCGCCGATAAACAGCGAGCCGGTATCGCCCATAAAGACCTTGGCCGGATTGTAGTTGTAAATCAAAAAGCCGAGCAGGCCGCCTGCAAACGCGGCGGAAAGGACGGAGACGCTCTGCGAGCCGGCCATAAACGCGGCCGCGGTAAAAAAGCAGGCGATCGGGATCGTCACGCCGGTCGCCAGCCCGTCGATGCCGTCAGTCAGGTTCGCGGCGTTCACCGTGCCCATGATGATGAAGGTCGCGGCGATATAGTAGACGATTTTCGGCAGCGTGAATTCCGTGTTGAAAAACGGAACGCGCACGACGCCGGAGCTGATGTGGAGCACTTCGAGAAGGACGAGGAAAATCACGGTCACGGCGATCTGCAAGACGAGCTTCTGAATCACGGTCAGACCGAGGTTGCGCTTTTTGGTCAGCTTCTCATAGTCGTCGAGAAAGCCGATCAGCGCGCTCGACACGGCCAGAAACAGCACGCAGAGCACGGGCGCCATGTCCTCTTTGAATTGCCACAGCAGTCCGGCGGCCGTGAGCACGACGGCCGCAATAAAGATCAGGCCGCCCATGACCGGCGTTCCCTGCTTCGTCATATGCCAGTTCGGGCCGATCTCCTTGATCCGCTGTCCGATTTTCGCCCGGCGCAAAACTGGAATCAGCCATAACCCCGTCAGCACGCTGATCAAAAACGCCGCGGCGGCCGCCACAGCAATCCAAAGAACCTGCATCTTGAAATCGTCCCTTTCAATTTCAATGTCTCATTCGCTGAAAGCCCCCCGCGCGGGGCATGGGTATTTGGGGACAGCAGCCGCCCGTTGGGCGGGCGCTGCCGGCCTTTCGCCGTGGCGAAGCGCTGTCTCCGGACGTGCCGCCGGAGCGGCGCGTCCCTTATGAAAAAATCTCCCGCAGGATTTCTTCCATCTTCATGCCGCGGCTGCCCTTGACGAGCAGGACGTCTCCGTCCCGCAGCAGGCCGCGCAGACACGCGGCCGCTTCGCGGCGCGGCGGCGTCAGCACGTTCGCGGCAGCCATTCCGTTTTCCTGAGCGCCGCGCGCCGTGTCGGCCGCAAAATCGCCCACCGCGACGAGCGCGTCGGCGCATCGCGCCGCCTCTGCGCCGATTTCGGCGTGAGCCTCGGCCGCATAAGCGCCGAGTTCGAGCATGTCGCCCAGCAGGGCGAACCGGCGCCGTCCGGCATAGTTTCGGAGCACTTGCAGCGCCGCGCGCATTGAATCGGGGTTGGCGTTATAGCAGTCCTCAATGACCGTACAGCCGTTTTTCTCCACGACGCGCTGCCGCATTCCCTCCGGCTCCACGCCGACCAGCGCCGCAGCGGCTCTCTCCGGCGGCACTCCGCCGCAAACGCCGGCCGCAAACGCCGCCAGCGCGTTATAGACGTTGTGTCTGCCCGCCAGACGCAGCTCAGCCGGAAAACGCCGGCCGTCCCAGAGGATATCGAACCGGCTTCCCTCCTCGGCAAAGCGGAGATCCGCGGCGCGCACGGCGGCGCGCGGGTTGTCGACGGCAAAAAACACGCTTCGGAACCGCTCCGGAATTTTCGCCGCGCTCAGATACGGATCGTCGCCGTTGAGCACGACCGCCCCGCCGGGACGCAGGCCTTCGAGAATTTCCAGCTTGGCGCGGCAGATATTCTCCTGCGAGCCGAGGTTGCCGATGTGCGAGGTGCCGATGTTGGTAATCAGCGCGATATCCGGCCGCGCCAGCCGCGTCAGCACGGCAATCTCGCCGGCATGCGACATGCCCAGCTCGACGACGGCCGCCTCATGCTCCGCCGTCAGCCGCAGCAGCGTCAGCGGAACGCCGATATCGTTGTTGAGATTGCCCGCGGTTTTCATCGTGCGGTACCGCGCGGCGAAAACCGCGGCGGTCAGCTCCTTGGTCGTCGTCTTGCCGGCGCTGCCGGTCAGGGCGACGGCGACGGGGGAAAACCGCTCCCTGTACGAGCCGGCCAGCCGCTGTAAGGCGGCGCGCGTGTCCGGGACGTCGATACGCGCCGCATACGGGAGATTTGCCCGCGACGAAAGCACGCCTGCCGCGCCCGCCGTCATGGCCGCTTCGATGTATTCGTGCCCGTCGAAGCGTTCGCCGACCAGCGGGACAAACAGCTCGCCGGGGCGAACGGAGCGGGAATCGGTCGAGACGCCGGTTGCGCTCCATGCGGGCATATTCTCCGCCGCGCGCGCCCAGCCGGCCTCCCGTCTGTTCAAAAGCGCGAGGATCTCCGCGCTTGTCAGCCGAATCATACGGCGCCGCCCTTCCGGCCGCTCAGGTGTTCGCGGACGACGGCGCGCTCGTCGAAGGGATGCTTGACGTGTTGGATCTCCTGATACATTTCATGGCCCTTGCCGGCGATCAGCACAAAATCGTCCGGTTTTGCCATATCGAGGGCGTAGCCGATGGCCTCGCGCCGGTTTTCAATACAGATATGGTTTGATTTTTTCATGCCCGCGACGATGTCGGCGATAATCGAATCGGGCTCCTCCGTGCGCGGGTTGTCGCTGGTCACCACGCAGACATCCGCCATGCATTCGGCGATCCGCCCCATGACCGGCCGTTTCGTCCTGTCGCGGTCGCCGCCGCAGCCGAACACGACGATGACGCGCCCCTGCGCGATCGCCCGCACGGTTTTGAGGATGTTCGACAGCGAGTCGGGCGAATGGGCATAGTCGATCATGACCGTGTACGGCTCCCCCACCGGCACGACCTCGGCCCGCCCGCAGACGCCGGCCGCGGACGCAAGCCCTTCGGCGATCTCCGGGAAGTCCATACCGAGGGCGCTGCAAATGCCGACGGCCGCCAGCGCGTTTTCCACCGAAAACGCGCCCGGAATGCCGACGCGCATCCGCTGAATGCTGCCGGTGGAAAGCGCCTCGAATTCAGCCGCGTTTGACAGCAGGCGGACGTTTTTCGCCATCAGGTCGGAGCTGTTGTTGTGCATTGAGAA
>QAMX01000054.1:0-7376 GCA_003149835.1 Clostridiales bacterium
TCCGCGTTCAAAGACCGCGCCGGCGATCTCTTTCAATTCCTCCGGAAAACCGTTCTGCGGTTCCAGCGCGTTGATTCCGATACCGAGCACGGCGTATTCAAGGCTCCCGTCCTCCATGCCGCAGACGCCCTCCGTGAGAATGCCGCAGATCTTTTTGCCGCCGCAGAACACATCGTTGACCCACTTGATCCCCGCCGGCCTTCCCGAAACGGCCTCAACCGCCTCCGCCACGGCAACCGCGGCCGCCGTGGTGATAAAGAGCGCCTGTTCGGCGCCGATTTTCGGCCTCAGAATGACGCTCATATAGACGCCTGTGTCATCCGGAGAAAAAAAGCTCCGGCGCATTCTGCCCTTTCCCGCCGTCTGGGTTTCGGCAACGACGACCGTCCCTTCCGGCGCGCCCTGCCCTGCCAGCGCCTTGGCCGTATCGTTTGTAGAAGCAAGGGAGGGAAATACCTGTACCTGATAAAAGCCTTTGCCTCGGGTGAGCCGCCTTTCAACGCCGCCTTTGTGGACGGAATCCGTCTTCTCATTCAGCCGGTAGCCCCGGTTGGTTTGGGCGTCAATCTGAAACCCCTCTTCCTGCAAAAGCCGGATCGCCTTCCACACCGCCGCGCGGCTCACCGCCAGCTGCTGGGCGAGCGCCTGCCCGGATAGGAAGCGGCCTTTCTCCCGATCCAAAAGCTCCAACACCTGTTCCTTTAATGTCATGCGTTCAATCGCCTTTCTCTGATTCATATCGATCCGGCGCTGCGGAGGCGTCAGCAGACCGACATCGACATTATAGCATCTCCTCTTCCATTTGTCAACCACAATCATAATATCGGTTTACATTTATGGTTTGGCTCCGTCCGGCTCCCGACCATAAAAGCCGGGGGGCAGGCATCGAAACAATACGATGCCCGCCCCCCGGCGAATCCATAGATTTCTGTCTGCTCCGTCAATCCCAGACAATGACGGCAAAGATATCCCTCTGCCTGCGCGGAGCCGTATCCAGCATGCCGCCGACGGCGTACACGGCCAGCTCCGTCCCCTCTCGGATATCGGCCGGATCCACCGGCTCGCCTCTCGACGCCGACCAGAACAGAGTGAATTCGTTAAAAAACAGGCGAACTTTGTCTGTGTCGGAATATACCCTGACGGTGCGGTCGGTATCCTCCCTTATGGCCAGAACCCCGGATGCGTCCATATCCTCCGCCGTTTTGACGTTGTAAACGTTCAGGTCCGCAAACGGCGGCAGATAGTCGTCATATGGGTTGCGGTAATGCTTTCTCGCGGTAAAATAGCCGCCGGCAAAAATTCCGGCCGCGACGAGCACAGCGCCGATCGTCAGCAAAAGCCGTTTCACGACGAAGCGTCCCTCCTCGTTTTTTCTGTCATGCCATCCCGCCCGGGCGGTTCAGGTTGGAACATACCGGCTGCGGCGGCACGGATTGCCGCTGGTTCAGGCCTGGAAGTGTTCGGCTGCGGCGGCGTTGAAGCGGGCGACAGCCTCGGCGTACCGGCGCACGAACTCCTCCTTCGGCATGCCCTGCACGTTCCGCGAAAGACTCAGAAGGTGATCGCATTCATTCTGATCCATAAACCGCACCGCGTCGAGCAGCCGCTCCGTATCGATTTCGTCGATGGCGATAAATCCGTGCTTATCGGCGTGAATCAAATCGCCTGTCCTGACCTTGACGCCGAACACCTCGACCTCATGCCCCCAGCGCACCGGCGTGCTGTACGCATGGCCGACGCAGAGCCGGCGCGCCAGCGCGTGCATACCGGCGTTGGTCATCTCGTCGAGGTCGCGGACCGCGCCGTCCGTCACCGTCCCGACCGCGCCGAGCGCCTTGTGCAGGTTGGCGTTGACCTCGCCCCAGAACGAACCGATCGCATCCGTATCGCGGTCTTTGACGACGATGATCTTCGGCCCGTCGATCTTCGCGAGAAATTCCATATATTCTCTCTGTGCGTCAGGGTTGTTTCGCTGATGCTCGGGATTAGAGGGCTCGATCTCGACCGTGACGGCCCAACCCGCCATGATTCCCATCTGCGGCATGAAGTCGCAGATGTCCTCGCGGTTGAAGCGGCCCTGCGTGCGTTCGAGGTGAGTGATCTTTTCCCAGCCGTTGTAGATCGTCGGCGTATTCCAGCGTTTTAAATTCAAAATATCGGCGTTTGTCAGCATCTCTATTCTTTTCCTTTCACAATACTCGGCATTAGCGCTGTAAACTTACAGCGCCAATGCCGAGTTTTTTTATATTTACGCCCACCACATCTCCGTTGGTTTTCCGTTCCGGATCAGCACGCGTTTCAAAAGCTCGATGGCTTTCTCAAGGCCTTCTTCCGGCGCCATCAGGCTGTCTTCATGCTCGATGGAGACGGAGCGGTCATATCCCGCGAGCACCAGCTCGCTCATCATCTCGCGCCATGCCTGCTCGTTCATGCCGTAGCCGACAGAGCGGAAAATCCAGGCGCGGTTCGCCTCGTCGCCGTAATGCTTTGTGTCGAGCACACCGTTTTTGGCGGCGTTGTAGCGGTCGATCTTCGTGTCCTTGGCGTGGAAATGATAAATCGCTCCGCGCAGCTCGCGGATCGCGGCGACCGGATCCATCCCCTGCCAGATCAGATGGCTGGGGTCGAAGTTTGCGCCGATCTCCTCGCCGACGGCCTTGCGAAGCTTCAAAAGCGTTTCGGGGTTATAGACGCAGAAGCCAGGATGCATCTCAAAAGCGATGCGCGTCACGCCGTGGGAACGGCAGTAGGCCGCCATCTCCTTCCAGAACGGGATCAGCACTTCGTTCCACTGGTAGTCGAGAATCGCCAGAAAATCCTCCGGCCACGGACAGGTCACCCAGTTGGGATATTTTGAATCGGAGCAGTCGCCCGGGCAGCCGGAGAATGTGACCACCGTATCGATCCCAAGCTTTTCGGCGAGCAGCACCGCGTTTTTAAAGTCCGCGATATAGCCGGCCGCGATTTCCTTGTCAGGGTGTACCATGTTGCCGTGGCACGCGAGAGCGGAGATTTCCAGGCCGTTTCCCTTGATATCAGCCAAGAAACGGTCCAGCGCCTTTTCGTCGGCGAGCAGCTTCGCCGGATCGCAGTGCGCCTTGCCCGGGAAGCCGCCGCAGCCGATCTCCACCGTCTCGACGCCGAGCCCTTTCAGATACGCACAGACCTCGTTCAGCGGCTTATCGCCGAACAGAACCGTCAAAACACCGAGTTTCATTTTTTCTTCCTCCTGCTGTCAATTTTATAAGGTTTGATTGCAAATACCGCTCACAGGGCGGCGCGTTTGTCTGTCGCAACGTTTTTTTCGCCAAGGCGGCCGCGTTTTGCACCTGAAAAAAATCGGCTATCCGCGGTAGCACCGGTCGAGATAAGCGGCGGCGCGGTCCTTGATTTCCGCGAGCAGTCTGACCGCTTCCTTGTCGCCCAAAAGCGCTTCCTTCATCAGGCGGCCCTCCTCATAGCAGAGCTCGTCATGGCGCGGGAAATAGTCTTCCAGCAGGAACAGCGTATACATCACATAGCGATAATCGCCGAAAGCGCGCTGATATTCCTGCGGATACTGTTCAAGCGCCGTCGAGCGCCCTGCTTTGATCGATTCGATGATATCCTCGCGCGAGTCGGACGGGGCAAAAACGACCGTTTCCAGCCATTGGAAGTTGTCGCGGTTGACCGTCCCGTGGGAATCCGAGCTGCCGACCACCGGCACCGCACAGCCCTCGGCGCGCATCTGCTGATAAAACGCCGTTTGCAGATTATTGGAACGAGCTTCCATGCCGTTGAGCAGCTCGAAGCAGTCAAAGAGACGGTTCTGAAACTGAGCGCGGCTCATCGCATCCGAGACGTTATAGACGTCGTTGCGCCAGTGCGGGTGCGCATAGATGGCCAGACCGCCGCCGGAGCGGATTTTATCGTAGCACCACTTGCAGCTCGCATAGACAAAGCGGTCGACGCCCTCGCCGAGATCGGGCAGAGCCGCCTCGATTTGGCGAACCTCTTGATAATAGGTCTCCTCGTCGGCCTGGAAGCACTCGTTCACGCTGATGTCGCCCGCGAAATTGATGATATGTACATGGTTGTCAGGCGCGTGGACTTCCTCGCCCTTGAAAATTTTCAAAGCGGTGGGAATCTCCCGATAGGCGTCGATTGCTTCAAGGGACGGGAAAAAGCGCCGGTGATCGGTAATCGTCATAAAATCGAAGCCCGCTTTGCGGTAGTTGGCGCAGACGATTTCCGGCGCTTCCCGGCCATCCGAACGGAAGGTATGGACATGCAGGTCGCCGCGCAGCGGTTTCAGCCCGTACAGGTCGGGTTTCAGCGAGTAGACGGACAGCTGTACGAGCTTGTCGTTGCGGCCTCCGTCAACGATCGGCGCCTTATAGACGCGGACGTAATGCTCCTGCTCGCCGCCGAAAACATGGCTGAACGTAAAGCCGCCGCGCTCGTCCGGTTCCGTTTCGGCGACAATGTAGTCCTTGATGCGGTCACGGTTGCGGTCGTCGCACTCCGTCAGCGGGCGGACGGTAATGACATATTTCTGTCCGCGCTCAAACTCCGCCTGCCGGCCGCGCGGATAAATCGTCACCGTGCTTTCCTTGTCGGCGGGCAAGAGTTTGGGGAGGATTTCATAGTATTCGAGCTCCGTTTTCATTTTGAATATTCTACCTCTTTTCTGAAAGATATGCGCCTGAGCTTTCAAGCGCTCCGGCTCAGCTGAGAATCGCAATGATAAACGTCACGATATAAACGAGGATGCTGACAATTTTGAACGCCTTGAAAAACCCGATCCTTTCATAGCCCAGCTCCCCCAGCAGATCGACGCCGTGAACGTAAATCCCGAACAGAGTCAGGTAAATCACGACGCTGACGAAAGCCGCCTTCGAATACGGCGTAAACGCCAATACGATGTTGACGGCCATCAACAGCACATGCGTCGCGCCCATCAGCGACGTGAGCCGGACAAGCTTTTTTTGCCGGTAGATCTCGGCTTCCGCGTTTGTATATCCTTTCAACGCCAAAGGAAATCCTCCTTTATATTTTTTACCGCGCGACCGGCTGGAATCCCACCCGCCGGCGCTTTCCGAGCCTCTCAGTCAATACCGCCTGTCAGCAGCAGCGTCAGAACGCTGTAAAACAGAAAAACCAGCGTAAAGATCGAGCAGGCAACCGCGCCGATGACCCACTTTCGATTTCGCTTCGCCAGCATAGCGCAGGCGGCGATTCCGGCCGCAAAAAGAACTGCGCACACGATCCCGATCCAAAATTCCATGTAACAGGCTCACGCTCCGTTTCCAGCCGGCTTCTTTTACTCCTGCGTTGGCGTTTTCTCTTCGAGCAGGGCGTTGTTGAGAATTTTCGCCAGCTCGCTGTCCGCGCCGAGAATCACGGTTTTATCCTCGCCGGTCATCGAAGCTTCCAGCGCGTCCAGCGCACGGATGAAATAATAAAACTCCTGCTTTTCCGGCGTATTGTAAGCCTCGCCGAGGATCCGCATGTATTCGGCCTCACCGGAGGCAATGATTTCCTCCGCCTCGCGTTCGGCGTTGGAGATCGTTTCGTTAACGATCCGGTCGACCTCGTTGCGCGTGATCGTCGCGGTCTTGTTGCCATTGGCAATCAGCTCTTCGGCCATCATGTTGCGCTCGGAGATCATGCGGGTATAAACCGCCTGCTCATTGTCCGAGGGGTAGTCGAGGCGCTTGACCTTGACGTCAATGACGTCAATTCCGTAAATGACGGCTTTCTCCGTCACCTGCGCGGTAATCTGGGAATAGATCTCGTTGCGCTTCGCCGCGTCGTCCATATTGATGATCTCGTCCTGCTCGATCGTACCCATTGTGGTTTTCAAAGCGTTATAGGTAATGTTATCAAGCCGCACCTCGGCTTCGACAATTGAGCCGAGCGATTTGTAGAACGTCAGCGGATCGGTGATTTTCCAAAGCACATAGCTGTCCACCTGCATGGATTTGCTGTCCGAAGTGATGACGTCGCTGGGCGGAATATCATAAATCAGAACGGTTTGGGGAAATTTGATGACCGTATCGATAAACGGCAGCTTGAAATGCAGTCCCGAGGTCTTTGTCACGTCGATGATCTTGGAAAAACGGACGACGCAGGCGTACTCGTTTTCATAGACTGTAAAAAACGACGAGCCGATGACGATGAGCAGGAGGAGAACCAGCACCGGAACAATAAATTTCAGCGATTTTTTGACTTTTGACATGTTCATATCCTCCTATTCCTCGACCGGGTCGGACGGATTCACCGCCGACGGCTGCTGGCCGTTGATGAAGCTTTCAAGGGGCAGCAGCTTCTGCGTGTTCCCGCCTGCGTCGATCACCAGCTTTACGCCCGGCAATGCCGCTTCAATCGCTTCAAAATACATTCTGGCCTTGGTAATCTCTTCGTTGGAGACGTATTCCTCATACATGGCGTTGAACATCGCCACCTGTTTTTTCGCCTGATTCACTCTGTCCAGCTTCAAAAATTCGGCGTTCTGCCGCAGCTGGTCGGCTTGGGCTTCCGCATTGGGAATCTGCGCGTTTTTGTAAGCTTCGGCGTCGTTTTTCGCCGTTTCTCCGACCTGTTTGGCGGTTTCGACGTTCTTAAAGGCCGCCTTCACTTCCTCCGTCGGCGGTTCCGCGTCCTGAATCTTGATATCCGTGAGCACGATGCCGATGTCATATTGTTCCAGCTCGGCGGTGATCAGTTCTTTCACCTCGGTCTGGATCTGGCTCTTGCCGGTTGTCAGGATGTCGTCGACATATTTGGAACCGATGACGTTGCGGATCTGGCTCTGCGCGAGGTTTTTCAGAACCGTTCCCGGATTCTGGGAGGAGTAGAGATATTTTGCGGCGTTGGAGATCTTATACTCGATGAAGAAATCGACGTTGACGATGTTAAAGTCCCCGGAAATCATTTTCGACTCGTTCTCTATGGTTTGATAATCGCCCATCTGGGCTGCGTCAGATCGGTATCCGAGCTCGATTTTGTGATATACGTTGACGTCGACGAGCTGCACTTTTTGAATACCGAACGGCAGCTTGAAGTGGATGCCCGCATCGGCCGTACCGGTGACCTTGCCAAACGTCGTGATGACGGCTTGCTGCTTGTCGTTGACGGTAAACCAGCAGGTCGACAGCACAAGAATGGCCAGAAGCGCGATCACGGCGATGATCACGATCCTCTTGATCTTTTTGGGATCCATGTTTTTAAAGTCGCCGTTGAATTTGAAATCGGATGAAAAGCCCATATGTTCTCCTTTTCTTGTCGTTTATTAGGCGATTGTAAAACTCTCGCTTTCCCATTCCAATTCGTTTTTGAGGCGGCTTTGCCACCTCAAAAACTCGACTTTGGCGAGCAAAGCGAGCCCTCGCGCC
>QAMX01000054.1:9526-17011 GCA_003149835.1 Clostridiales bacterium
TTGGCAATCAGCTCTTCGGCCATCATGTTGCGCTCGGAGATCATGCGGGTATAAACCGCCTGCTCATTGTCCGAGGGGTAGTCGAGGCGCTTGACCTTGACGTCAATGACGTCAATTCCGTAAATGACGGCTTTCTCCGTCACCTGCGCGGTAATCTGGGAATAGATCTCGTTGCGCTTCGCCGCGTCGTCCATATTGATGATCTCGTCCTGCTCGATCGTACCCATTGTGGTTTTCAAAGCGTTATAGGTAATGTTATCAAGCCGCACCTCGGCTTCGACAATTGAGCCGAGCGATTTGTAGAACGTCAGCGGATCGGTGATTTTCCAAAGCACATAGCTGTCCACCTGCATGGATTTGCTGTCCGAAGTGATGACGTCGCTGGGCGGAATATCATAAATCAGAACGGTTTGGGGAAATTTGATGACCGTATCGATAAACGGCAGCTTGAAATGCAGTCCCGAGGTCTTTGTCACGTCGATGATCTTGGAAAAACGGACGACGCAGGCGTACTCGTTTTCATAGACTGTAAAAAACGACGAGCCGATGACGATGAGCAGGAGGAGAACCAGCACCGGAACAATAAATTTCAGCGATTTTTTGACTTTTGACATGTTCATATCCTCCTATTCCTCGACCGGGTCGGACGGATTCACCGCCGACGGCTGCTGGCCGTTGATGAAGCTTTCAAGGGGCAGCAGCTTCTGCGTGTTCCCGCCTGCGTCGATCACCAGCTTTACGCCCGGCAATGCCGCTTCAATCGCTTCAAAATACATTCTGGCCTTGGTAATCTCCTCGTTGGAGACGTATTCCTCATACATGGCGTTGAACATCGCCACCTGTTTTTTCGCCTGATTCACTCTGTCCAGCTTCAAAAATTCGGCGTTCTGCCGCAGCTGGTCGGCTTGGGCTTCCGCATTGGGAATCTGCGCGTTTTTGTAAGCTTCGGCGTCGTTTTTCGCCGTTTCTCCGACCTGTTTGGCGGTTTCGACGTTCTTAAAGGCCGCCTTCACTTCCTCCGTCGGCGGTTCCGCGTCCTGAATCTTGATATCCGTGAGCACGATGCCGATGTCATATTGTTCCAGCTCGGCGGTGATCAGTTCTTTCACCTCGGTCTGGATCTGGCTCTTGCCGGTTGTCAGGATGTCGTCGACATATTTGGAACCGATGACGTTGCGGATCTGGCTCTGCGCGAGGTTTTTCAGAACCGTTCCCGGATTCTGGGAGGAGTAGAGATATTTTGCGGCGTTGGAGATCTTATACTCGATGAAGAAATCGACGTTGACGATGTTAAAGTCCCCGGAAATCATTTTCGACTCGTTCTCTATGGTTTGATAATCGCCCATCTGGGCTGCGTCAGATCGGTATCCGAGCTCGATTTTGTGATATACGTTGACGTCGACGAGCTGCACTTTTTGAATACCGAACGGCAGCTTGAAGTGGATGCCCGCATCGGCCGTACCGGTGACCTTGCCAAACGTCGTGATGACGGCTTGCTGCTTGTCGTTGACGGTAAACCAGCAGGTCGACAGCACAAGAATGGCCAGAAGCGCGATCACGGCGATGATCACGATCCTCTTGATCTTTTTGGGATCCATGTTTTTAAAGTCGCCGTTGAATTTGAAATCGGATGAAAAGCCCATATGTTCTCCTTTTCTTGTCGTTTATTAGGCGATTGTAAAACTCTCGCTTTCCCATTCAAATTCGTTTTTGAGGCGGCTTTGCCACCTCAAAAACTCGACTTTGGCGAGCAAAGCGAGCCCTCGCGCCAGCCAAACGAGCGCAGCGAGTGCGATCAGCGTGAGTCTCTCGATTGGAAAACGCAGTTTTACAATCGACTATTGTCGTTTATGAATTCAGCGCGAAAGTATTATAACACAGTTTTGTCCCCACTTCAACAACAATCTGCGATACCGCGATTCAAATCACAGCAGAAGCGGCCGCGCGACGCTTTGAAAAAAAGCAAACGCCTTTCCGATTGGGAAAGGCGTTTGCTTTTCAGAACGATATGGAGCGGATTACGAGGCTCGAACTCGCTACCTCCACCTTGGCAAGGTGGCGCTCTACCAGATGAGCTAAATCCGCGTTTGGTGCCTCCGGTCGGAATCGAACCAACGACACGGGGATTTTCAGTCCCCTGCTCTACCAACTGAGCTACAGAGGCATATAACGACAGAGAACTCTGTCATTACATAAATGGCGACCCGGAAGGGGCTCGAACCCTCGACCTCTAGCGTGACAGGCTAGCGTTCTAAACCAACTGAACTACCGGGCCGTATCGGGGAATCACAAGGGAAAATCTGGTGGGGACAACAGGACTCGAACCTGTGACCCCTTGCTTGTAAGGCAAGTGCTCTACCAGCTGAGCTATACCCCCGCGATTGACGGTCACAAAACACAAGCGACGTTAGATATTATACAGGAAGATCCTCGATTTGTCAAGCCCTTTTTTCGCGGTTTTCCATTTTTTTCGTATGAGCGTCTTGCCGTCGCGCTGAGCTGTCATATGCTGTCGCTCAAAATCCATCTCATGTTCATAGAAATGGTCAAACGCTGTATGCCGGCGGAGACGGGCTGTACGCAAAATTCCATCGTTTCCCGGCTTTACGGCCGCCGCAGAAATCAGCGAAACGCCTCGCCGATCGCCTCATAGGCGGGCTTATGCGTGCCGTCTGCGCGCGTAATCCCCCACGCCGTCTCGCATGGACAGTCGTCTTCCCCGCAGGTGAAGCAGGTTTTGGAATCCTGCCAGCAGTAGATCACCGCGCCCGCCAAATGCGGATGCGCCGTCAGCTTCGGCAGCAGGGTCCGGTAAAACTCGGCCTGTCCCTCCTCCGTATGCGGGAGGTCGCCCTTGTACCACCATTTTTTGAGCAGATGCGTAAACCCTCCGCGCGCATAATCCGCTTTATCCGCCGGCGCGCAGCGCCGGCCGACGATTTTCATCGGCTCGGGCATGGTTTCGATAAATTCGTCTGCGCGCGCGAGCATATCCTGCATATCTGCAAAGCCGCGCGCGTTCAGATAAGCGAGAATCTCGGCCTCATGGTTTTCGATGGATTCGCCGAAAGAAGCAAAGCCGAATTCCATCAGAATGACCGGCAGCTTCGTCATCCCGTATACGCGGTCGATCTCACCGGCATAGCTGTCCACCCCGCCCTCGCCCCATGTGCCGGCGTAGCAGTCGAGACCGATATAATCGCTTCCGCCGGTATCGGCTTCAATCCCGGCGCACAGCGGCAGCCACTGCTCGCAGCAGCTGTTATGTCCCACCGCTCCGGCAGGGTCGCCGCGCCGCACGCCGTTGGTGCAGGCGACAATAAAACGTACCGACTCCTCCTCCGTCAGAGGCGCGCGAAATTGCAGAACGTGCATTTCATTGGTGATCTGCCAGCAGCGAACCATTCCGGACAGCTCTCCGGCGAGCCGCGCGCAGATCTCTTCCGCCTGTTTCAGGCCCTGCTCTGTCCGCACATCTGCGCCGTGCGCGATAAAATCGCGCGGGTACGGCGTAATGCCGACGGTATAGATCCCCTTCTCGGCGTAATACGCACAGGCGTCGCGGTAAGCGCGAAAGGCCGGCGTGGCGCTGCCGTCGCCGTCATACGGATACGGGATATCGCGCCGAACCCAGCGTACGCCGATATTCAACAGTCCCTCTCTGTCGCTGCCCGGATGACAAATTCCCTTGATAAACCCGCCTGTTTTCGCATAAATTCCGCTCAAATCGGCCATTTTTATCACCTTTTTTATATTGTCCGCACTAAGGCGCGGCAGTGGGCTTCTCCGTCCGTTTTACTCCTGAATCATCGCGAGAACGTCGTCGATCGACACATGATAGACCTTGTCGCAGAAATGGCAGGCGACCTCGGCCTCCTTGCCTTCGGCCGCCAGCTGTTCAAGCTCGCTGCGGCCGAGGCTGATGAGCATCTCGCGGACGCGCGTCTCCGAACAGCGGCATCGGTACCCTGTCTCCCGCACCTTGACAACGCTGCCGAAGCTGCCTTTCAGCGCCGCCGCCGCGATATCCTCCGCGCTCATGCCTGAATCCAGCATCTGCGTCACCGGCGGCAGAGCGGCAATATCCTTTTCAACCCGTGCGACGACTTCCTCGTCGGCGCCCGGCAGCAGCGACAGGATAAAGCCTCCGGCGGCCCGAACCGTCCGATCTCTGTCGACGAGCACGCCGAGCGCGCAGACGCCGGGCTGCTGCTCGCTGTGATAGAGATACTGCGTAATATCCTCGGCGATCTCGCCGGAAACGAGGTCGACCATGCCGATATACGGCTCTTTCATGCCCAAATCCTTGATCACCGTCAGCGTCCCCGCGCCGACTGCGCCGCCGACGTCGAGCTTTCCCTTTGCGTTCAGCGGCAATTCCACGTCTCCCCGCTGGATACAGCCGCGGCAATACCCTTCCCCGTCCGAAACGGCGATCACGGCGCCGCAGGGCCCGTCGCCCGACAGCCGCAGCGTTACGGAAAACTGATCGTCCTTTAAGTCTGCGCCCATAATAGACGCGGCGACCAGCAGACGGCCGAGCACGGCCGTCGTCGTCGGCGTCAGCCCGTGATAGCGCCGCGCCTGTTCTACGGCGTTTTTCATATCGGCGACGGTAATCCGCACCATTCCATCGCCGCTGAGCGCATGTATAATTCTGTCGTTCATCCAGTGTTCTCCTCTCAGTATGCGGAAACGGCCGGCATTTCTCCTCCATGCTCCGCGAATCCAAATAAACGTTGGGCGCTTTCCGCCCGGCCGCCGCCATAGGCGCAAACTTTCACATGCCGCGCAAAGCCCCGTTCAATGCAGTCAGCCGTTTTTTCAGCCGTCAGGAACGCGCGAGCCGGCGCGCCACCACAAAGATTCTGCCGTCGTCAGGCCGAGGCGGCCGCGTTTCCAGTTCGCCGTAAACCGCTTCCACGCGCATTTGCGCCTTTTCAAGCGCCGCTTCCAGCTCCTGCATGGTATGTGCGCGCTCGACATGCCGTTCCGTAAACCGCTCATATCGATTTTGATCTTGATATACAAAAAAATCGAGATAATAATCCATCAGGCGCTGTGCGGCGTCATAGTCCGCCTGCCAGACGCAGAAGCAATCCTCATTTTCACGGACGAACGCCTGCATGTCGATGGCGCGGAACTTCGCGTCGGTGTTTACATCGAAGATAAACAGGCCGCCGTCGTTGAGAAAAAGGCCGATGCGCGCAAACGCCGCTTCAAGCGCGGCGGGCGTCGAGAGATAGTTGACGCTGTCGAGCGCACAGACGACGGCGTCAACCGTCCCGTAGAGGTCCAGCGATTCCATTCGCTGCCGCAAAAAAAGCGGCGGCGGCGAAAGCAGCGCCGTTTTTTCCGCGGCAACGGCGAGCATATCCTCCGACCCGTCGACGCCGATCATCTCATAGCCCGCCTCGGCCAGCAGCTTGGTCAGACTGCCCGTACCGCAGGCAAGGTCGAGCACCAGCTTCGGCCGTACCTGAAATCGGTCAAACAGGGACACGAGATACTCCGCCCACGCCCTGTACGGGACGTCGCCCGTAAAAGCGTCGTAAAATTGCGCCATCACGGAATATCTGTTCATCACTGCTCCCCTTTTTGCTTCATCCGTTCGAGAACGATGTGGTATCCGTCCGACCCGTACAGCAGGCAGCGGTTGACGCGGCTGATCGTCGCCGTTGAGGCCCCGGTCTCAGCGACGATTTTGCTGTACTGCTCGCCTTTATCGAGCAGCTCGGCGACTTGGAGCCGTTGAAGCATCGCTTTCATCTCGTTGACCGTACAGATATCTTCAAAAAAGGCACAGACCTCGTCCTCCGTCTTCAAGGAAAGAATCGCCCGAAACAATTCGTCGAAATGCATGCTTTTCATTTTTTCATTCATCAGTCGGTTACTCCTTGCTCCGTTTTCGGCGCGTTTTACAATAACTATATTATACACGCTTTCACGGCCTTTTTCAAGCGAATCGCGCGCAGCGCCGCGCATATTCCGGCGCGGTCTGCCGCTGTGCATAGCCGCGCGCAATCAGGGAAAACTATGAGCAGCGATTTTTCCACAGCGAGATTTTTGATTTTTTAGAAATACGGGGCGTGAGGATTTGCTGATTTCGTTTATCCGTACCATTTTATTGTATATCGTTGTGATCGGGGCGATGCGGCTGCTCGGCAAGCGGCAGATCGGCGAGCTGGAACCGAGCGAGCTGGCGATTACGATCCTGATCAGCGAACTTGCCGCCATCCCGATGCAGGACTCGGCGCAGCCGCTGGCAACAGGGCTCGTGCCCATTGTCGTGTTGCTGGCGCTTGGTTTGTTGACCTCCGTCGTCACAGTGGCAAGCCCGTTTCTTCGGCGCGTCATTTTCGGCAAGCCAAGCATCATCATCGAAAACGGCCGGCTGAACCAGCGCGAGATCCGCCGCCTGCGGCTGAATGTCGACGAAATTGCCGAAGAGCTTCGGCTCAAAGACGTGACCAATATCCAGACGGTCAAGTTCGGCATCATCGAGACAAACGGTCGGCTGAGTATCATTCTCAACGACGGCGACGCACCGCTTACGCGGCGCGATATGAATATCACCGTCAACTCTCCGTCGCCGCTTCCTTATACCATTATCGCCAACGGACGGCTGATTCATGACAACGCCAAAAAAATCGGCCTGCAAAAGGAAAAAATCAAAGCCGAACTGAGAAAACGGAACATCGATCGCATGGCGGACGTTTTTTACATGTCCTGCGATACCGGAGGCAATATCCGTGTCATTCGAAACGAATAGCCGGATTTTCAAAGCGCCGCTTCCCTACTGTTTCACCGGGCAGGGCTTTCAGCGTCTTTCACCGAAAAAATATTTTTTTGCCGCGCATTACTTCGGGCCCGTTTTGCGCCGTATTCGCAGCCGCCGCGCCGGGCTCGCATTTCGACGAAAGGAACTGCCTTTGCCTAAAAAGGCACGGTTATTTTGATGAATATACGCTATACGCTGACATCGGTTTTTCTGCTCGCATTCACGCTCGCGCTCGCGCTGTGGGCGCAGGCCTTTACAAACGACGTCTGCGACAACACCCAGATGCGGATTACGCAGGCGCTGGTCTGCGCGAAGGACGGCGACTTTGAGGAGAGCGCCGATATTCTCGCCAGTTTGATTCGGGATTTGGACAGTAAAAAACCCGTCTTCACCGTTGTACAGCACCATTCCTACGGCGACGGCATCATCGCTTCGCTCTGCCGCGCCGAGCTCTGCGCGCGTCAGAGCGAGCTGACGGCGCTGGAATTAGAGCTCGCCTCAGCCGCTCTGGCCGTCGGCGCTTTGGCGGAGCGGGATATGTTGACGCTGGGCAATATCTTTTAAGGCTCTTGGAGCTTTATCGAAACGTTCCGCTCTAAAAATCCCCGCCGTCGAAACCGTCTGTCCCTCGGTTTCGGCGGCGGACCTTTTGAGATCGAAGGCCGCCGAACTGCCGTATGAACAGCGCGCCCTTTCAGAAGAAA
>QAMX01000096.1:0-6635 GCA_003149835.1 Clostridiales bacterium
ACGGGCCGGAGGCCGGGGAATCGCTCGCGGCGCTGCGCCACAACGCCGCCGCCTTCGCCGTGCTGACAGAGACTGCGCGGCGCGCATGGGCGGAAAAACGCTTTGCCGTCGCTTTCCTGCCCGATCACGGCTGCCATGAAATCGACGGCGGCTGCGGCAGCCACGGCCTCGACATGCCCGAGGATATGAACATCGTCCACTTTTACGGCTTCTCCGCGCCGCGGTAGGCGCTGCGCGCGCAGGAGCGAATCCGGGGCTGCGCAAAAAACGTCAAATATAGGCGTCCGCCGGGAAGTTATCCCCGGCGGACGCCTGTGTTTTTGACGCCGTTCCGCGTTTTTTCAGCCAAAGAGCGGAACCCCGCGCCTTTACGCCCGGCCCGCGCCCTCCGGCTCGATAAACGCGCGCAGAACGCCCTTGCTGATCCTGTCCAGAAGCCGCGCGATCTCCCCGGGCGTCTCGGCCAGCCCGTTCTGCACCCACTCCTGAATCACGCCGACGCTGCCGTTGGCGTCGAAGGTATAGAGCATATCCAGCACGCGCCGGTCGGCCGAGGGGATCAGCGCGCTCCACTCCTCGATACACTTGTCGCGCGCGATATCGACGATCCGTTTCAGAAACGCCTTGTCGCCGAACTCGCTGAACAGAATCCGGCACAAGTCGCCGTTGGCCGCGACCGCTTCAAAGATCTCGACGAGCAGCGACGAAAGCGTGTCGGCGTTCAGCGACTTTTCAATCGAGCGCTTGATCTCCTCATAGAGCTCGTTTTCGATCTGCGCGAGCAAATCGTATTGATCGGCGTAATGCGCGTAAAACGTGCCGCGGTTGATGTCGGCGCGCTCGCAGATGTCGGTGACGTTGATTTTATTGATCGGCCGGTCCCGCATCAGCTCCAACAGGCTCTGCCGCAGCACGAGCTTGGTATAGCGGACGCGCCTGTCCTGTCTGCCGTTTTTTTCCATGTGGCCGCCCCTCCTGAAATAAGTTTACATTTATCGGGGCAAGATATCATACAGATTCGCCCGCCGATGTTCAATGCCCGACATCGCCCCGAAATCTGCTCATTGCAATCCGAACACAATGTTATTATAATTGAATCATGTCAGTTAGTCAACACCTTGTACGACAACGGTTGGAAAAATTTGGTTTTTGTCCCGCGTTGCAGAGAAGAGCGGCGGGAAAGGGAGCGTGTGGGGCATGGAATTTGTCAGCTTAACAGATGTGTGCAAATATTATCAGAGCGGCGGCGAACGGATTGCCGCCTGCGACCATGTGTCGTTTGAAATCCGGGAGGGCGAATTCTGCGTCGTCGTCGGGCCGAGCGGAGCCGGAAAAACGACGGTTCTGAACCTGCTCGGCGGCATGGACGCCTGCGACGGCGGCCGGATTTTTGTCGGCGACACCGAGGTCAGCGCCTTGAACGAGCGCCAGCTCACAAAATACCGCCGCCTCGACGTGGGCTTTGTGTTCCAGTTTTACAACCTCGTGCAGAACCTGACCGCGCTGGAAAACGTCGAGCTGGCGTCGGAAATCTGCCGCGACCCCTTGGACGCCGCCGAGGCCCTCAAAGCCGTGGGGCTGGCGGAGCGCATGAAAAATTTCCCCGCGCAGCTCTCGGGCGGCGAGCAGCAGCGCGTCTCCATCGCGCGGGCCATCGCCAAAAACCCAAAAATCCTGCTCTGCGACGAGCCGACCGGCGCGCTCGACTATGAGACCGGCAAGACGATCTTGAAGCTGCTGCAAGGCTGCTGCCGCGAGACGAAAAAGACCGTCATCGTCGTCACCCATAACGCCGCGCTCACCGCCATGGCCGACCGCGTCATCCGTATCAAAAACGGGATCGCCGTCAGCGTCGAACAAAACGCGCATCCCGTGCCCGTGGAGGCGATCGAATGGTAGGCAGGCGCTATTTCAAATGCGTTCTCCGCGAAATTAAGTCGAGCTTCGGCCGCTTCGTGGCGATTATCGCCATCGTCGCGCTGGGCGTCGGCTTTCTCGTCGGGCTTTTGTCGGCGACGCCGGACATGCGCGCCTCCGCCGACCGGTTCTACAAAAAGGGCGGCATGGCCGACCTCTTTATCCGCTCGGCCTCCGGCTTTTCACAGGCCGAGCTCGACGCCCTCGGCGCGCTTGGCTGCGTCGGCGACGTCCTGCCCGCCTATGTCACGGATACGCAGCTCGTCACCGGCGGGGACGAGACGGCGACGGCCCGCCTTTACGGGCTGCCGCTGCTTGAAACAGGCGGGGTTCTGCCGGTCAACCGCCTGACGCTCGTTGAGGGGCGGATGCCCTCGGCGCAAAACGAGTGCGTCGTCCAGCTCCCCATCGGCGACATGACCGCCGTCGGCGTCGGCGATACGCTGCGGCTTCCGGCAGCATCCGGCGGACTCTATACGGAGCTTGAATACACGGTCGTCGGCGTCGTGCGCAACCCGTTTTACTTTTCCACGGAGCGGGAATTCAGCCGCGTCGGCAGCGGCCGCGTCGACATGATCGTCTATGCCGACGAATCGTGTTACGCGCCCATGCCCTATACGGACGTGTTCCTCACCGTGGCCGGAGCGGATGAATTCGAGGCGTATTCCTCCGGTTATGAAGACGCCGTCTCCGCCGCCGCCGACGAGGTCGAACAGCTCGCGCCTCTCTCCGAAACAGGCGCGCCGCTCTGGTACGTCCTGGACCGCCGCGCCAACACCAGCTATGTCAGCTATGAGGCCAACGTGGAAAAGGTCGCCGACATCGCCAAAATTTTTCCGGTCTTTTTCTTTCTCGTCGCCGTGCTCGTGACGCTGACGACGATGACGCGCATGGTCGAGGAGGAGCGCACCCAGATCGGCACGCTCAAAGCCCTCGGTTTCAGCGAGAGCGCGATCATGCTCAAATATGCGGCCTACTGCGGCCTGGCGACGCTGCTCGGCTGCGGCGTCGGGCTGGCGGCGGGCTTCCGGCTGCTGCCGTCCGCGCTCTACTCGGCGTATGCCGCGACCTATGATCTGCCGCCGTTCGTGGCGGAGTTCAACCTCGTGTTCGGCGCAATCTCCTGCTCCGCCGAGCTGGTGTGCACGTTTTTGGCGACCTTCTTCGCCTGCCGCCGCTCTCTGAAAGAAAAGCCCGCGGCGCTGATGCTGCCGCGCGCGCCCAAGGCCGGCCAGCGCATTTTTCTCGAAAGGATCCGGCCGCTCTGGAAGCGCCTCTCCTTTTCCTACAAGGCCACGGCGCGCAACATCTTCCGCAATAAGAAAAACCTCATCCTCACCGCCGTCGGCGTGGCCGGCTGTACGGCGCTGATGCTCACCGCGCTCGGCATCCGCGATTCCATCAGCGTCATGTCGGACCGGCAGTTCGCGGAGATCCTGCGCTATGACGCCGTCGTCAACCTCAACGGAGCCGGCTACGACGAGACGCTGGACGCTTTTCTCTCCGACAAAGCTCCGCTCTCCGTCCAAACGGAAGCGGTGACCCTGCATGCCGGCGGCGAATCGGTGACGCTTACCGCCCTCGTCCCCGAGGACGCGGCGCGTTTTTCCGAATTTGTCGGCCTCTTCGACCGCAAAAGCGGCGACACGCTCGGTTTTGACGACGCTTCGGTTCTCCTGACTGAAAAAGCCGCCGAGGAGCTCGGCGTCGCGGCGGGCGATACGGTGACGCTGAAAACGGGCGATCTGCATACCGCGGTTTTCACGGTGACCGGCGTGTGTGAAAACTACGTCGGCTCCTATCTCTACATCGGCCGCGGCTGCTACGAGGCGAGCCTCGGCGTTCCCGCCGATAACGCCCTGCTGCTGCGGACAGGGCTTGCCGGCGCCTCCGAGCAGAACGAGGCGTCGGAGCGGCTTTTGGAAAGCGGGGCTGTGGCCTCGGTGGAATGGCTGTCGCA
Source organism: Clostridiales bacterium (assembly GCA_003149835.1). Classification (GTDB taxonomy): domain Bacteria; phylum Bacillota; class Clostridia; order Oscillospirales; family QAMX01; genus QAMX01. The sequence goes on from QAMX01000096.1 coordinate 3,878, forward strand.
GACGCGCGCGACCTACGACCGGCTGCTGGAAAGCCTTGATTTCGTCGTCCTGCTGCTGGTCGGCTGCGCGGGCGGGCTGGCCGTGATCGTGCTCTACAACATCACCAACGTCAACATCAGCGAGCGCACCAAGGAGCTGGCGACGCTGCGCGTGCTCGGCTACCGCCACGGCGAGGTGGCGCGCTATATCTTCCGCGAGATCGCGGTTCTGACCGTGTTCGGCCTCTGCATCGGGCTGCCGCTCGGCGTTTTGCTGCACCGCTACGTCGTCGCCGTCGCCGACAGCGTCGATCTCATGCTCGGCCGGCAGATCTTCACCGCCAGCTTCCTGATCGCCGCGGCTGTGACGCTGGCGTTCTCCTTCATCGTCGACCTGCTCATGCTCATCAAGCTGCGCCGCATCAAAATGGCGGAGTCGCTGAAAGCGGCGGACTGAAAAGGTTGCCGCCCGGCAGATTTTGTGCTATACTGTCATGGTGTTCCGGCGGATTGATACGATGATTCAGAGGAGGAAGCGGCATGAAGCTGTATGTCAAACAGATGTATGACTGGAATTACTACGCATACTACGCGGAGGATGTCGACGAGCCATACTGGGGCTTTTTCAAAAACGAGCTGTGGTGGCAGGTGGGAAACAGCTTTATCAAGCCGTATGACAACGTCGAGGGGTTTGAATACTGTGCGGAGAACTTCGCAAAATACGGGGAAACGGCCGTTTATCAGCTGTTGAAAATTCTCCCCGCGCCATGGGAAAAGGCGCTGGACTTCCTCATTCCCGAGATGAAAGCGCTGGGCGTCGACTGGTTTGTCCACGGCAGCGCGGCCATGGCGCTCTGGGGCATCGGCGTCGCGCCCAGAGACCTGAACGTCATCATTCCGAACGCAGCCGACTACGACAAGGTGCGAAGCCGCTTTTTCCGGCTCGCAATCAAGCCCTTTGAGCGCTGCGACAACTGGCTGATGAGCGCGCTCGGCAGCATTTTTCACGAGGCCGTGATCGGCTTTGCCTTTCAGAACGCAGCGCCCGAGCCGTTTGACATGAACCGGCTGACGCGCCTCGATTATCACGGAGAGGCGGTTTTTGTGCCGGGGTTGGAATCGCTGCGGCAGGATAACGCGGCGATGAACCGGCCGGACAGAGTTTCCATGATCGAAAAGAGAATGCGTGAAGCCGCCCGCGCCTGAGCGCGCGTGCGGCTTTTACAGCCAAGCGGCGGTCATCATCCGATGACCGCCGCTTCGTCTTTTAAGGGTTCAGGGCTTTGCTCCGGCGCCGTTTCGGCCGGCAGCGGCTCATTTTCGGCCGGCAGGCGGCGGCGGGCGATCCAGTAGCAGAGCAGGTGCGCCGCAAAGGTGATCGCCCAAGAGACGGGATAGGAGAGATACAGCGTCGTCAGCGTGCGGTGGTTGGCAAAGATCGTATAAATCCACAGCACGCGCAGGCCGCACGCGCCGGTCAGCGAGACGATCATCGGCAGAACGGAATAGCCCAGCCCGCGCATCATCCCCGAGCAGACATCCATGAGCCCGCACAAAAAATACGTCGTGACGATGACGTTCATGCGCAGCATCCCGAACTCCACAACCGGCTCCTGATCGGTGTAGATGTGCAGAAGCGGCTTTTGCAGCAGCATTGCGATCAGGCCCAGCGCCAGCCCGACCGCCGTGACCAGAATCATACAGACGCCGAAGACCCGGTTGATGCGCCGGTACTGCTTTGCGCCGAGGTTCTGGCTGGTAAAGCTGAGCGCGGCCTGATAGACCGAGTTCATCGCCGTGTAGATAAAGCCCTCGATGTTTCCGGCGGCGGTGTTTCCCGCCATCGCCAGCGAGTCAAACGAATTGATGGACGACTGGATTAACACGTTTGAAATCGAAAAAACGCAGCCTTGCAGGCCCGCCGGCAAGCCGATCCTCATGATTTCCCAAGCCGTTTCCCGATGAATGCGGAGCCGGCGCAGCTCCACCCGACAGGGTCCGTCCATGCGCATCAGGCAAATCATGATCAGCGCCGCTGAAACGGCCTGTGAGATCACCGTCGCCAGCGCCACGCCGTCCACGTCCATTTTGAAAACGATGACGAAAAAGAGATTTAAAATTACGTTCAGCACGCCGGCGGCGACGAGAAAGTAGAGCGGCCGCTTTGTGTCGCCCATCGAACGCAGAATCGCCGCGCCGAAATTGTAGAGCATCGAAACCGGCATCCCGCAGAAAATGATGCGCATATAGACCACCGACAGATCGATGACGTCCGCCGGCGTATCCATCCATTCCAGCAGCGGCCGGGCCAGGATGACGCCCACGACCACCAAAATGCAGCCGCACACGAGGCTCAGCGAAACCGCCGTATGCACGGCTCTGCCGATTTTTTCCCGCTCGCCGGCACCGTACAGCCGCGCGACGAGGACGTTGGCGCCGATCGACAGCCCGATGAAGGCGTTGACGATCAGATTCGTCAGCGCGCCGGTCGAGCCGACCGCCGCCAGCGCCTGATCTCCGGCATACCGCCCGACGACCGCGAGGTCGGCGGCGTTAAAAAGCAACTGTAAAACGCCGGAGAGCATCAGCGGCAGGGAAAACATCAGAATTTTCCCCGCCAGCGGCCCCCGGCACATATCCATCTCATACCTCTGTTTTGCCATATCCGGCTGTTTCTCCCCGTCTGCCCGCGTTTTCTTTGGCTTTCAGCCGCTTTGCTAAGCGTATACATTATAGCATAAGCGCCGTACCGGAGCAAGCCCGTTTTTGAGAATCGCCG
>QAMX01000096.1:10308-28823 GCA_003149835.1 Clostridiales bacterium
CGGAACGTCACACAGAATCCCAAAACGTTCTGTTCTGCCCGTAGGGGCGCACCTGTGTGTGCGCCCGCCCCGCCGCCGTGCGAAACCCTTTCCGCGGGCGGACACGCAGGTCCGCCCCTACGGTCGACCGGAACGTCATATAAAACCCCAAAAACGTTTGACTCCGCCGTACGGGTGGTTGGCGCGTTTCACGGAATGCCAAAAAAACGTTCCATTGTGCCCGTGCAAATGACCGACACGTTTCGAAAAATCCCAAAAACGTTCCATTGTGCCCGTGCGGGTGGTTGGAACGTTTCATAGAATCAGAAAACGATCCGTTCTACCCGTAGGGGCGCACCTATGTGTGCGCCCGCCCCGCCGCGCGGGCTTCCGCACAGAACAGCGGCGGCGAAAAGCGCGGCCAAGCAAAGCGCCGCAGCTTTTCGCCGCCGTCCTGACCGCCCTGCAAGGCGGCTGTCAGAGCGTTTCAAGCTTAATGAGGTTGGTATTGCCCGATCTTCCGTTCGGCAGACCGCCGGTGATGACAATGTTGTCGCCCTTCTCGGCCATGCCGGAGTTTTTGGCGGCGATGATCGCGTGGTAAAAAAGCACGTCGGTGGACTGAAACTCCTCGCTCATCACCGGCTGGACGCCCCATGACAGCGCCAGCTTGCGCCATACCTTCTCCTCGGTCGTCATGCCGATGATCGGCTTGGGCGAGCGGAAGCGGGAGACCATGCGCGCCGTCGCGCCGCTGCGCGTGCAGACGACGATGAGACGCGCGTCGATATCAATCGAGAGCGCGGCCGTCGAATGCGAAACCGCGTCGATGGTGTTGCGGATTTTGAAATTGGAGTTTCGGAACCGCTTGGCATAGTCGATATCCTTCTCCGTTTCTTCGGCAATTCGGCTCATCGCCTCGACCGCCGCGACCGGATAGCGCCCCATGGCCGTCTCGCCGGAGAGCATAATCGCGCTGGTTCCGTCGTAGACGGCGTTGGCCACGTCGGAGATCTCGGCGCGCGTCGGGCGCGGCTTCTCGATCATCGATTCGAGCATCTCCGTCGCCGTGATGACGCGCTTGCCGCGGAAGCGGCAGGCGGTAATCAGGTGCTTCTGGATCGCCGGCAGCTCTTCAAAGGGGATCTCCACGCCCATGTCGCCGCGCGCGACCATGATCCCGTCGCTGTGCTCAATGATCTCCTCGATGTTGTCGACGCCCGAGCGGTTTTCGATCTTGGCGATGAGATCGATGTGTTCGCCGCCGTTAGAGTCCAGGAATTCACGGACGTTCACCAGATCCTGCTTGCAGGACACAAACGAGCAGGCGATGAAATCCACGTCCTGCTGAATGCCGAACAGCAGATCGGCCTTGTCCTGCTCGCTCAGGTAATCCTGTTTGAGCACCTTGTTTGGAAAGCTCATGCTCTTGCGGTCGGACAGCTCGCCGCCGATCAGCACGCGGCAGACCACGTCCGCTCCCGCCAGCTCCGTGACCTCGAAGATCACAAGGCCGTTATTGAGCAGAATCCTGTCGCCCGGCCGCAGCTCTTCGGCCAAATGCTTATACGACACCGACACGCGCCGCTCGTCGCCCTCGATTTCGTCGGCGGTAAAGGCAAACGTGTCGCCGTCGTTGAGCGTCACCTTATGCTCCCGGAACGTCTTGATCCGGTACTCCGGCCCTTTTGTATCCAGCATCAGCGCGATCGGCGCGTTCAGCTTTTCCCGCACCTTCCGCACCAGCGCCATGCGCCCGGCGTGCTCCTCGTGCGTCCCGTGAGAAAAATTGAACCGCGCCACGTTCATCCCCGCGCGCACCATTTTCGTCAGCGTCTCCTCATCAGAGCAGGCGGGACCCATCGTACAGATGATTTTGGTTTTTTTCATATTTTTTCGACACTCCATGTTATTTCCCCATTTTTGCTGTCGAATCGTAAAGAATCTCTCGCCGTTCTCATCGCAAAAACGCCAAATCGGCCATATTAAAATCAATCGAGTACATAATACCACACTTTATTGTTTTTTTCAAGAGGCAGCGGGGCATTCAGCAAAAGAAACCGGCGCGCTCCTCAGAGGCGCGCCGGTTTCTTTGCTCTCCGCGCCGTTCTTCACGGCGCCGGATGGGTTATTTCAGAATTTTTTCCGCATAGCGGCGGATCAGCGCCGCCGCTTCGGAGCGCATCGCTTCGCCTTTCGGTTCCAGCGCCATGCCGCCGCGGCCCTCGATTAAGCCCGAGGCGACCGCCCACTCCATCGCGTCTTCGGCGTAGGGGGCGATTTCATCCGCATCCTTGTATGCCGCGAGATCGGTCCGGGCCGATGTATCGCACTGCCTCAGCGCGGCGTAGCGGCAGAAAATCAGCACCATCTGCTCGCGCGTGATCAGATCATCCGGTCCGAAACGGCCGCTGCCGTCGCCGTAACCGAGGACGATGCCCTCGGCGGCCGCCCAATCGACCGCGTCTGTATACCACGCGCCGGACGCGAGATCGGTAAAGGACGCCTTGGGGGAGCCCGCCGGGTTTCCTTCCATATTCCAGAGCATCTGAACGATCATCGCGCGCGTCAGCAGCAGGTCGGGCTCGAACCGGTCTCCGCCCGTGCCCTCCATCACGCCGCTGCGGAAGACGTACATCACGTCGTCATAGAACCAGTCGTCCTTGTCCACGTCGCTGAACGGATTGGTCGCAAACGCCGCGTCTATCGCAACCGCCCCGGCAGGCATGACAAACCGATATTTTCCGTCGGCTTCGGTCACTTCGATCGCCTTGCCGTCGGCTCCGGTCACGGTGATTTCGCTCAGCCAGTAGTTCTCCAAGGGTATGGCGGTGATCTCCACCAACGTCCCCGCCGCGGCCCTGTTGACCGAAACGGTCACGGAACCGTTTTGCATCTCTTGAATGGATATGGGGTAAGTGACGACGACTCCGCCCGGTGTATTGGCGCTCCATTGGGCGGTCAGGACGGCGTCGGCATCCCCTACGGTATAAGCCGCTCCGCCGCTGTAAATCTGGCCGTCGCCGTCTTGCCAGCCTTTAAAGGAGTATCCGGCACGGCTGGGGACAGGCAGGTCAAAGCTGTCGCCTGCGGCCCGCTGTTCATATACGATATCGGCGGAATATCCCGTTTTCAACGTGACCGTAAGCGTACCGGTTCCCACCGGCACCTTCAAATCGCGCACGACGCCGCCGGCTCCGGCCGCCGCAACGGCCTCTTGCAGGGTGTCATAGAAAGCCATGTTCCACTGGTCGATTACGACGGCGGCCGCCGGGGCCAAATCATCCTCGTCGATGTCCGCCTGGCTTCTGGCGGGGAAGATCATGTCGGTTGCGTTGACCGTATCTCCCAACGGGCCGAGCGCAATGCTGGCGTAATTGGGATCGCTCAGGTAATTGCCGGTGAAATCCAGCTCCTCATCGTCTTTTTCAAGGTAATAGATCCCCATGGCGGCGTTATTCAGATTGTCGGTGTCCATCACGTTGTCTGTGACCGTCACGGAGACGTTTTCGCTGTAATACGCTCCGCCGTTGTTCTTCGGCGCCTCTATGTGGATAAAGCGCTGCTGCCGAACGGCGGGGTCGGAATCCCGGAAGCTGTTGCCGCGAATGACAATCCGGCTGCCTGCCTCCGGCGTGATCTGAATGGCGTCCCAGTCCACGTTGTCAAAGGTACAGCCGGTGACGCTGATCTCGCCGGTCAGGCGGGAGGCATAGATCGCGGAGAGCTTGTTCTGGATGTTGTTGATGTCTTGAAAGACGACGTTCTGAACCGTCCCGCCGCTTTTGTCGAAATGGACGGTGATGTTGCCGCTGAGAATGTGGTTTTCACCCGTCTCCGGGTCTTTGCCGTCCAGAACCGCGCCCGCGGGCAGCTTCACATCCAATACATTCGAGCGGTCTGCGTTGTGAACGTCGGCCAGCAGAAGAATGGTTTCTCCCGGCTGCACGGCGTTGACGGCGGCGAGCAGCGTTTTGTATTCCTGATCGTTGATCTTTGCGACAGCGGGCGCGCTCTCAGCGACAACGCCGTAGCTGCCGCTGCCGTTATCGACCGGTTCAAAACCCTCGGCGCAGAGCGATTCCTCCACCGCGGCGGCAAAAATACCGCCGGAGACCTTCACCGGCGTACCGGTCGCGGCAGACAGCTTATCCTTGAAATTGCCGCCTGAAATTTCGACCGGGCCGCTGAGATCCGCGGAAATATCCGTCTTCCCGCCGCTGGTCACCTTGTTTTCAAACGTGCCGCCTTCGATCTGAATCGTACCCGTACCGCCGTTTCCAAAAAACGCGTTGTTGTTCGGCACATTCCGCGTAAAGACGCCGCCGCGAATGACGACAGAGCCTTCTCCCGAGGTATAAACCATGCGATAGGAGGTGCCTGCGCCGCCGTTCCCCAGCGTGTATGTGCCGCCGTTGACGGTCAGAACGCCGCCGTCGGAAGCGATCGCGCCGTTCATCCTGCCGTATACGGTGGCGTTGTTGATCGTCATAACGGCTTCGCCCGAACCGCCGCCGTTGGCGATGGCGTAAGCATAGCCGCCATTCACATAGTTATCGCAGGCCGTAAAGAAGCCTCCGTTGATGGTCGCCGTGCCGAAGTTGCGCAGGGCGTTGCCGCGCTGCACCAAGTTAGCGTCCGTGCGGTCGGTATTTTCATCGCCGAAGGTTCCGCCGTTAATGGTCAGGACGCCGTAGTTTTCAACGGCATGACGGCCCTGATCCTCGACATTGGTGGTATAAATGGCGCCGGTTTTCGCCGCGCTGCTGTCGTTGATCGTCAGATCGCCCTGGTTTTTGATAAAGGCGTCTTGATTGACGCCGATCAGCCGGCAGCCGTTCAGATCCAGCGTGACCGTCATGCCCTCGGGAATTCCAATGTACTGGCCCTCGGTGCCCGTAACATCCGCCAAAAGGACGAGCTCCACCGTCCGGCCGGCCTCAGCCTCCCGAACCGCGGCTTCCAGCGCGCCTGTCAGCGACGCATAGCGCGTTCCGTTCACTTCGGCCAGGAACAGATCGACAATGGCGTCAAAGATCTCTTCCTCACTTTTCGCCTCTCCGCCTACCGTCCATGTGTTGCCCTGGACGGAAACCGCGGCGTCGGCCGCCAGACCGCCGGCTTTGATCAGCTCGCCGCCGTCGTCTTCAACGTCCGTAAAGCTGTTGCCGGAAATCGTGACAACGCTGCCCTCCCCGATATGGCCGAACCGGATCGCGCGGTCGTTTCCGTTAGCGATATCGTTGTTCTCGATGACAATTTGACCCTTGCTGGGGCAGGGGGTTCCGCCTAAGGAGCCGTCCTGTACGGCGATGGCGTTATGCCCCAGTCCGTCGAAGGAGCTTTCCCGCACCGTTATGCCGTCGACCGCCTGCACATAGACGCCCTGGAAGGCCGTCTGCACCGCGCAGTTTTCAATGACGAAATTTTTCAGCGGGTTGGTCGTGTTGCCCACATGGAGCAGCTTGTTGCGCAGGTTGTTGACCGACGAGTCGTTCCCCGTATAGCTGCAATTTCTGATGGTAAATCCGTCGATCTCGCAGAAAGGCGCGGAATCGGCGCCGATATAGACAGACTTTGTAAAGTGAATGTTTTCCAGCGTGAGATTGCTGATCTCCCAGTAGCTGTAATAGCTGTTGGCCGTGCCGTTGAGCGGCTCTCCGTTCACAGGATGGGTGCCCTCGCCGTAAATATGGCCCGTAGCGATATCCAGACCGTCTATCACCGTCTTTTCCGAGCCCTCGGCGCCTCTGATGGTGACGTCCGTTAAGCTCCGGTGCAAATGCATCGGACCGCTTTCCGCGCTGTTGCTGCTTTCCTCGGTCTGCCGCAGCGCGCCGGCTCCCAGCTCGCCGGCGGCCAGCTGAATGACATCGCCGTCGCGCGCCGCGTCCAGAGCCTCTTGGAGAGTCTCATACGGTGTCTGCACGCCGCCGCGCGTAATGGTGGCCGCGACGGGGCCGTCCGACGCCAGCGCAGCGACGGGCAGCACGCACAGCAGCGCCGTCAGCACGGCCAAAACCGATAGTATACGCCTTTTCATATTCCTTCCTCCTGATATTTGGATATTCAGATCCTCTTTTGCGGATCGGTATCGCCTTAAAACGACATGGGCCGCTTCGCTGCGGCGTCCGGTTTTCAGCATAGACATGCTCCGGTTTTTTTGGTTTTTCCGCCCGTTCAGCCGTCGAATGCGCGCGTTACACATTTCAGTGTTATTCGGTGTTAAAATGAAACATGAAATATTTTTAGCGACGCTTCATCGGTAAATAATAATTTTTTATTATGCCGCAGTTCAAGGTCCAAAAGCTTTTTATTTATTATAATCGCGCCCATCTTCCGTGTCAAATCCCGTATGTTGCGAAAAAAGTTGATTTTTTCGTCGCTTTTTGCAATAAATGAAAGTTTACCCCCCCCCCCGTATTTTTATATTTTTTTATATTTTTTTGTTCATCTCTATTTGTCGTTTTTATTCTTTATTCGTCGTACGGGCGGGGGTTTTTGTGCGGGCGGGCAATCGTTGGCGCCGTGCTGCGGCATACTGCCGGCCCGCAGATCATATAGTGGATATAGCGCCCGGTCCGCCGATACAAAATCCGTGCAAACGGCCGGTGAATGTGGTATAATATTTTTGACTGTAACCCTGTGTCCCGCTCCGCCTTAGCCGTTCCCAGCCGGGAACGGAGCGGCGGCCGGAATCCAGACAAATTGATTGGAGGAACGAAACGATGAAGGTTTTGCTGATTAACGGCAGTCCGCACGAGCGGGGCTGTACCTATACCGCGCTGTCCGAGGTCGCCGCAGCGCTTGAACGCGAGGGAGTCGGAACGGAAATCGTCCACATCGGCGGCGGCGCCATCGCCGGCTGTTCCGGCTGCGGCGGCTGCCGAAAGGGCGGCGGCTGTATTCACCAAAACGACAGCGTCAACCGGATTTCGCAGAAAGCCATGGAGAGCGACGGCTTCGTCATCGGCTCGCCCGTCCACTATGCGGCCGCCTCCGGCGCGCTTACCGCGCTGCTCGACCGCTGCTTCTATTCCAACAGCGCGGCCTTTGCGTATAAGCCCGCGGCCTGCGTGCTCTCGTGCCGCCGCGCCGGGGCGACGGCGGCGTTTGAACAGCTCAACAAGTATTTTACGATCTCAAATATGCCCGTGGTTTCCTCCAATTATTGGAACATGGTGCACGGCAACACGCCCGAAGAGGTCCGTCAGGATCTCGAAGGCATGCAGATCATGCGCATCCTCGGCAGAAACATGGCGTGGCTGCTCAAATGTATCGACGCAGGCAAGCAAAACGGCGTCGGCCGCCCGGAGAGCGAGCCGAAAATCAGGACGAATTTCATCCGCTGAGCCGCGCCGTCCGGCGCGCCGGAGCGGAGCGGCGGGACGGAGACGGCCGCCGCGGCAGCTTCACGCCATCTGCCTAAAACAGAAAGCAAAAACGCGCCGGGGAAAGCGCTTTTCCCCGGCGCGTTTTCTGATTTTATTGTTATCTGCCGCCGCCAACGAGACGACGCCCGCAGAACCGCTCAGGCATTCAGGATTGCTAACGCCGACCGGTATTTTTCAGCGCGTTTCAAGTCTTTTTCGGTGATGCGGTCCAGCCTTGTCAGATCCAAATTGTGCGTCAGATCGGCAATCTTCACTCTTCTGGCAAGGTCGTTTTCCCTGATTTTCCGGACGTAATCAAGGTACGGAACGCTTTTGTCATGCGTCATCAGCGCAACTGCGGCCACGACCTCATCCGGAAAGCCCATCGCCCTTAAAGCCTGAAAGGTGACGTCCGTATCTTCAACGATGTCATGGAGCAGCGCGACGCAGGCGGAAGCTTCATCCGTCATGGACTCCGCGACATGGAAGGGATGAAAGGGATACGGTATACCGCACTGATCCGATTGACCCTTATGCTTCTCAAAGCACAGCTTCATCGCCTTCTTCGTCAATTCCGTATAAATCATCGTTCCGATTCCCCCAGTCGTCTGCCGCTCCCTTTACAGATTGATTATATCGGTCTGTTTCAGCGATGTCAACAGCCTTCATCCGGTTTCTGTGAAAAAATTCGTTTCCGGCAGAATACCTCGCAGAGTTTCCCGGAGAGATATAAGCGGCGCGCGGCTCTTAGCCGCGCGCCGAAAAAATTCGCATAAGCCTTACGGGCAGAAATCCGCCTCTTTCAACGCTCAATGAAAAAAGAACAGATATCCGACGCCGGCCATAGCCAGCAGGATCAACAGCACTACGGGGACAATGACCAGCAGCGCCGACAGAATCATCGCCAGAAGATCGCCCTTTTCCATGCTGTCTTTCAGCGGCGGCTGCTCCGTTTCGCCGTTTTTCCGCTTTTTGTCGCGCAGCGCGTTGAGCTGACCCTCAAATTTTCTGCGGAAAAGCATCGCGTCCGTCCCTTCCTCTCCCGCCGCTCACGCTTCGCCGCGCTTGATTTCCTCGACGCGGTGGCAGGCGACGAAATGCTCTGGTTTCAGTTCTCGCCATTCGGGCGCGACGTGCCGGCAGATCTCGGCGCAATAGGCGCAGCGCGTGTGGAATTTACAGCCCTGCGGCGGATTGACGGGGCTGGGGATGTCGCCTTCCAAAATGACGAGATCCTTGCCGCCGTCCGCGTCTGTGGTCGGGATCGCCGCCAGCAGCGCCTGCGTATACGGGTGAAGCGGGTCGGCAAAGATCTCCCCCGAGGCCGCCAGCTCGACCATATTCCCCAGATACATCACGCCGATACGGTCGCTGATGTATTTGACGACCGAGAGGTCATGCGTGATAAAGAGATAGGTCAGGTTTTGCTGCTCGCGCAGATCCTGCAAAAGGTTGATAATCTGCGACTGAATCGAAACGTCGAGCGCGGAGACCGCCTCGTCGCAGACGATGAATTTCGGCCGCACCGCGAGGCTGCGCGCGATGCCGATGCGCTGGCGCTGTCCGCCCGAAAACTGGTGCGGATAGCGGTGCAGAAAGTACGGCTGCAAGCCGCACTCGTCCATGACCCGCAGCACCTCCTCCTGCATCCGCTCGTCGTTTTTTCTGAAATAGCCGTGCGCGAGCATTCCCTCGCCAACGATCTGTCCGACCGTCATGCGCGGGTTCAGCGACGAATACGGGTCTTGGAAAATCAGCTGCAAGTCGCAGCGCAGCGCGCGCATCTCCTCGGTCGTGAGCCGCGCCAGATCGATGCCGTCGTCGAGATAAGCTTCGTACCGTGCAAACTCGGCGTTGCCCGCATAGGCGGCGCGCATGGAATCAATCTTCGCCTCAGCCGCGCCCAGCTCCGCGTCGATTGCGCCGAGCGCTTTGTCGGCCGCGGCGAGCGCGGCGTCAAGGCGTTTCAGCTTTTCTCCGCCCTTTCCGCTCTTCTGACACCGGTAGGCGCAGTCGTCATGATCGAGCTGGAGTTTCTTTTTCCGGTTCAGCGCGTCGCGCCGTTTGAGGCTGAGGCGGTAAACGGCCATGAACGCCTCCTCCACCGGCCGGTAGTCCTCGGCAATCAGGAAACCGCCGATGAGATTGGCGAGATCGAGCAGAGCGTCGTGCGCCTCCTTGACGGCGCGGTCGTATGCATCGTGCAGCTTGAAGCGGCCCTGTTCGTCGGCCTCGTCATAGAGCTTTTTCATCGCGTCGCGCTTGGATTCGCAGATTTGCAGCTGTCTGCGCTTTTTCGTCAGGCTTTTCAGCGTTTTTTTCACATACTTCGGCGCGATGTCTTTCAGGGAGCGGCCGTAATACATGGTGCGCCCGTCGGTCTGGCGGTAGAGCTGCAAAAGCGTCCGGCCGAGCGTCGACTTTCCGCAGCCCGACTCGCCGACCAGCCCGAAGACCTCGCCCTCGTAGATATCGACGGATATCCCGTCGTTGGCCTTGACATAGAGGCCGCGCTTTTTCAGCGGAAAATACTGTTTCAGTCCGCTGATGCGCAGCAGAACCTTTTTATCGTTCGCCATGCCTGTCCTCCTCCCTCGGATAGAAGCAGCGGATCTGCTGAACGTCGGAAACCTTCGTCAGTTCCGGCTCCTCCTCGCGGCACCGCTCGGTCGCAAACTTGCAGCGAGGCGCGAATTTACAGCCTTTCGGCAGGTCGAGCGGATGCGGCACGGCGCCCGGAATCGCTTCCAGCCGGACGTTCATGGGCGTATCCAGCCGCGGGACCGACATCATCAGGTCGTGCGTATAGGGGTGCGAGTATTCCGGCTTGGAAAACAGCACGCGCGCGGGCGACATCTCGACGACCTGCCCGCAGTACATGACCGCCACGTCGTCGGCCATCTGGTTGATCACGCCCAAATCGTGGGTGATAAACAGAATCGACGTGCCGTGCTCCTTTTTGAGGTCGTTCATCAGTTTTAAAATCTGCGCCTGAATCGTGACGTCAAGGGCGGTCGTCGGCTCGTCCGCGATCAGCAGCTTGGGGCGGCATGCGAGCGCCATGGCGATCATCACGCGCTGCCGCATTCCGCCGGAGAGCTGATGCGGATACTGCCTGGCGACGATTTCGGGGTTGGGAATTTTGACGTCGGCGAGCATCTCGACAACGCGCTTCTCCGCCTCTTTTTTGGAAAGCCCCTGATGGATCAGAAACGGCTCCTGCATCTGGCGCATGATTGTAAAGACCGGATTCAGGCTCGTCATCGGCTCCTGAAAGATCACAGAGATATCGTTGCCGCGGATCTTGTACATCTGCTCGATGCTCAGCTTTGTGAGGTCGGTGCCGTTGAAGAGGATTTCGCCGCTGTCGATATAGCCGTTGCCGTCGAGCAGGCGCAGAATGCTCATCGCCGAGACGCTCTTGCCCGAGCCGGATTCGCCGACGACGCCGAGCGTTTTCCCCGCCTCGACGCTGTACGAGACGTCGTTGACCGCCTTAACGGTGCCGCGCCGCGTTTTGAAGAAGGTTTTCAGATGTTTTAATTCCAAAAGCGCCATATCCAAACTCCTCCCTACCGTTCACGCGACTTTGGATCGATGGCGTCCCGCAGGCCGTCGCCGATGGTGTTGATACAGATCGTACAGATGCCGAAGATCAGCGCCGTAAACACCCACTGCCACCAGTACTGCTGGATGACGATGGAGTTGTTCGCGCCTTTGAGCATGTTGCCCCAGGTCGGCTGCGGCGGCGAAACGCCGAAACCGAGATAGGAGAGCGAGGATTCCGTCAGCATGCTCGTGGCAAAGTCGAGCGTGGCGCTGACGACGACGATTGAAATCACGTTGGGCAGAATGTGCCGGAAGAGAATCTTGCGCTCGCGCACGCCCATGGCCTTTGCAGCGGTCACATATTCGCTCTCTCTCGCTGAGAAAATCTGCGCGCGCACCAGGCGGCAGATGCTCGTCCATGACAGCACGCCGAGAATCACCATAATCAGATAAATCCGCTGCGATTCGCTCATCAGCGAGCCGACCACCGCCGACATAATCATCGCAAACGGCAGGAACGGCAGACCGCCGACAATCTCGGCGACGCGCATGATCACCGTGTCGACCTTTCCGCCGAAGTAACCGGCCAGAGAGCCGAGCAGAACGCCGATAATCGTCGAGATAATCACCGCGACGGCGCCGACCGTCATCGTCATACGGCCGCCGTTAATCAGGCGTGTCAAAACGTCGCGGCCGAGCCCGTCGGTGCCGAGAATATAGCCCTTCAAGCCCCATTTATACAGCTCGCCGCTCTCGGTAACCGCGTAATTCTGGTAATAGTCGGTATAAAAAGCGGCGGTCGTTTCCTTTGCAAGCCCGGACGGTACGCTCGCCTGGCCGAAGCTGTCGTCGCCCCAGCAGTAGAGCTTACCGGTATCGGTCAGAGCCGTATAGTGGTATTTCCCGCCCTGAATTTTCACAAATTTCCCGTCGGTCTGCTGGGGAATCTGCTGTTCGCCGTGCATGGTGTTGCCCCAGACCACAATCGACCCGTCTTTCAGGAGCGCGGCGCAGCTCGAATCGCCGGCCGCGATGTCGACGACGTTGCCGCCGCTGGCAATCGCTTCCGGAATCGTCGAAATCGAGCTGCTCTTCATGCCCGTAAAGGCGACGTTTCCGTCGTTGAGCAGCGAGATATAGCCAAACGAGGTCAGCGCTACCTTATCGATGCGGCCCTGAAATTCCTCCTTGACCTTGGCATCCACGTTCAGCATGTTGCCCCACATATAGAGATAGCCGTCATGAGTGACGACCGCCGAGATCTGGTTTCCGGCTTCGAGCTGCTTGACGTCCTCCGCTTTCAATTTGCCGAGGGAGTTGGGCATGACGTCCTGCCCGTTCATCGTGGAGCCCCAGACGTAGAAGTCGCCTCTGTCGTCCATGGCGACGACGTGGTCGACGCCCGCCGCGACGCGGATAATTTTGGCGTTCTTCACCGCCGTTGGTATTTTGGCGACGTTGCGCGTGCGGCTCATCTTCGTCTTGCCCCATGTATAGACCGTGCCCTCGCTGTCTATGCCTACACCGAAGCGCGCGGACGCGGACAGCTGTACGATGTCCTTTTCCAGCGCCGACGGCACGCTCATCATGTTCTTTCCGGGCGCGATGTTGCTCTGCGAGTTGTCGCTGTATCCCAGATCAAGAGGAAAAAAGAGCGGTCCGATCATGACGAACAGGAAAATCAGCAAAAAGACCACGAGCGCTGTCATCGCCAGCTTGTTGTGCAGAAAGTGCTTGATAATGGTTCGGATCGGGCTTTGAACCTGTTCTTCCTCAAAGACGTTCATCTCATTCTGAGCGCCGAAAAACAGACGTCTGAACCACCCGAAACGCTTCGGATTCTTTTTCTTCTCGGATTTTTCCATAGCTTTTCCCCTCACTTGTCAACCCGGACGCGCGGGTCGACGAGTCCGTAGCTGAGATCCGTCAGCAGGATTCCGACAAGGCTGACGACCGTGTAAAACATCTGCATGGCAAGCACGAGCTCATAGTCCTGATTGGTCAGCCCGTTATAATACAAAACGCCCATGCCGTTGAGGGCAAACGTCGTCTCGATGATGATGGAACCGCTGAAAATGCTCAGGAACCATCCGATCACCAGCGTGATAACCGGCAGCAGCGCGTTCCGCCACGCGTGGGAGTAAATCACGACCTTTTCGCGCAGGCCCTTGGCCCGCGCCGTGCGCACATAGTCCATGCTGAGCGCCTCGATCATGGAAGCGCGGACGTAGCGCGTCATGCCGCCCAGCGAAGCCATGGTCATAACGATCAGCGGCAGCGCGATGTAGTAGAGCTTATCGACGAAAGCGCGCAGCCCCGTATAGGAGGAGCCGGGCGTTTTGATGCCGCTGACCGGAAAAATCTGGATCAGCACGCAGAAGAGATAGATCATAATCAGCGCGATAATATAAATCGGGATACTGTATCCGACGATCGAGCTGACCTGCACGGCGTTGTCGAACTTCGAGCCCCGTTTGACCGCGCAGCGGATCCCGAGCGGAATCGTAATCGCCAGCGCCAGAATCGTTGAGAAAATGTTGATGAAAATCGTCGTCTTCATCGGTTCCTTAATGACGTTGACGACCTCCGTCTTATAAAAGCTGGATGTGCCGAAATCTCCGGTAATCAGGTTTCCAAACCATTTCCCGAAGCGGGCGATCATCGGATCGTTGAGGCCGAGCCGTTCCCTTGCGGCCTGATATTCCTGCTCATAGGTGCCCGATTTAATCAGCTCCTGCCGGCGGCT
This sequence comes from Clostridiales bacterium, assembly GCA_003149835.1. GTDB lineage: Bacteria > Bacillota > Clostridia > Oscillospirales > QAMX01 > QAMX01. The sequence continues at coordinate 23,956 of QAMX01000096.1, forward strand.
TTCCAGTTCCGCGCGCGCCGGGTCGCCGGGGATCAGGTTGTACAGATAAAACATCAGAAAGCCGATCACCGTAAAAACTATGGCGATGTACAACAGCCGTTTTAAAATGTATTTCGTCATCCGATCACCAAATTTCTAAAAATAATCCTGTTATATGGGGCAGGCAGCGGAGCCATTTCTTTGCCGGCGCCGTTCCTTTTGCTTTCGAAGCCGCGCTCTGCCGGCTCCGAAAGCAAAAGGAACGGGGAAGGACGGCTCGTTTGATCGTCCCTCCCCGTCGAATTGCGTCAGCAGGTTATGCCAATTTGATCTGATTGCTGTTTATTCTTCGACCCATGCGTAGAGCAGGCCGTAGGAGAGATCCCAGAATCCGTCGACGTCCCAGTTCTGGAGCTTGTCGTTGTAGACGTCGTGATAAATATTGGAGTACAGCGGAATCTCCGGGAGCAGCTCGTTCCAGTGGACGATGAAATCGAACCAATACTGGGCGTAGCTTTCCTTATCGCCCGGCTCAACCGCGTAAACCATATCCATGGAGAGCTGGTCGAGCTTTTCGTCGAAGATGTAGTTGGTGTTGTAGCCGGCCGCGACGAGGTCGGGATCCAGCGTAAAGTTGTACGACTGGTCATAGGCCGGATAGAAGCCGGTCGCCAGGTTGTACATGCCGTAGGTCGGAACGCCGTATGCCTCGCCCTGGGAGGAGTCGCGGTACATCCAGTTCAGCAGCTCGGTAAACGTCATGATCTGCTGCTTGATCTGCATACCGGCGTTTTTGACGTTGTCGCTGTTGGCGAGCATGACGCTGAGCAGGTCGGAGACAGGGTTGCCCTCCGTAGACGCCCACTCGACGATCAGCGGCATCAGGATCGTGCCGTCGGCCAGCGTGACATTGTGCTTGTAGGTGCCGGCTTCCTCGGCCGTGACCTTCTTATAACGGATGCCGGATTCATAGGCGCCGCCCTCGGCGTTCAGCGTCCAGCCGTCCTCTTCGAGGAGCTTGGTCGCCTCGTCCATGCTGAAAGCGTATGTATCGAGCGTCGTGTTGAGCTGGTCTTCCTTTTCCTTATACATCCACATGGCAAAGCCGTAGGGGCCGTGGACAACGGTGCCGAAGCCGCCGCAGAAGGTGTCGGCAAAGGCGTTGCGGTCAAAGAGATGCGCGATGGCCTTGCGGACGTTGACAAACTGCGTCGGGCCAAAGTCGCACTGGAACTGGATCTTGCCGTAGCCGTTGCGCTCGTATTTCGTAAAGTCGAAGCCGCCGTTGTCGACGAGCGCGAGCGCCTCCTTGATTTCATCGCCTTCGGAGAGCTGAACCAGGAAGTCGACCTGACCCGTTTTCAGCTCGTCGATCATCGTCTCAGAGGTGACCTTTTTATAGACCAGCTTCTCGATATTCGGCTTCTGGCCGGTGTAGTCGCCCTTGTAGTTGTCGTTGATCACAAGCACGGCTTCCAGCGCGGTCTTGTCAAAGCTTTGCAGCGTGTAGGGACCGCAGGAGAGGCGGTTCTCATTCGCATAGCGGGCGTTTTCAATTGTCTCCGAGCAGTGCTCAAACGTGAATTTGTCGTTGAAGTGCGCGCCTTCGCCCTCGTCGGAGAGATCGACGTCGGCCGGCAGCCACAGAGCGCGCGGGATCGGCGTGATATCGACGTAGGTGATTTCAAAATAGTACGGCAGGTAATCCGTGGAAACGGTCACGGAGAATTCATATTTCCCGAGCAGACGGACGCCGGAGAAGACCCGCGTCGGCTCTTCTTCACCGATATAATTGCCGTCCGCATCCTTTTCTCTGGACGCGGAGTACTCCTGCCAACCGACAAACGACATGCCATAGGTGCCGCGGGCGCCCATATCCTTAATGATCGGCGAGGAGAACAGCAGGATCTTAGCGACATAGTCCTTGGCGGTGATCGGCGTTCCGTCGTTCCATTTCAGGTCTTCCACGAGCTTGACGGTAAACGTCTTGGTGCCGTCTTCGTTGGTCTCCTGGGTAACGGTGGCGACCTTGTCATTGTAGACATACTCGGCCTGGCGCGTCAGAGCCACCGGCGAATAACCGTTGATCAGTTCGCGGATATCCGCGTCCGCCGCGTTGTTCTGCCACTGAGCCTCGCCGAAGTCGCCGGCAAGCTCGGTCGTGTTGCCGATGATCAGCTGGCCGCCGCGGTGATTGGTGCAGCCGGTCAGACCCATTGGGATGATCATGGCAATTACGAGCAGGATCAGAATTGCCTTTTTCATGGTTTTTCCTCCCTTGAACCGTTCGCGCTTTTCGCCGTTCCGTTCCTCCCGTCAGAAAAACACGCCGGTTTCTGTTTTCAGTCATTATATCACACCCACAACCAAATTACAATCAAAAATCCCGCATTTTGTCGATATCTATCACAAAAATTTTTTTTAGTTACACACTGTTCATCTGTATTTTGAGGCTTTGTGCAACAAATAACGATATGAGGTATTTTGAATCCGGCACAAAACATCATTCGGAGGATATTTTTTATCTCTCTACTGCTGTAAAGCGATCCATCCCGCTGTTTCGGCGGCGGGAACGGGCTTTTCCTCCGAAATGGATTTCCCGGCGGCGCCGAACCGCCGGGCCTGCCGCAGAGCTCCTGATTTTCCGCAAAAAATGTGCCGGAGCGGGTGGGCAAAGCCCCCGCTCCGGCACGGTGCGCAAGCCGGTCAGAGCCGGCTTTCCTGTTGATTTTCTTTTCTCAAAGCCGGCGCATGTTACAGCCAGGCGACGGCGTCGTCCTTTCGCTGTGCGGCGGCGTTTTTCTGCGCCGCATAGCCGAGCGCGGCGCAGCCCCAGACGCTGTGATCGTCGGGCAGGCCGAGCGCGCGCAGCGCCGCGCGGACGGCGGGCCGGCCGCACAGCCCCTTGAACTGGTTGATCCAGACCGAGCCGATCCCCAGCGCGTTGGCCGCTAAAAAGAGATTTTCCAGCGCGCAGGCGCAGTCCTCGACGGCCAGCGGGTTGGCGTCGGTGTCGGAGACGAGAATCAGCGCGTCGGGGCTGTAAAAATCATACGACGCGCCCGCGCCCGTCTCCTCGCCGAGCACGGCGGCGAGGCTGCGAAGCCGCGTTTTGTCCTGCACGACCGTAAAACGCCGCGTATGCCGGTTGCGGCCGCTCGGCGCGCGCATTCCGGCGAGGACGATCTCTTCCAGTTCGGCACGCGCGATCGGCTTTTGCTGAAACGCGCGGTCGCTTTTCCTACTGACGATGCTTGCGATGATCTCGTTCATTTTATCCTCCTTTTGATATGGGTGGGAGAGATGGGCAGGCGCCCCGGCACAGCGGGCGCGCACACAGGTGCGCCCCTACGGCCGCCGGCGCGCTCCCGCTACGGCATCAAACGGTTTTACCTCCCCGTCGGGGGGGGCGAGTCTATGCGACCGCCCGATCATCCCGCGCCCGACTCTTTGGCGTACCGATTTACGCGCTTGCCGGAACATACGCGCCCCATTCGGCAGGCCGGTTCACGCGCCCGCCGTCGCGTCCCCTACGGTTTCAGAAACAGCTCGACGACGGGGACGATCACCTCCGGCTTGACGACCGGCAGGTTCAGTACCGTCACGTCCGGATCGCCCGCGGCCGCGTCGCGCAGCCGCTTATCCTCGAAGAGGATCTCGCTGGCGTCGTGCAAAAACTGCGCGTACCGGATTCTCCCCGTCATGCCTCTGAGGATCAGCGCCTTGAACGGGTACGCATAGATGTGGACGTAGAGGCGGCTGCCGTCCTCGCTCTGGGTCAGGCGGCAGTCGGCGGGCGCGGTAAATTCCGGCTCGGCCATCGTGCAGCCGTAAATCGAGCGGCTGTTATACTTCATCCAGCCGGCGTAGACGTTCAGCGCCGCCTCGGCGCGGTGGTCGAAATAGCCGCGCGCAGTCGGGCCGACGTTCATCAGCAGGTTTCCGCCGCAGGAGACGGTGTTGATCAGCATTTGAATCAGCATCTCCGGCGACTTCCACGTCGTCTCGTCGCGGTAATAGCCCCACGAGCCGGAAAAGGTCTGGCACGCCTCCCATGTGACGAGCTCGTTTGTCCGCTCATGGCGGATCCACTGGGTCGGCTGATACTGCTCGGGCGTCCAGAGATCCTGCTCGATCTCGGTGCGGTTGTCGATGATGATGCCGGGTTGCAGCTCGCGCGCCAGCGCGATCAGCTTTTCAGCCTCCCAGTCGTCCTTGCCCTTGCCCTTCATCCAGGCTTTGTCGCCCTCTCCCTTGGCGCCGCTGTAAGAAAAATCAAACCAGAGGATGTCGATTTTGCCGTAGTTTGTCAGCAGCTCGCGCACCTGATTGCGCATGTACTCGGCGTATTTTTTGATGTCGCGGCCCTTGCTCTGCTCAAAGGCGTCCGGGTCGTCGCGGCGCGGGTGGAGCATGTCGATGGGAAATTCCGGATGATGCCAGTCAATGAGCGAATAGTAAAAGCCGACGCGCAGCCCCTCGGCCCGGAACGCCTCGACGTATTCGCGCACGAGGTCGCGCCCGGCCGGCGTGTTCGTGGCCTTATAGTCGGTATATTGGCTGTCGAACAGGCAAAAGCCCTCGTGGTGCTTGGTGGTCAGCACCGCGTATTTCATGCCCGCGGCCTTGGCCTGCCGCGCCCACTCCTTTGCGTCGTAAAGGTCGGGGTTAAAATGCTCAAAATAGAGCTCATAGTGCTCCTCCGGCGTCTTTTCATGGTTCTTGACCCATTCGTGCCGCGCCGCCTGCGCGTACAGCCCCCAGTGGATGAACATCCCGAAGCGGTCGTGGGTAAACCATGCGGTGTCTCCCGGCGTCTTTTTCGCCACATAGCTCGACATTTTTCCGCATCCTCCTTATAAAATAAAAAGATTCGTCGATTGTAAAAC
>QAMX01000171.1:0-10197 GCA_003149835.1 Clostridiales bacterium
TGATCGCCGCCGGCGCGGCTTTCAAAACGGCGTTCTGCGGCCCGTGCTTCGGCGCGGGCGACGTGCCGCGCAACAACGGGCTCTCTATCCGCCATACGACCCGCAACTTCCCCAACCGCGAGGGCTCCAAGCCCGGCGAGCGGCAGGCGGCGGCCGTCGCGCTCATGGACGCCCGGTCAATCGCGGCAACCGCAGCGGCGGGCGGCGTGCTTACGCCGGCCGACCGGCTTCCCGCCGGAGCGCTCGTGCCCGTCGCGTATCACTTTGACAATTCGGTCTATCAAAACCGCGTCTACGACGGCCTCGACAACCCCCAGCCGGAGACGGAGCTCTGCTTCGGCCCCAACATCACCGACTGGCCGCAGATGCCGCGCCTCAGCGAGCATTTGCTGTTGAAATTCGCCGCAGTCATCACCGACCCGGTGACGACGACCGACGAGCTGATCCCGTCGGGAGAGACCTCCTCTTACCGCTCCAACCCGCTCCGCCTCGCGGAGTTCGCGCTCTCCCGCAAGGATCCGGATTATGTCCCGCGCGCTAAGGCGTGCGCCGTCGAGGACGCCGCCGCTTTCCTCTCGCGGCAAGGTCTGCCGCAGGAGACGCTGCTGAAAAGCGCGATCTTCGCGGTCAAGCCCGGCGACGGCAGCGCCCGCGAGCAGGCGGCGTCGTGCCAGCGCGTGCTCGGTGGCGGCGCCAACGTCGCCGTGGAGTACGCGACAAAGCGCTACCGCTCTAACCTCATCAACTGGGGCATGCTGCCGCTGCGCCTGAAAAAAACCGAGGATCAGAGCCTGTTTGAAATCGGCGACTACCTCTTCCTCCGCGACATTCGCCGCCTGATCGAGGAAAATGAATCTGATCTCACGGCTATGCTTTACAAAGCCAACGGCGAAACCCGTCCGGTTTTCATGTCGCTTGACGGTCTGACCTCCGCGGAGCGCGAGATTCTCCTCGCCGGTTCTCTGATCAATTATTACGCGCAGGAGGCGTAGCTGAACGGGATGTGAATCTGATAGCAGCGGCCGCCGCTTCGCCGCGCTCCGAGCGGGAGCGCCGATGACCGCTTTCGCTTTGTGAGACGCCGTCGTTCCGGTTCGCGCCGGCTATCAGACGCTTCCCGATCCAGCTGCTCCGACCGCCGCAAGAGAAAAGGAGCTGTTTCCATGAATTCACAGGCAGACTGCATCTTCTGCAAAATCGTCTCCGGAGAAATCCCGTCGAAAAAAGTGTATGAAGACGAGCTGTGCTGCGCGTTTTACGACCTCGCGCCGCAGACCCCCGTCCACATCCTCGTCGTGCCGCGCACGCATATCGCCTCGGCCGCCGAGCTTACGCCGGAAAACAGTGCCGTCGTCGCGCATATCTTCACGGTCATTGCGCGCCTCGCCGCCGAACTGTCGCTGACGGGCGGCTATCGCGTCGTCACCAACAGCGGCGCAGACGCGCGCCAGAGCGTCCGGCATCTGCATTTCCACCTGCTCGCCGGGCGGGAAATGAGCGATACGATGGCGTAGGACGGCAGCATCGGCTGTTTCAGAAGAGCGCCGGCCGGAGAAATTCATCTCCGGCCGGCGCTCTTACCGTATTTGCTGATTCGCTTTCACTGCCGTAAGATTCTGCTGCCCTTGTTTTCGCTTTGTCCTGCCGCGCTCTCCTCCACTTCAAAATTTCCGTTTCCGGTTTTTACAAAATCCATCCGCCGCCTTTTTCTCTGACCTGTCCGGCTCGCTCTGAGATCCATGCGCCGTTTTTCAGTTTGTCCAAAATCATCGTTGACTTATTTTTCGACTTATGCTATAATTTGTTTAGTTTAATAGTAAACAAATTCTATTTTTATTTGAGGTGACGGAATGGCTTACACCTTAGAAACCGTTTCCGCAGAGGACTTAAAGCACGGCTTCACTTATGAAGCAGAGCGGAGGGCTTACGTCTGTCTGACGTGCGGCGCCGTTTTTACGGAGGGCGAAATTTATCCGCTCGACGGCCGCTTTTTCGACGCGCTTCACGCCGCAGAGCGCCACGCGGCTCAGGCGCACGGCGATCGTTTTTCGCAGCTTTTGTCCTCTGAAAGCAAGTATGTGGCGCTGACGCAAAATCAACGCGAGCTGTTGACCATGCTCAGTCAAGGGATGAGCGACGCTGAAATCGCCGCCGCCACGGGGCTTGCGCTTTCGACCGTGCGCAGCCAGCGCTTTACTCTGCGCGAGAAAGCCAAGCAGGCCAAGCTCTACTCGGCGCTCTATGGGCTTGCGGTTGAAAAACGGGAAAAAAGAGGAGACGCGCTCATGCCTATCCATGACACTGCGAAGTTTGTAGACGACCGTTATATCGTCACCGAGGCGGAAAGCCAAAAAATCATACATAACGCCTTTTCCTGCCTTGCTCCGCTGAAACTAAAAAATTTCCCGGTCAAGGAGAAGCGAAAGCTTGTGATTCTCCGCCTGATCGCCGGGGAATTCGAGAAGAGCAAGCGTTATACGGAACCCGAGGTCAACGCCATCCTCGAAGCGATTTATGCTGATTTCGTAACGCTGCGCCGTTATCTGATTGAATACGGTTTTCTCGACAGGACAAACGACGGCAAGGAATACTGGCTCAAATAGGCGGCGGCCGCTCTGCGGGTTGTTCCCGTGGGACGGCTGCTCTTTTTATGCGGGAAAGGGATCTGGCCGCGCCGTTTTTCCGAGCCACGGGCTTTCCTGCGGGCCGGCGCGGCGGCATAGGAAACCGCTGGAACAAATAGCAAAAAAAGGAAAATCGTCCATTTATTAATATACCGTTAACCACCCCTGTCCCTCCGCATGATATAATAGACGAAACAGAAGCGTCCTATGACTTTCACGGTCGTTTGGTTCTTTTTTTCGTCCCTTTTCTGAGGCGAATTGCTCGCCTCGGGCTCCGCCGGTCCCGTGCGGTTCCCCAAAGGGCGACTATTTTTTATCCGGCGCTAATATATATCTGTAACGGCTGTCCACAGCCTGTGCAGACAAGGAAGGTGAATCCATGGAACATACGCCCAACAGCAAAAAGGAGCGAACGATCATCGAGCTGACGCACCTGCGAAAAGTGTTCCAAATCGGCAAGGAAAAGGTCGTCGCTTTAAATGATATTTCACTGTCCATTCAGGAAGGCGAGATCTGCTGTCTCCTCGGAACGTCGGGCTCCGGCAAATCGACGCTGCTGAACATGATGGCCGGATTAGACAAGCCCACGTCGGGACAGATCGTGGTCTGCGGCAAGCACATTGAAAAGCTGAACGAGCGCAAGGTAACGCTGTTGCGTCAAAAGTACATGGGGTTTGTCTTTCAATCGTACAACCTTCTCCCCAATCTGACGGCGATAGAAAACGTCGCCCTGCCCCTGACCTTCCGCGGTACCCGAGCCCGAAAACGGTACGCCGCGGCGGCCTATATGCTCGAAGCGGTGGGCCTGAAAAACAGGATGAAGCACAGACCGACACAGATGAGCGGCGGCCAGCAACAGCGCGTCGGCATTGCGCGCGCCTTTGTCGCCAAACCGCAAATCGTCTTTGCCGATGAGCCCACGGGGAACCTTGATTCCAAGACGACCATCGAAGTCATGGAGATGATGGTGCGCATGGCCAAAGAAAATCACCAGACGCTGATCATCGTCACGCACGAGCGCGATATCGCCAGATACGCCGACAAAGTCTATTACATGCTCGACGGTATGATTTCGGATATCGAGCAAAAACCGGCGGATTCCGCCGGTGCGGAAAATTCTCCGGCTGCTTCCGCTTCTGAGCCCGCAGCCGCGGCCGTCTCCCGGTAAATTTACGGCGTTCAAACGCCGGACATCATAATGAGGTATGCAACCATGAAAGAAGCCGTCATCCGCAGATCCCTTTTCCTCCTGTTGGCACTGCTCCTGATTGTTCCGCTGTTCCCCGCCCCGGTTCGCGCCGCGGCTGTCGACGAAACCTTCGAGGTCACGGCGACAACGAGCACGGAGCTCGCCGCCGGCGCCACAAACTGTAAGCTCTACATCACCGTTAAAAATCAGAGCGCCGGCGACGTTACCGGCGTCAGTGCGGATATCGCGTTCAGCGACGGCGTTCTGACGCTCGCCGGCGGCGACACCGCGTCAAAATCGATCGGCGATCTGAAAGCCGGAGCCTCCAAGACGATTACATATACCGTCGACGTCTCTGCGGCCGCGCCGTCGGCCGCTGCGGCCGACCTGACGATCCGCTACAACGGCGATTCCTCGGAAGCGCACGGTTTTTCTCTTGACGTCGCCAACGGTGCGAAGGTCTCTGTCCGCGCCGTCTCGTTCAGTAAAAAGTTTTACGCCGGAACAACCGGCTGTATGATGTCGGTCACTCTCGTCAACAGCGGTACGATCGACGCTACCGACGTCAACTTCACGCTCTCCGGCTTCTCAACGGCCGGTATCATGCTCGACGGAAGCTCCGTAGCCTCTCAACACATTGAAAAAATTGAAGCCGGAAAGACGTCGGTTCTGGTTTATCAGATCAAATCGGCCGCATCGGCTTCCGGCACGATTGACTTGAAAGCGGACATTTCTTACTCCGCAGACGGATTCCCGCCCGCCGCGGCGACCGAAACGCTCGGCATTCCCATTGAGGTGCGCGAGACGGTCGATCCTCCTGTCATTCCTGATCCGGTTGATCTGCCTGAACTGATCGTTGAATCCTTTACGGCTGACAAGGATGTCATTTACGCCGGTTCAACCGTTAAATTCAGCCTGAAAATTACCAATCCGGGATATTCCCTCACCGATACCAAGGTTCGCGTCACGATCACGGCGCCGAGCGATATCATGCTGCCGAGCGGCCAGAGCAACGTCATCGTTTTAGACCCGATCAGCAGCTCCAAGCCGGGCAGCGGCTCCATCTCCTTTGACATTAAATCCGGTCTGGAATCGCAGATGTGCGATATCTCCATCCGCCTCGACTACACCGACGCCACCGGCAAGGTGTGCCAAGTTACGGATACGCGCAGTATCAAGATTAACGGCAGCGGCAGCGTTGAAACGCCTACGCCTAAGATCAGCCTGTCGGGCTTTGCCACCGACCGAACGACCGTTAACGCAGGCGGTAAATTTACCGCTTCCCTCAATTTCAAGAACGCCGGGACAATTGACTTTTCTTCCGTCTCGTTCAGCGTCACCAACCTCTCCGCCGAAACGTTTTCGCCGGTCGGCGACGGCGGCGTATTCTCCTATGGCGCGCTGAAAGCCGGCGCTTCCGCCAAAGCGAGCTTTGCCTTGTTTGCCGGCAACGGGCTGACAGTCGGCCCCAACGAGCTGGAAATCAAAGGCGTTTATACGACGGTTGACGGACAGCAGGGCGAGTTCTCGTATACGGGCTTTGTGCAGGTAGCCTTTACCGCCGTCTCCTCCGACGCGCCGAACCTTGTTGTCACCTCGGCAACCGCGCCGAACGCCAAAGCGGGCGGCAATGCGAACCTGACCGTAATCGTTGAAAACAAGGGAAAGGGTACGGCCGAAAGCGCATCGCTGACCGTTTCCGGCCTTAGCGCCTCGGGTATCATGTTGCAGGGCGCTCTCGACACGTTTGCGCTCGGCACCATCAAGAGCGGCGAAAAGAAATCCGTCGTCATTCCGCTCAAAATCAGCAAGGACGCCCCGGAATATTTGCCCTTGGAGCTGACGCCCAAATGCGCCCAAAGCGACGAAGCGACGGCTCAGACAGTCTATCTCACCATCACTCCGATCTCCGAAACGCCGCCTGAGGAGGAAGAGGAAAACTCCCTGCCGCGCGTTATCGTCGACAGCTATCTGGTCGATCCGGAAAACGTTCAGGCGGGCGGCAATTTCCAGTTTGATTTCAACCTGAAAAATACCAGCAAAACGCAGACCATCACCAACATCAAGATCACCGTTTCCTCCACGGATGGGATTTTCACGCCCGTCTCCGGCGGCAACACGTTCTACACTGAAAGCATCGCGCCGGGTGCCTCCGAGCAGTACGGCATTTTGCTCAATGCCAAGGCTGCGGCGGAGCAGAAAAGCTATCCCATCGTGATCACCGTTGAATACGAATACGGCAAGGGCAAAAGCTACTCGGGAACCGAAGAGATCAACATCTATGTCATTCAGCCGATTCGCCTTGAATTCACCAACGTCAATTTCCAGCCCTCCGCGATGAGCGGCGAATCCATTTATTTTTCCATGTCCTATTATAACAAGGGCAAGAGCCCGCTCAGCAACCTGACCGTTTCTATGGAAGGCGATTTTATGCTGAGCGAGGGCGAGCAGTTTATCGGCAACTTCCCTGCCGGCAGCGGCGATTATTTTGAAGAGATGCTGATGCCCATGGGCGTCGGTATGCTCAGCGGAAAGCTCGTCTTCGCGTTTGAGGACGCAGCCGGAAACCCGCAGCGCATGGAGGTTCCGATCAATGTCGAGGTGATGGAGGGCGGCGGTGAAGTCATCGGCCCGGTGGATCCCATCGGTCCGATCGACCCCGTTGATCCGTCGATCGAAGAGGAAGGCGGCGGCCTCGCGTGGTATTGGTGGGCCGGCGGCGGCGTCCTGCTGGCGGCGATTCTCGTGCTTGTCATCGTCCTTAGCGTCCGCGCGAAAAAGAAGAAGGCCGCCGATGTCGAATGGGACAATTAACCTGGCTTTGCCCGGTTTTGACCTGCGGAGCGATTTCTTCGGTTGCTCAATTTTTGAGAAAGAGGATTTTTCCGTCGGTAAGAGATGGAAAACGCGGATACGGCAATGAAAAAATGGGATATCTTCAATTTCTCGTTTCACAATTTTCTGCGGCGGAAAACGCGGAGCGCTCTGACGGTTCTCGGCGTTATCATCGGCACGGCCGCCGTCGTGATTATGATTTCCATCGGCGTAGGGATGAACAAGGGCTTTGAGGATCAGATCAGCCAATGGTCGGACTTACGGCAGATCGAAGTGTATAAAAACTACGGGTATAACGACGACGGCAGCGCATCGGATGTGATCGGCGCGATGAACAAAGATGGCTTGGAGGCGATCCGGCAGATTCCGCATATCGCCGCTTCCACCCCTAAGCTCAGCGCCTATGCACCGCTCGTCATGGGCAAAAAGCAGGCCAGTATCAACATTATCGGAATCGATCCGGCCGAGATGGCCAAATTCAGCTATACCGTCGGCACAGGCCGCCTGCTGAACGCCGAGGACGTCGGTCAGGGTACTTTTGTTATGACCTATCCCGTTCCGTTTCTGATTTCCAGCCCGAAAAAACCGGTGTACTGGTACGACCCGTACTTCGGCGAACCTCATCCGTTTGATCCGTTGGAACAGGCCTTTAAGCTGACAATGGATTACAGCTATGGTCAAGGGCCGCAGGATTTCAGCAAGCCAAAGCCGAAGCTTTATAAGATGGAATGTGTCGGCGTTTTGCAGCAGAAACCGGAAGGCTCTTATGACGATCCCGTCATTTACATGGACATCGACCTGCTCCTGAAATACCTGGATGAGTACAACAAGGCCAACGGCGGCGGCAGCAGCGGCGGAATCATCACCTATGGCGTCGGCGGGATCATCGGCGGCGACTTCGGCGGCGGCAGTTCCTCCGAGGATATTTACGACCAGTTTATCGTTCTGGTCGATGAGACCAAAAATGTGCAGGATGTCGAAAAGCAGATTCGCGCGCTCGGTTACAACACATACAGCTCGATGAGCTCTTTAACCGAAATGCAGGAGCAGTCGAAATTTCTGCGCACCGTGCTCGGAGCCATCGGCATCATCGCCTTCTTCGTGGCGGCGCTCAGCATCACAAACACAATGATCATGTCCATTTACGAGCGCACACGGGAGATCGGCGTTATGAAAGTGCTCGGCTGCCGTGTTCGGGACGTCCGCTCTATGTTTCTCGTCGAAGCGGGCATCATCGGCTTGGTAGGCGGTATTCTCGGCGTCGGTCTGAGCTATGGTGCGTCGGCGCTGCTGAATCACCTCGGCAAGGACAGCGGCGGTATTCTGGGCTATTCCACGGGCGGCACAGACGTATCGATCGTTCCGCCGTGGCTGGCGCTGGTCGCGTTGGCGCTCGCCTGCTTTGTCGGCATTGCCTCCGGCCTTTATCCGGCCATCCGCGCCACTCGCCTCCCCGCGCTGGAAGCCATGAAGAACGAATAAGAAATCCATCTGATCGAAATACGTTTCTATCGGAGGGCCGGTAGCGGCCAAACCTGATCCTATTGCGGCAAAAAAAATCCCCGCTGAAAGGGTCGGGGCGTAAGAAAGTAATATCGTGTTTTTGCGGAAACGGCATGGCTTCGGTCATGCCGTTTCCTCTTTCATCAGTTCATTCAGCGGGATAAAGCCCACAAGGTCATAGGAAATACGAAAGAAGCAGATGTTCCAAGCTGACCGCATAGGCGGCATAGGTACGAATCAAGGTAACGACCGTTTCATGAATATCCGCTTGCAGAATCCCCTCTGAGCTACAATCCAACTCTGTCGCCAGATGTGGTGGGGACGGCAATGGGTTGTTTGCACCTTGCCGTTGTTGCTCTGCTTCATACTGTTTACCGATAAGGGATTTTTTCTGTTCCTTGGTGAGATTTCTGCGACCGAGCTGATTTTCACAAATCCATGCTATTGTTTCGCATCTATTGGCATTTTTTTCATATATCACAGGGTATTTGTATCTTTATGTAAAATTCGCTATTAAAAAGTCGAATCCCAACAAATTATTTTCGACTTTTCCCGCCTATGCATTGACAAAATTGACAATATCATGTATAATTTTACACAATAATTTGAGCGATGGAGTATGCTTGAAGTTCTATATTTTACGAAAATTGTATTAGATCGGTAGAAATGTTATGGAAGAACAGGAAGCAAATGAATTTGCTCACTATCTTTTACACCAAGATTCTGGAAAAAAGATAAGCCAGTATATCAATCGGCATAAGAAGGCTACGATTGTTGCTATCTCGCGTATCGCTCTCTTTCTGATCGGCTGTTTTGTTTATGGCGGTATTCAAAGAGAGCGGAGTTATTACGGCGAGTTTTCCATCACTTCTACCGGAAACAAATACCATCTTCGTCAAACAGCTTTATTTAGGAGGATTTCAAATGGAGAACTATATCGGCAAAATCTGTCCGTTCTGCAAAACGGAAATCCAAGAGGGGGATTCAGTTAAAGTCTGCCCTGCTTGCAACATTCCTCACCACGAAGATTGTTGGGAAGAAAATAAAGGTTGTACGACCTTTGGATGCTCTGAGCTGCATTACGAAGCGCAGCATACCAATCCCACAGATGTATGCCAAAATTGTGGCGCACCTTTAGGTGATGGTCAGGCCTTCTGCCCCAAGTGCGGAACATTTAGAGATGCTCCCAAGAAGAATGTTTGCAACAAGTGTGGCACAGAACTCCAAGATGGACAAGAGTTCTGCCCCACGTGTGGACAAAAAGCAGGTTTTGCAGTCGATAGTAATGTAAATTCTGCTATCAGCCAGTTCAACGCAGGCATTGAAAAGAAAAAGAAGAGATCTAAGGCATTGCCTATCATTCTTGTTGTTGCAGCTGTCGTTGCTATCATCGTAGGTGTGTTTGTTTTCCACACGCTGGGCGCAAAGAAGGCCGAAGAAGCAAAGAAAGAGTACATTGCGAATGTCGAAGAATTCCTCTCTCTCGCCCTTACTGCCGGCTCTAACCTGGAAGATATTGCTGATACTATTCAGGAATACTGGTACGAAAGTATTTGGGAAGACAAGCACGGTTCGGATATCAATGATGCAATTCTTTATGCAATGATTGATAAGTCCGCTGAGATTACTGAAGCTGAAACTTTAGATGGTAAAATGAAGAATATTTACTCTAAGATTAAGAGTGTTCCTGATGAAATTGCAGAAGAAGATGTTGACGACATTGAAGAACTCTGTGATGCGGTCAAGGATTTGTACAATGTATATACGGACTTTTATAGTATCGCGACTGACCCTTCCGGAAGCTATAACTCTTATAGCGCCGACAACACCGAAACAACTGATGAATTCCTTTCTTGCTATCGAGCATTGGAAAATCTTTTAGATTAAAATATTGATTTATAGTCGATTGTAAAACTACGTTTTACAATCGAGAGACTCGCGCTTATCGCACTCGCTACGCTCGTTTGGTCGGCGCGAGGGCTCGCTTTGCTCGTCAAAGTCGAGTTTTTGAGGTGGCAAAGCCACCTCAAAAACGAATTTGAATGG
>QAMX01000171.1:13861-21587 GCA_003149835.1 Clostridiales bacterium
CAAAGTCGAGTTTTTGAGGTGGCAAAGCCACCTCAAAAACGAATTTGAATGGGAAAACTACGTTTTACAATCGCCTAATATTTATTTACATAAGGAGAAATTAAAATGGCTAAGGTAAATGTAATTATCGTTGATGCAACCGGCAACAAGGAACAGAAGGTTGGACTTCCTGACGATGTCAAGTGCGGCATCATTATGGTCAAGCTCGTTGAGAAGATTAAGCTGCCATCCGTTGGCCCTGACGGAAACCCCATCAGCTACAAGTTTATCCATAAAGTAACCGGCAGGCAGCTTCTGGAAGCACAAACTCTTGGTGAGGCTGGCATTAAAGACGGTGATGTTCTTCGCCTTCAGCCGGAAATTACGGCGGGCGGTGAACTGTAATGGCAGATAATGCTTTTGAGTTACAAAGTTCCGACTTTGAAGAAGACCGTTACAGTCGTTTGCGTTTAATTCCTTGGTGGGACCAGGAGCGATTGAAGAACGCCACAATTATGGTTGTCGGTGCAGGTGCTATCGGTAATGAGTTGATTAAAAACCTGACTTTGCTGGGTATCGGCCGCATCCTCATTTATGATATGGATGCTATTGAAAGCACCAACCTTACTCGTTCTGTTCTTTATCGTGCTAAGGATGTTGGTCGTTATAAAGCAGAAGTTGCCGCAGAAAGAGCAATGGAAATGAACCCCGATGTCAAGGCAAAGGCGTTTATTGCGAATATCATTGATGATGTCGGACTTGGCGTTTTCCGCAGAATGGATGTGATTCTTGGCGGTCTTGATAATCGAGAGGCCCGACTTTCAATCAATCAATCCTGCTATAAAGTCAATAAGCCTTGGATTGACGGTGCGATCGAAGCACTGAATGGTTTTGCTCGTGTATTTATTCCCGGTCAGGGAGCTTGTTACGAATGTACAATGACCGAAACCGACTGGATGTTGATTAACAAGAGAAAATCTTGTGCATTATTAACCCACGAGCAGATGGCTGAGGGAAAAATCCCAACTACGCCTACCTCCTCCTCTATCATCTCCGGTATTCAGGTTCAGGAAATGTTGAAGCTGTTACACGCAGACAGAAATCTGCCTACGCTCGCTGGCAAGGGATATGTGTTCAATGGTTTGACACACGATTCCTATGTTGTTGAGTATCAGCGTAAGGAAGATTGTATGAGCCACGATACATACGAGAAAGTTATCGAAAAACCGTGGTCTGTGAAAACAGTTGCTCTCAAAGATGTTCTATCTGAAATTCGCAACGAACTTGGCGAGAAAGCAGTTCTCGACTTTGATAGGGATATTGCAACAACCGCTAAATGTTCTTGCGGCGAGTGCAAAGAGCTATTCACCCCAGTTCACAAATTAAAGGGTAATATGCTTACTTGTCCGCAGTGCGGTTCTCAAATGACCTTTGACAGCGTTCACTCTATCAAGGGCGATGAGGATTTCTTGGATAAAACACCTTTTGATATTGGCATTCCTCTCCTTCACATTGTTGGCGGCAGAGTCGGAATGAATACCGCTTACTACGAGTTTACGGCGGATGAATCTGAAATTTTTGAAAACTTATAAAGGAGATTCGGGAATATGACCGCAAGAATGAGAAGACTTGCTTCGGACTTCGAGCAAGTAAAAAAAGATTTTGCCGGTCACAAGAATATTATTGTTACTCCCATTGGCGATGAGCCGCCGGAGAAGTACCACGTTACATATTTTGTGAACGGTATCTACCTCTTAGCAGATGGTAGAATAGAAACATTAGGTCGGCACGAAATTGAGATTACACTCCACGCTGACTATCCTCGTTATAAGCCTATCTGTAAAATCCTGACACCTATTTGGCATCCGAACTTCCGTGATGGCCAAATCTGTATCGGTGATATTTGGGGTGCAGGCGAGTCTTTGAGTGATATTATCATCAATATCGGTGATATGATTCAGTACAAGTCTTGGAACGCTTATAGTCCGCTGTCTGCTGATGCAGCTCAATGGGCCATGGAAAACAAGCACTTGTTCCCGGTAGGCAATATCGACCTTTATGTCGCTGATTATGCTTCATCCAAAGAGGTTGTTGAAATCGACTTGTTTGGTGATGACGGAACGATTATTGAAGATAGCGCCCCCGCCACCATTTCTACTGATGAATCAAAAGAGTCCAAAGTAGCCGTAGCTGTTGTAGAAAAGACTGACGAGAACGACTTTGAAATCACAGCAGAAGAACTTGCGGGAATTGAGTTTGTTCCTACTGCACAGAGAATGCAAACTGTTGCTCACGGCGGAATGGTAAAAGGAAATAAGGTTAATTTTAAGACTATTCTCGTAAAAGGATTGCTTTTGGCATTCATTGGTGCATTTATCGGTTTTGGTGTTTCTGAACTTACAGATGACAACTTAACCAGTGAAATTACTGCGGCAACACTTTGTGGTCACGGTGAGTTTGTAGAGTATTATGAATATACTGCCAAAGCAAACTCTGCTTACGAAAAATTTGATTCTGAATTTGAAAAATGGTGCAGCAAAAATAACGAAGACCCCGAAAGCGAAAATGCTTTCTCCACTTGGTTAACTGGCGATGATATGTCTGATGCCGCCGAAGGTTATATGGAAGACTATCTCGATTACGATAATCAGGCATACGAAGCATTGTACGATGTCTACGTAAATACATACGACGAAGACGACGATGAATTTGGTGATGCCCTCGCCGCTGTTACCAGAACAAGCACCGCGTTGTGGTCTGCTGTCATTGCACTATTTGTCGGTCTGTTCCTCGGTATTGGTGAAGGTATCTACTACGGTTCAAAGCAAAAAGCATTTAAGTACGCTTTAATTGGCGCTAGCGTTTCTCTTGTTATCGGTTTTGTCAGCGGTTATTTGGCTCAATGGATGTATGCAGAAATGCTTACTGATGACCCTGCTGATTTCACAGCGGCGTTGGTTCGTGGCTTGGGTTGGGCAATTATGGGTCTTGGTATCGGTGTTTCCGTTGGCCTTATCAAGCCTGAAAAGAAGCGTATCTTGTTCTGCTCTCTCGGTGGTTTGATAGGTGCTTTCATTGGTGGTTTCTTGTTCAACTATGTTTGCGATATTATCCCGAACGATGTTGTTGCAAGAGGTGCGGCAATCGTCATTATGGGCATTTTGATTGGCGTTGGTGTCGGCCTGCTCGAACAGTTTGCCAAGGCTGCTTGGCTGAAAGTTATCCGCGGCGAATTTGAAGGTAAGGAATACTTGGTATTCGCAGGAACAACCAGCATCGGTAATAACGGTAAAAACACAATTGTTCTGTTCAAGGACAAGCTCGTTGGCCCGCATCATTGCGACATCAAGCTTGAAGGCAGTAAATATGTTTTGACTGACTGCGGTACGCCTATGGGTACTATTGTCAACGGTCAAAAGACGGTACGCCACGTATTGCGTCAGGGCGATGCAATCGCTATTGGTAACTCCGTACTTGTATTTAATACTAAATAATTGATTAGGAGGCGAGTAATATCGTGAAGCAAATCAGAGTGTTACTCTCTATGTTGATTGTGGTGGCGGTATTATTCGCCTCCCCTTTATCAGCAGGTGCTATCAGTTTTGAAGCCGAAGCTATCTACGAGTCTGTATTTATCATATATTCAGGCAATTCTTTAGGCAGTGGATTTGCTGTCGGCGAAAACTGCATTGTAACCAATGCACACGTTATCACGAACCCTAAAAATATAACAGTTGTAACCTATGGCGGAACTGAATATCAGGCATCTGTCCTTGGTATCAACGAAGATGAAGATATTGCTGTATTGGTTGTCAAGAATGTCAGCTTTCCCTACTTGACCATAGCAGATATATCCACGATGAAAACCGGCGATGATATTTATGCTATCGGCGCTCCCAAGGGCATGGCTTACACTCTCACAAAGGGCGGCGTTTCTGCAAAGGAACGAATGATTGGCAACAAGTCCTATATTCAAATTGATGCAGCGATTAACGAAGGAAACAGCGGTGGCCCTTTGCTCAACGATGCCGGTCAAGTTCTCGGTATGAACACTTTGAAAATGTCTGACAGCGAAGGCATCGGTCTTGCTATCTCGGTAAACAGAATTTGTGAATATCTCAAATCTCTTGGCATTGAGCTGAATACAGCAGGAAATGTTGTTAGCAGCGTTGATGTTCCGGAAGAAACATCGCCGACTGAACCGGCTGAACCCACTAACAGTGAAGAAGAAAAGACCGACCACGATCTTGTAGAACCGGCAACGCCCTTCATTACATACATTGCTTTTGGAATTGCAGGATTGTCCTTCATTGGAAACATCGTTTTAGCGGTCTTACTGATATACCAAAAAAAGAAAAACTTGACACTAAAATATGACCCGACAGAAAGAACAGATTTCGAAATTGATGTGTGGGAGTGAGAACAATGGCAAAAAGCAAAGTAAAAAAGAGGCTGATAAATGAACTTCCAAAAAATATGCTTCCCCAAAACATACTTCCTATGGGTGAGCGTGTAGAAGAAAATAAGAATATCTATATTTCCCAAGCTATATATAAGGAAATACATAAATTCACGCAGAATAAGACCACAAATGAAAGCGGCGGTATGTTGGTTGGCTCTATCATTGAGGAGTTTGGAAAAACCAACATCGTTATCAGCGGCTTTATAGAGGCGAAATATAGTGAAGCAACTCCTACAACCCTAAAGTTTACTCACGAAACTTGGGACTATGTCCACAAAGAAATTGAGAAGAAACACAAGGGCAAGAAAATTGTTGGTTGGATTCATACACATCCTGACTTTGGGATTTTCCTTTCCGAATACGACAAATTCATCCAGGAAAACTTCTTCAAGGAAGATTATCAGGTTGCCTATGTGATTGACCCCATCCAAAACATTGAAGGTTTCTACTTTTGGATTAACGACCAACTTAAAAAATGCCAAGGCTTCTATATCTATGATAAAACCGGTGTAAAAATCACTATTGAAGTCGATAAGGACGAACCTAATAAAAAAGAAGAAACCTCTCTATTTCATTGGAAAAACATCGCCATTGCAATTCTGTCGGTTGCAGTTGTATTCTTGTTTTTCTCCAATATCTCAACCGGAAACACATTGGAAAAACTTGAGAAGCAGCAAAAAACATTAGCTGATAGCGCAAATCAAAGTTTCAGCTATATGCAACAACAGATATGGTCACAGCAAACCAAAATCCAAAATTTAACCGATATTCTCAAGAAAGCAGGCATGATTGTTGAGCCCGAAGTCGGTACCGATACCGAGGACAATACCGAAACAAATACTGGTGATCATTCTGCTTCCGGTGAGGAAACAACAGATCCCCCAACTGAATCCACCACAGATGAACCTACAACAGAAAGCTCCGCGCCTTCCGGAAATAGCGGTGACCAAACCGAGGCTTCTACCGAAGGAACTACTGGAACGGCAGAAGAAGGAGGGGCTATGAGTGAATGATTATACTGGCAAAATTTGTCCTTTTTGCAAAACAGAATTTAAGCCAAATGATGACATAGTGGTATGTAGCGAATGTGATATGCCTCATCATAAGGACTGTTGGGTAGAAAATCAGGGTTGTACCACATTCGGCTGTCTTGGAACCATTCAGGCAGCCGATCATACAGCAACTTCGGTCACAACAAATCAAATGAGTTACGACGATGCAAATATTTCCAATGCAACGGGAACGGTATACTGTACAAAGTGTGGCTCTCCAAATTCAACTTCTGCATCCGTTTGCTCTAAGTGTGGCAACCGATTCACTACGACTGTTGAACATACTCCACAGGCTCCGGTTTATGCGCAGGCAAATCCTGCCCATACCACCCCCTATGCTTATGTAGGTCAACAAAGCAGCAGTTATCAACCGCAGACTAACGACTCCTATGGCGGTTATAACAACAGCTATCAGTCCTATCAAACGCCTGGCATTGACGCGGATATTCAACGGCTGATTGGAGTGAAATCAGAATACTATGTACCTGAGTTCCTGGAATTGAAATTGCAAAACAAAAAGACCTCCTGGAACTGGCCGGCATTCCTTGTATCTCCTTACTGGTTTATGTATAGAAAAATGTATGGATATGGCGCAGGAACGCTTGGCGTAGCATTTATTATTGCTCTGCCCGGTTTTACATTCCTCTCTCTTGCTGCATTTGGCGGATATATAGCGATAGGTATTTTTGCAAACTATATCTATATGAACTTCCTGGAACATAAAGCCCAACAAGCAAAAGGAATGACCGAACCCTATAAAACACAATTCATAGCACAAAATTCAGGTGTGAACTCAACAGCAACCGTCTTAACTGTAATTGGATATGCTTTGCTTGTTGTCATTCTATCTGTGTAAAGGAGGTATCAGGAGTGAATAAAGATTTTGACATAGAGATACAGGATGAAACCGTCGAAGAAACAAATCGTGTTCAGCTTCCTATGAATTTCTTGACCTTCGGGGAAATCGAAAATGATGATGTAAAGGTCTATATCAAGCAAGATGTGTATAAAGCTCTTGAAAAATTAGCCGTTTCAGATACCAGTAAGGAACTCGGAAGCATTATCATAGGCGATTATTGTCAAGAACTTGGAAAGACGAATGTTATAATATCACAATATGTAGAAGCAAAATATACCGATGCTTCAGCTTCAACACTTACTTTTACTCACGAAACTTGGGACTATATTCACAAGGAACACGAGCGATTGTATCCCGATAAGAAGATTATCGGTTGGCAGCATACGCACCCGAACTACGGAATTTTCTTGTCCAACTATGATCTGTTTATTCAAGAGAATTTCTTTAATCTTCCGTTCCAGGTTGCGTATGTAATAGACCCCATCCAAAACATCCGCGGATTCTTCCAATGGAAAAACGGTAAAATTGAGAAATTGAAGGGGTATTACATCTACAATGATATTGGTAAGCCAATCAAGATTGAACAAATCAAAGTAAAAAAAGAAGAACCCGCGCCAGCCAAAACATCAAAGACTGCAAATGTTCTGATCGCTTTGCTCTGTGTTGTTACTGTATTCCTTTCTTTCTTCGCCATTTCTTTGAACAAGAAATATGAGGAACAACTTGAAATGCAGGAATCAATCCTTGATAAGATTGACAATCAACAGCTTGAATTGGACAACCAAAACTCTATTATTGCTAACCAAGCCGATACCATAGCAAAATTGCAAGAGCAATTCGTGAACGGTGTTTTGGATAGTACCGGTCAAACGACTGCTGCCGATTTGATTGCAATGTTAGAGAACCACGAAATTACATTGCAGAATCAGGACGAAGTGTTGCAACAACTCAAGAAATTAGTTGAAAATGGTTTTTCAAAAGGCGACACACTGACATTCAAAGCATATACTGTTGTCGCTGGTGATACGTTAGCTAATATTTGTGCAGCAAACAACATTGATTATAAGAACAACATTAACATGATTCTTTCAGTCAATGGTATTGCTAATGCAAACTATATTTATGTAGGGCAAACCATTATGCTTCCTGTGGTCGAGTAATCAAACATACTTGGCCAGCCAGACACGGCGGTACCCACTCGTGCAAAATTTATAAGCTCCTACCGCAGCAGGAGCTTATAAATCGCTTGTCCGGGAAACATCCCCGAACCCCTTTCATCTGTGGCTACGCATCGTTCCGACGCTGATTGGAGCACGGTCATTCACGACCGTGCTCTTTTTCTTTGCGTTTCTCTCGTTCCGCAAGGTCACGCAA
>QAMX01000124.1 GCA_003149835.1 Clostridiales bacterium
AACAAAAAATTTTCTAATGATGAAGTAATTACATTGAATTTTTCGCTTCTTAAAGACTTATTTGATTGTCCATTCAAATTTGAAATGTTGAATGTATTCGGATTTCATTCCCCCCTTAATATTCGAATGGGATATGGACGTTCTATCCACAATATGTTGGATTATATCCATAAGCATTACAAGAATATCCCTGAATTTTCAGACAATGTGATCCAAAGAATTGTTGATAGATATTTATATTTGCCATATGGTTCTCCTGTGCTTGTTAATGCGATGAAAGAAAAAGCCTTTCAACACTTGCGTAGTTATATAGTGAATAATCAGGCAAATTTTCAAAATATACTCTTTTCAGAGAAAACCATAGACTATAGTATTAATGAATATCTTTTCATTGATGGCAGAATTGATTTAATAAGAGATAGTCTTAACGACACAATTACTATTGTGGACTTCAAATCTAGCTCCGAAGTGTTATCAAGAGAACAAATAAAAAATCAGTTAATGGTTTATGTTCTCGGATACGAAAGCTTAACAGGTGACAAAGTTGATTTTATTGAATCATATGATTTCAACAATAACGATCCGACACGTATTCAGATTGAGCAAGCGGATAAAATTGCTTTTAACACCAAGCTTGAAGAATGTCACCGTATTATTAAAACTTCGGATTACCCCAAGCTGGGAAAAGAAGATCCAACTAAAGGGAAGGAATATTGTCAGGGCATTGGATGTGAGTTTGTGAAAAACTGTTTTCCAGCATAAATAAGAAATAGAGAACTAAATCATTTGAAAAAAAAGGGGGGGGAACTCAATGAAATTAGCAGAATTAATTACTGATTTGAAGGCGAAAGAGTCGGAAGAAGCTTATTGGGACTTCAGACGAAATGATCAAAGAGAACATGTCCATTCTATGATTAAATATCCGGCTGTTATGGTTCCGAATATGCAAGGAGAAATTTTTGATCTTGTCTTAAAACATGATTGCGATATTCATAATGTTCTAGACCCTTTCATGGGCTCTGGCACTATCTTAGTCGAAGGATTAATACGCAATCTTGATGTAATTGGAGTTGATATAAATCCGTTATCATACTTAACAGTGCTCTCCAAGACACAGAAATATGCTAAAAAGACATTATGGGGAAAAGCAGAACAATTGCTTCAAAGGATTAAAAGAACCAAGAATCATGAAATCAAGCTTCATGACTTCGAAGGAATTAATAAATGGTATGTAGATGATGTTATTCGTGATTTGAGCAAATTGCGCCTTTGCATTATGCAAGAACCCGATATCAAATATAGAAGATTCTTTTGGATTACCTTTGCTGATATTGCTAAACAGGCCGATAATGCTAGAACCAGCACATTTAAACTCCACATAAAACTTGAGGAGACAATTCGGGAAACAGAATTTGATTGCATACAAAAATTTGAAGAAAAATTACGTTCAAATATAAACGCTGTATTTGACTTTAAAGCACTCAGGCATAATGGAACTACTCGTATTTATTGTGGCGATTCAAAAACTATTTTTAGAGATAGACGAAGTTTCGCAGAAAATAGTGTTGATTTAGTTATTACTTCACCACCGTATGGTGATAACGCAACAACCATAACCTATGGACAATATTCAGTTCTCCCTTTACGTTGGATACCTCTAACAGATATTGGGGATACAATTAGTGAGGAAACTATTATTAGTCTTAGTAAGATTGATAGGGATAGTCTTGGTGGGGTGAATTATTCATTAGATCAACTCGAACAAAGTGGTATTTTGCAAGCATCGAATCAGCTAAATAGCTTTGTAAATATGTTGCTGAATGAAAAAATGACAGATAAAGCAAGAAAAGTAGCGAGTTTTATCCTTGACTTTTCTGAGGTATTACAAAACCTTTGTCCGATTGTCAAATCAGGGAAGTTACTTGTTTTTACGGTAGGAAATCGACATGTTAATAAAACTGAGTTTCCACTACATCTTGTTTTGAAGGAGCTTGCAGAACTTTATGGTATGAATACGTGCTATGACTTTCGAAGAAATATTATTAAGAATAAAAATTATGTGGATACTTCCGTTCAAGGGTTTAAGACAATCAACAAAGAAACTATTATGATTTTACAGAAACGGTAGTTCATATTGTATTTATTTCGGTCTAGTGGTGCAACTGTAAGTTACCACATCCAGTCATATGCTTCACTTGGCAGGATTGAAAAGAGGTCGAGATGTTTAAAAACCATAAAAACAAATTTTTTCTTACTACGTGAACAGAGGCCGAAATTTGGAACTAAAAAATGAGACATCCAAATTTCCTCCTCTGTTTCTATGACTGCTTTTCACATAACAAATGGGTTTATTAGTCTAATGATACCCCCATTTTACCACCAATAGCCTTTATGCTCGGGCCCTTTATCTTTCTGTTTTTTCTCATGTTCCCGCTTCCCCAAGAGCTCATCCTCTTTTGCGATTGTAGGGTCGTACCAATCTGCTTTTGCACGCGCCCAAGATGCCCATTCTGAGAGATCTTGCTCTGGGTGCGCTTTTTCCATGGCGGAGACATAACTTCGGATTCTGCATGCGGTTTCATAGTCCTCTGCGCAATTAACAAGGGACAAGGTCCGGTCTACCTCCGCATTATATAGCTTTCGATGCTCCTCACGCTTTCGCTCCTGCTCCCGGCGCTGACGCTCTGCCTCTTCTCTGTCCAGACGGGCCTGCTTGACCCGCTCCGCCTCTTCATAAATGGTGAGCATCATATCCCCCAAACGCTCTTCCAAAACGTAGGAGCGGCAATCCCGGAATGTTCTTGCTCCATTGATGGATACACCCAAACGTCCATTGTAAACAGCATCGTACTTTCGAATTTGTGGTTTGCTGGCCCAGGAGTGTTTTTTCCTTTCCTCTTCGTATTGCAACAGCTTTAGGTTTTCTTCTTTTGTTGGGGTATGCAAAACTTTGTCGATTGACTCAGAGAACATGAGCGTGACGGAGTCCTGACCCATTGCAAACTTCAGGTCAGTCGCCAATTCCCACCCAAGCGGGGTCATGGCCTTTGCCAGCGCATCAATCAACCGGAACACACGGGACTGCTGCTCTTCTGAAACCCCTTCCGCAAAGGGAGGGGCAGGTTCTTGATTTCTTCCCCGATTCCAGCCTGCGCCAAATTCCCGCTCTTGCTGGCGTTTCCGCTTGCTCCACTCGGTGATCTTTTTCCGATGGACTACAATTTCAGGCAGCATTCTGGCATTTTCTTGGGGCAGCAAAATCTGCGCAGCTACATTCAATACCACTTGCCGTTCTTCTTCCGGCAAAAACTCCAGGGGAATTTCCATTTCGTTACTGCGATTTGAATTCCCTGCTCCGGTCTGCATCCCCATCTTTTTTGATTCTCCACCAGGTAGAAGGGGTGGCCTCTTCACCGCTTTTCCTGCCCGCAATTTTGCCCAATATCCTGGGGGCGGGGTTGGGATATTCAGCGACTTGCAGACTTTATGAATGGCAACATCGGAGACTTTGTATCGCTTTGCAACCTCTGTCACAGGCATGTTCCAAACTTCTTGATAAAGCGTTTCCCGATTATACACATTATAGGTCTGCCCGAATCTTTGAACTGTCTCCGGTGGCGCTTGATTGGTTATCTCCTCAGCAGCCGATTGCGCAATCGGCCCGATAGGAGTGGACGCATTAGGTGACACCGATTCCGTTCTCTCTCGTAGAGAGGTGGTTTGGACCACTTGTTCACTCTTGGATATATTGGACTCCTGAAAATTATCTTTTTGCAGCGTAACGATTGCATCTCCATCGCCCGGAAGGGGCGTCTGCTCCACTTGTTTTCCAAAATTGATTTTGGTCCAGTAGCCGGAGGGAGGAACGGGAATCTGAGCTGCCTTGATCTGCGCCAGGCATTTGACATAGGGAATGTCATACTTCCTTGCGACTCCTGCTACGGAAAGTTTCCATATTTCTTCATAGAGTTCCTTGCGTGTTAATTTAACTGTAAGGGAAGGCATCGTCTCTTCATCCTCCTTCCTGCCTAAATCAGTTTCCTTTTTCTCTTCAGGCTGAGCCTGTTGCACTTTTTCCGCATCAGCATTTGACGCAATAATTGCCAAGAACTGTTTTATCCCTCCAATTCCTCGTTTTCTTTTAACAGAAAAACCAAGTCGTGTTTCATTTCTTCGAACCGTTCGATTATAGTGCTTAAACTCTTTTCAATATTCTGGACTTGGACCTCATTAATCCTGCCGTGATTATAAGCGATTAATCGCTCCGGAATGATGTTATAGCTCCAACTCTCGCTGTATCGGTCTTCTTTTTTAATAGCGAAACCAATTGGAAGCACATTATTTCTCATACCCAAGGTTACCATCATGGGAGATATGCCAAGATAATCTGCGGCAATCTTGGCAGTGATTTTTGGCATGGACCGAATCTCGTCGTCCGTATACTTTCCCATACACTTCACCTCCTCTCTCTGAGAAAGATATACAACGTCTTTTGTTCATTGTTATTATACCATAGAGAAAACCCATGTGATGAAAAATATCTTTTATTATGAAAACTTAATAGAGCTTTATAAAAATTGCTTGTCCAGAAGCTCACGAATGGTTTTCAGAACTCGCAGTCGCCCATATAACCATATCGGCAAGTAGCCACGGAAAACTTATTTGAGCATCACATTTCATTTTGCCATAGCCTCACCACAGCTATGGTGATTCGCACCAAGCTGAACCTGGTCGCAATTTGTGTTCCGCGGGTTCAATTTTTTATTTCACCTTATCGCTTTCATTTTTAGAGGGTATCTTTTTTGTCAACACTTCCCATGTCGGAATGGACTACGCTCCATTCAAAATCCCCAGCCGCATGGCTGGGGATTTCTCATACCACTCCGTCATTTCTCCTTTCCGCAAAAAGTCACGCTACGCCTTCGCTGTTCGCTTGTAAACGCGCTCACGCCGCTTCGGCTTGCTACCAACTTTTTGCGGAGGGGGCGCATACGGCGCATAGCGTCTTTTTCTCCCCAGTAGACAAAGCCTTCAAGCCCGAACGTTTCACCGATTGGTAAAAGGTTTGGGCGTGCGCTTTATTTACATCGTCTTTCAATCTGCAACGGCGGCACGAATATCTCGTACCGCCGTTGCTTTCTCGATTCAGTATTTTGGGGTTCAGCTTGTTCTTGTTTCTACTGTTCAAATTTTTGTCTGCCTTCTTCACTTTTGAAATATTCTAATATATCCGGCAGGAAGCACCTCGCAGGCGCTTCTGTTGCATTTTCAGGGATGCGGGATTTGAGCTTGATTGTAAGCAGTTGACTTATTTTTATCTTAGGAGTATACTGTATATTGTTATAAGTGATATTCGATGTAACATTTGACAATAGCAGCTATGAATATGACGACTGTTAAAGTTGGAAACCGCGTCAGAGAATGACGAACCGGTTGTTTTCAAAAATCTCCAATATTGACGTTTGGCTGTCAATCGTATTGATATATAAGGAGACGTTAACATGGAAAGAAAAATCCTTCCCAACATACCGGAAGTCAACTACAACGGCAATGAAGTGGACTATATCTTCAACCTTTTGGCGTCCATATTGAGCGGGGCAGGGGATCATATAGAGAAATCGGATTTAGCTGTGTACAGCGGAATGGCGAATCGGTTTGTTTGGGTACCCGGAAGTTGGAGTCGCGGCTGTGAATGTTTGGGAAGTATTGATGAGACTCCGTATGAAGATATCGTTCGTTTGTTAAAAACCTTCGGCTGGGAAGCGAAGTGCGTCCAGGTTCTTCGGGATATTCAGGGAAAGCCGCTGAATACCGATCGTGAACAAATCAGAAAGGACTTCGTTGATTCGATTGACAAAGGGTTGCCAATTATGTCTCTCGGCACCAAAAACCACAGGTTCAACGCGGTTGTCGGCTACGAAAACCACGGGGACGCAATCGTTTGTAAAGAAGGAGTCGACGGGCCGAATTTTAAGCATTTTTGCGAAACCGTCTCCCGTGACCATTGGGAAGATACGATATCCGATTATATTCTGTTGAAAGAGAAAAGAGAAGTTGCGCCTGAGCGTGTGCGTTTTCTTGATTTGCTGAAACTCATTGTTTCACGCGCCAGAAGAGCCGACAAAATAAAAGGCAATATCAATGTCGGTTTCGCCGCTTGGGAAGCGTATCTGGATATGCTGGAGCATGAAGATTTAAGCGAGCTTTCACCGGAAAAAGTGAATGACATATTGGGGCAATATTGCGACGGATTGTGCCAGATTGCGGCAAGGAACAGCGGTCTTCCCTATTACAGTTCACTTGTCGAGCGCTTTCCAGAATGGAAAACGGAACTGCAAATTGCCATTGAAGCGCTTGACCAATGTTCCAATTACGGCGGTTTTTTGTGGTCGCAAGGCATAGATTGGGAAGGCGCGGGACTCGAAAAATTCCGTTCAAAAGAGGGCCGCAAAATTCTCGCCGATGAGGGACGGAAGGCTATGCAAAAAGATATGGAAGCCGTGGAGCAGTTTGAAAAGATCCTCATAAAAGAAGGGGCGTTTTAAGCGGCTCGTCGCTCCTCTTCTTCGCCGAAAGTCGCCCTTGGTTCGCCGGCTCAACTGAACGTGCCCTCGCCACGGTTCGTTGTCGCTGTCAGCTTTTTGGGCCGGCGCGCCCGGCATCTCTTTTTGTACCCGCCAGGCATGTCGCGGCGAGCCCTTAGGGTTCGCCGCGATTTTTGAAAATCACGGCTTCGCCGTACGGGCTGCCGCTCCCCCTCTGCAAAAGATCGCGCCTGTGTCTGCGCTCTCACAACGCCTCCGCTGCGCTGCCAGCCTTTTGCGGTTCAGGGCGCTTTATTTTTCGGGTATCTTTTTTGGGTTGCAGAAAAAAGGGAGCGCTTTGAACGGCATCTGTCTGCCCGCAGGCGGGTAAAAGCGTTGGGTAGACTGTTTGGATGATACAGCTTGCTGATTGACCGGTTCCGACAGAAAAAGCCGTATTGCTGTGCGGCTTTTTCTGTTGATGATTTTTAATCTTGTTTACGGAAGTGAAACGCCTGTGCATCGCGAAAATAATTTAGGAGAAGATCCGATCGGACGGCTTATATTGAGAATTGCATTGCCGAGCATGCTCGCTCAGTTTGTGAACGTTTTATATAGTATCGTCGACCGGATGTATATAGGAAATATTCCCAATACGGGCGATCTTGCGCTTGCGGGTCTCGGCGTATGCGGTCCTATCGTCACTTTAATCGGTTCGGTGGCGTCGTTGGTCGGCATCGGAGGAGCCCCGCTGATGAGTATCAGCATGGGAGAGCGAAATATCGAAAAAGCAAAAAGGATCATGGCCAACAGCTTTCTAATGCTGACGGTCCTTTCCATTGTGATTACGGCTGTGCTATATCCAATCAGAGAGCCCATGCTTTTGTTTTTTGGAGCAAGCGACACCATTATGCCCTTTGCCAACCAGTATTTTTCGATTTATCTCTTCGGCACGCTGTTCTCGCTGCTTGCGGTTGGGATGAACCAGTTTATCATCTGTCAGGGATACGCCAGCGTCGCCATGTTTACCGTTGTGGTCGGAGCGGTCATCAATATTGTACTGGATCCTATTTTTATCTTTGTGTTGAACATGGGCGTGGCAGGCGCCGCCATTGCCACCGTTTTTTCACAAATTGTCAGCTGCTGTCTGGTCATCGGTTTTTTATTCAGCAAAAAGCCGACGGTTTCCATTTCTTTCAGCGGTTACAGCCTGCGTATTATGTACCGTATTTTTAGTATCGGATTTACTCCGTTTGCCATCATTGCGGTTGATAATGTAATGATTATCGCCATGAACGCAATCCTGCAAAAGTACGGAGGCGTCGGACAAGGCGATATGCTTGTTACCTGTGCGACCATCGCCCAAAGCTTTATGCTGGTTGTCACCATGCCGCTCGGGGGAATCAGCGGCGGCACACAGACCATTCTCAGCTATAACTACGGCGCAGGCAAAATTTCCAGAGTGGAACAAGCGCAGAAAAAAATTTTTCTTTTATGTCTGGCCTATAACGGCTTTATGACCGCCGTCGCATGGTTTGGCGGAGCCTGGTTTGTGCGATTATTTACCAGTGATCCGGAGGTTGCGGGCAATGCGCTGTGGGCGCTGCGCGTCTGCACGCTGTCGCTGCTGCCGCTGGGGATTCAATATGAAATAGTCGACGGCTTTACGGCGATCAGTCAGGTGCAATTTTCATTGCCGTTGTCCTTTTGGCGGAAATTCGTATATTTTGCCGCATTATTTATCCTTCCAGCCGTCTTTGGCGCAAAGGCTGTGTTTTATGCTGAACCCATTTCAGATTTTTTGGGTCCGGCTGTGTCGATTGTGATCCATTCCATATTTATGAAGAGAGTGCTGAACAGGCGCCGGCAGATTCACGCTGAAATTGCTGCGCTTGACACGTCTCAACCAATGTAACGATCGATTGGCATCGAGGAAATTTACGGCAGGGGAAATTGAGGTTTTTCGTCTTTTCAAATGATCCGGCAGGCGGAAAGAGGCGTTCTTTCCGCCTCTTTTTCCGCAATCAAAGCGCGGCCCGCGCCCCTCTGCTTCAAGCGCGGCCGGGCGCGCCTGCCTCTCCGCTCCCAACGCCGCGCGGAAAAAGCCCTATCACAGCACAACAAGGCAGCCGTCGCCGTTTCAGCGCCTCTCTGCCTCGTCTTCTATGTACCACCGCCGGACGGCGGTGGTCTGCTGTCTTGATTACAAGGTAATGACGGATTCGCAGCAGCGGAAGTCCGTATCGATATGGTGAGCGATAAAGCGAACCTTGAAGTTCCTGGCGTTGCACATCATCTGCGTGGAAGCGCCGGATACGTCCAGATCCTCCGGCACCACGAACTTGATGCACTTGACCAGCACATCCCGGCAGACCGGGAAGCTGTGAGCCGGAATGGTCATCGCTTTCATCCCGCGCTGATACTCCATTCCGTTCTCATCCACCTCTGTGAGAATGACGGCCAGCGCAACCCGCTTTCCGGGGCAGACATTTTTCACCGTCACATCCATCTGGATGATTCTGCCCAGAGACTCTAAATACGTGTCTCCGGCGTCTATCACTACGGAGTCAGAGCATCCCTCTATCGTCAGGTCCACAGGAACAGGGCATTCCTCCGGGTTAACGACCACGTCGCACTCTACGGCTACCGTGGGATCCGGGAAGGTCACCAGGTTGCCCTCGTTATCGGAATAGTCGATGGAGGCGTTGACCAGCTTTGTGCCGGGGTTCTGGCCCACATGGCGGATGAAGAATTCCAGCGTGGCGCTCTCCGACGCGGAGACGCCCAGCTCCTCAATCTCCCACCGCAGGGAAGTGGCGTTGAGCATGGTGGCCGTCCCCACAGCCGGGTTCAGAATGCTCGTAATCACAAAGTCGGAATTGACGACCTCATTGATTACAATATCGGTGGCGCCGGTCTTGGAGATGTTGGCGGCCAGCTCTGCAAAGAGCTGTTCCAGCTCCGCGGCATCCGGGGTAATCGCCACATGGGAGGCGTCGGGGTCGGTGGCCCAGTCGTTCAGCGTATTCACGTCTACCCCGTCAGACCCGACCAGGCCGATGCAGTAGATGATGATGCCCTGAGCCCGGGCGGCGGCCGCCACAGGGGCGGGCGGGGCGCCGGCGGTCGTGTTGCCGTCGGTAAACATGACGATGACCTTCGCGTTGCCAGAGCTTGGGTCGAATAATTCTATGGCCTTGGTGAAAGCGTCGGCGTGATTCGTGCTGCCGCCTGCCACCAGGGCGTCCACGGCATTTTTCAGCGTGTCGACCGAGGTGATCAGCTGTGTGTCCTGAACAGCGGTGTTGGAAAAGCTGACGATGCCGATATGGCTGCCCGAGCCGATCTCCCCGGAAGGCTGGCCGCCGGTGGCCTCGGAAATGATGTCGATAAAAGTCTTGGCGCCGGTCTTCATATTGGCCAGCGGCGTACCGGTCATACTGCCCGAGCGGTCGAGCACCAGGGCGATGTCGGTGGGGTTGGTAATAATATCCGGAGCGGCCGTCAGGGCCAGCGTGACTTTCAGCGAGCCGTCGCAGTCGATCCGGTCTGCGTTGATTACTTTATTGGAATTAGTTATACCCATTGATTATGATCTCCTTTTGGGGTGGTTCCCCTGTACAGTTTATGTGCCTCGGTTTCCCTGTGTTCCTGCTGCGCACGGCCTCCCTTTCAGAAAGAGTCCCTTTCTGTCGAAAGCCTGCGGTCGGATATCAAAAAACCGGATGCGCAAAAAAGGGGTTCCAGCAGGGTCAAAAGCGCCTTATCTGTATTTTGGAGAGCATAATCGTGATCCCGCAGACTGAAAAGGCATGCGGGCGCCGCTGCGGGGAATTCCGCCGTTTCCGGCGGTAAAAATTTGCCGAAAGCCGTCAAAGGCCGCGGCCCGCTCCGCTTACCCGATTCCGCCCGCGGCCCGCTCCGCGTTTTCGGCGAAGCGCTTCATTACGGAGAGATACTGCTCCATCGCCTGCGCCGGAATCCCCTCGCACAGCTTATGCAGATAGCGCGCCTGCATGCCGTGGAGAATTTTCAGCTTCGCCGCCGCCGCTTCCGTGACTTTCAGGCGCTGGAAGCGCCGGTCGTTTGGATCCGTCGCGGCGGTCACCAGTCCGGCGGCCGTCAGCCGTTCGACCGCCTTGCTCACATACGCCTTTGAAAAGCCGCGGTAGGCGGCCGCGTCCGCCGCGGTGTCATAGCCCGGGTTGTTGGCCAGAAACAGCAGCACGTCGGCCTCCGGCTTGCCGATGCCGCATTCCGCAGCCGCCGCCGCAGACATGGCCTCGTAAAGACCCGTGATCTGCTTCTGCCGCCGCAGAAAGCCGTTGAAATCAAACCCTTCCTCAAATCCCGTCATATTTTCCGCCTCCAAGCAGTTGACAAATAAACAGTTTCATCGTAAACTATTATAATGACAGCTGAACCGGTTGTCAACCGGCCGGCGCAGTTTTTTGCGCCTGCCGCGCAGCTCATGGAGAAACGGGGTTTTTATCGTATGGAACGCAATCAAACAGATTCGCTTGGCGCCGAGCGCGTCGGAAAGCTGCTCTTCCGGCTGTCCGTGCCGGCGATCACCGCGCAGATCATTAACCTGCTCTATAACATTGTCGACCGCATGTACATCGGCCATATCGAGGTCATCGGCAAGGACGCGCTGACCGGCGTCGGCGTCTGCCTGCCGCTGATTATGCTCATTTCCGCGTTCGCGGCCTTTGTCAGCATGGGCGGGGCGCCGCGCGCCTCGATTTTTCTCGGCAAGGGCGACAAAGCCCGCGCCGAAAAAACGCTCGGCAACTGCGCGGTTCTGCTCGTCTGCGTGGCCGCCGCGCTCACCGTCGTGTTTCTGATCTTTGCCGAGCCGCTGCTGCTGGCGTTCGGCGCGAGTTCGAATACCATCCAATACGCCCTGCCTTATATGCGCGTCTACGCGGCCGGGACGCTTTTTGTGCAGCTCGCCCTCGGCCTCAACGCCTTTATCTCCGCGCAGGGCTTTGCGAAAACGAGTATGCTCACCGTTTTGATCGGCGCGCTGTGCAACATCGTGCTCGACCCGATCTTTATCTTTACGTTTGATATGGGCGTGCGCGGCGCGGCGCTGGCGACGATTCTGTCGCAGGCGGTCTCGGCGGTCTGGGTCGTTGTGTTCCTGACCGGCAAAAAGACGGCGCTGCGGCTGCGTCCGGCTTGTCTGCGCCTCTCGCCGAAAATTTTTCTCCCCTGCCTCGCGCTCGGCCTCTCGCCGTTTATCATGCAGGCGACCGAGAGCGTCATCGCCGTCTGCTTCAACGCCTCGCTCTATCAATACGGCGGCGACACGGCCGTCGGCGCGATGACGATTCTGTCGAGCGTGATGCAGTTTTCCATGCTCCCGCTCGTCGGGCTGACGCAGGGCGCGCAGCCGATCATCAGCTATAACTACGGGGCGCGGAACGCCGAGCGCGTCAAACGGGCCTTTCGGCTGCTGCTGTTCGCCTGCGTCGCCTATTCGTCGGCGCTGTGGCTGGCGGTGCAAATTGCGCCGAAGGCGTTTGTGATGATCTTTAATAACGACGCCTCTCTCGTCGCCTTTACCGTCCCCGCGCTCCGCATCTATATGGCGGTCTCGCTGCTGTTCGGCGTTCAGCTCGCCTGCCAGCAGACCTTTATCGCCATCGGCAACGCCAAAAGCTCGCTGTTTCTCGCCGTGCTGCGCAAGATCATTCTGCTCATTCCGCTGATCTATATCTGTCCTCTGTTGTTTGAAGACAAGACGACCGCCGTCCTGCTCGCCGAGCCGGTCGCCGATTTCATCGCCGTGGCCGTGACCTCGGCGCTGTTCTTCGCGCAGTTCCGCAAAAGCGTCAGGAAGCTGGAATCGCCCGCCCCGGCCGCGCCGCCCATACCGTCGGGCGAACCGGCGCCGTTCTGAGCCTCTCCGCATACGCCCTGCGGATGATTTTTGCCTGTTTCGCCTCATTTCTCCCACAGCGGCAGATACAAATGTTTTGTTTTTCATTTGTATGCGCACACTTCTTTTTTTGCAGCGGCGCTGTTGATTTTTCAGACAGAATATAGTAAAATACAGAAGATAATATAAACATTTTGCGAATGACCGTGTTCCAGAAAAAAAACAAGGGGGAGCAGACATGAAAAGAGCCATATCCATTTTTTTGTGCATCGTGATTTGCATCACAGCGATTCCGACCTCCGTACTGGCGGCAAACCAACGCGATACCTCGTTTGAAAGAACGCTGGCCGCGGGCTTAAAGCAGCTCGGCTTGTTCCAAGGAATTTCAGACACAGATTTTGATCTGAACAGAAAGCCTTCGCGCGCGGAAGCAATCGTCATGCTCATCCGTGTCTTGGGAAAAGAAGCCGAAGCCTTGAACGGTACCTATACGCATCCCTTTACCGACGTCGCAGCGTGGGCAGCTCCGTACGTCGGCTACGCCTATCAAAAAGGTTTGACGAATGGCGTCTCCGACACAGCATTCGGCACAGACGAAGCAACAGCAGAAATGTATTTGACCTTCGTGCTCCGCGCCTTAGGCTATTCGGACGCGAACGGCGCTGATTTTGTCTGGAATCGCCCATTTGATTTAGCCCGACGCGTCGGCATTCTGCCGGCCTGCGTCGACACGGAGGACTTTTGGCGGGCCGATGTCGTGGTGATCTCCTATGCCGCGCTTCCGGTCTGTCTGAAAGGCTCCGCGCAGACCTTAGCGCAAAAGCTGATTGCGGCCGGAGTTTTCGCCCAAAGCGTTTACGATGCCTGTTATGATGCTGCGGCAATCGACAAGCACTGCGCAGTCAAACCCGAGCTCACCGCCGAACAAATCTACGCACAGTGCTCTCGCGCCGTCTTTTATATTGAAACCTACGACGCCCAGGGCGTCGCCACAGGCTCCGGCAGCGGTTTTTTTATTGACAGCAATGGAACCGCGGTGACGAATTATCATGTCATTGACAACGCCGTCTCGGCAAAAGCGATCGGCTCGGTCAGCGGAAACGCCTACAAGATCCTCGGCGTATATGATTATAGCGAAAGCGAGGACTGGGCCGTCATCAAGGTCGAAGGTTCCGGATTCGCCTATTTGAGTTTTGGAGACCCGGCCTCGGTCGTCGGCGGCGCTACCGTCTATGCGATCGGTAGCCCTTTGGGACTGCAAAATACCATTTCACAAGGTTTGATCTCCAATCCGTCTCGAACAGAAGACGGCGTCGCCTATATTCAAACGAGCGCGGCGATCTCCCACGGAAGCAGCGGCGGCGCGCTGATTAACAAATACGGCGAGGTGATCGGCATTACGTCGGCTTCCTATGTCGACGGCCAAAACCTCAATTTGGCATTGCCGGTTTCCGTTATCAACGGCTTTGACCGTTCTTCCCTGACGGCGCTCTCCGTCCTAAATCCGCCGAGTACGCCGGTTCAAAGACAGCAAGCCGCTTTCGACGCGTTGAAAGCCTGGATTCTCCAAAATTACAACACGCTGAGTATCGACGACAAGGCCTATCAGGAAACATATACCTATTCATCGGGTACCGATCAATACACAGTCTATTACAGTGAGCAGTTTGACTCAATCACGCTCACCTATTACTGTACCCTGAACGGTATGCGTATGTCCTTGTATACGGAGTTGACGCATACCGGTCAGAATTTCTTATCCATGTTCTTCTATTATGCCGCCGAAAACACCTCATCGTACGCCGATTTTGAGGGAACCGGTTACATCTACGCGCCGCTTTTCCAAGCAGACTCCTTTATCTTTGATCAATGCGAGGGGAATACCTACAATCTTTCTACGTACCAATCCTACGCGGCGTTCATGCAAGGGGAGATACTCAATTTTACCGAGTATATTTTCTCCTCCCATTTGTCTGGGCTGTACAGCATCACGGATTTCGGATTTCCGAATTCTTCTTGGTAAAGCCGTATCAAACGGTATCCATTTACACCCATACTGTCCGGAAGCGGGTCAGGCCCTCAATTGGCGCCTGACCCGCTTTTGGGTGAAGCGTTGCGTATGCGCCTCAGAGCCGTCCGCCTCTTTCCCTTCTGTCCCTTTGCTCCCGCCCTTTGCGCACAGCACTTTTTTTGCAACGGCGCTGTTGATTTTTCAGACGAAATATAGTAAAATATAGAAGATAATATGCTGAATGCTGATGAGCTTTGGAGGACAGAGATGGACACGGAGAAAAAGAAGGCGCTTGAAACGGCGCTCGCCCAAATCGAAAAAACCTACGGCAAGGGGAGCGTCATGCGCCTCGGCGACAATTCGGTCATGAACGTGGACTGTATCCCGACCGGCTCGCTTTCCCTCGACCTCGCGCTCGGCATCGGCGGCGTGCCGCGCGGCCGCATTATTGAGATCTACGGCCCGGAATCCTCGGGCAAGACGACGGTCGCCCTGCACATCATCGCCGAGGCGCAGAAGCGCGGCGGCGAGGCCGCGTTTATCGACGCGGAGCATGCGCTCGACCCCGAATACGCCCGCGCGCTTGGCGTGGACATCGACAGCCTGCTCGTCTCTCAGCCCGACTGCGGCGAGCACGCGCTTCAAATCACCGAAGCGCTGATCAACAGCGGCGCCCTTGACGTCATCGTCGTCGACTCCGTCGCGGCGCTCACGCCGAAGAGCGAGATCGACGGCAACATGGGCGACGCCTACGTCGGCGTGCTGGCGCGCCAGATGTCGCAGGCGATGCGCAAGCTGGCCGGGCCGATCTCCCGCTCCAACACCGCCGCGATTTTTATCAACCAGCTCCGCGAAAAAATCGGCGTCACCTACGGCAACCCCGAGGTGACGACAGGCGGCCGCGCCCTGAAATTTTACTCCTCGGTGCGCTTAGACGTCAGAAGAGTCGAAAGTCTGAAAGTCGGCTCCGAGGTCGTCGGCAACCATGTGCGCGTCAAGGTCGCCAAGAACAAGGTGGCTCCGCCGTTCCGCGAGGCCGAGTTTGACCTCATGTTCGGTCAGGGCATCTCGCGCGAGGGCGAGCTCATCGACATCGGCGTCAAGCTCGATCTCGTACAGAAGAGCGGCTCGTGGTTCAACATGGGCGAGACGCGGCTCGGTCAGGGCAAGGACAACGCCAAAATCTACCTAAAAAACAACCCCGAGATCGCCAACGCCCTGGAAGCGGAAATCCGCAGGCAGATCGCCGACAACGGCCTGCCGCGCGCCGGAAAGGACAAAGCGGCAAAAGGAAAAGATAAGCCCGCCGCGGCCGCCGCAGCCGCGGAGACTCCGTCGCCGGTGCTGGTCGAGGATTTTGAAGAATAACGCCGAACGGCGCGCGGAGACGCCGGCTTTTGAGAAGCCAATCCGCCCCACCGGCTGAAACGGAGCCTGAACGCCTTGGCTGAAATCCTATCCATAAAGCCCGCCCGGCGCGGCGGGCGCCTGCTTTTGCAGCTCAGCGACGGCACGTTCCTGCGCGTTACGCGCGACATCGCCGCAGAGCTGGGTCTTCGCGCCGGAAAAACGCTGACCGAGGCGGATATCGCCGCGCTCCGCGCCCACGGCGGTGTGCGCGCCGACGAAGCGGCGGCGATGATTCTCGGCCGCCGCGCCTGTTCCGTGGCCGAGCTGTCCGAGCGTCTGGCCGACCGCGGCTATACCGATGAAGAGATCGCGGCCGCCGTCGAAAAGCTCTCCGAATACGGGCTGGTCGACGACGCGGCATACGCCGCCGCGCTCACCGAACGCGCCGCGGCGAAAAACCTGTCGCGCCGCGCGCTGCTCTTTGAGCTGGCCAGGCGCGGCGTCGACCGCGACGTCGCGCTGGAAGCGGCCGTTGCCCTGCCCGACGCAGCCGCGGCGCTTGACGAGCTGGTCGCGGCGCGGCTGCGGGGCGCGCCGCCTGAAAGGGCTTTATTTGACAAGACCTACCGTTATCTCGCCGGCCGCGGCTTTGCCTCCGGCGATATCCGCGCCGCGCTGCGCCGTTACGCGGAAGCGCATTCGCAGGGCTGTGAGCCGCCCGAGGCGTGAGCCGGCCGGCGGTGCGCTGCTTTCGGCCTTGCCGCGCCGCCCCGTTTCGCCGATTGCCCCGCCGTTTCGCCGCTCTGAGCCGGCCGGAGCAAACGAATCCGCTCCCTGCCGGCCCGCGTGTTTCGCGCCGGAGCGCTGCGGGCGGTCATGCCGCCTGCCGCGGGAGAATATAGATCCATATAGACCGTTTTACACAGGCGCCGCATTCCGATTGATTCCCGAAAGGATGAAACCATACATATGAGTAAAAATATCGGGCTTGTCTCGCTCGGCTGTTCCAAAAACCTCGTCGACAGCGAGCAGATGCTCTTTCTTCTTGACCAGGCGGGCTTTACGCTGACGGCCGACCTCGACGAGGCCGACGCCGTCGTCGTCAACACCTGCGGCTTTATCGACGACGCGAAGTCGGAGGCCATCGAGAATATTTTGGAGCTCTGCGAGATCAAGCGCGAAAAGGACAGCCGCCTCAAAGCCGTCGTTGTGACCGGCTGCCTGTCGGAGCGTTACCGCGAACAGCTCTATGAGGAGCTCCCCGAAATCGACGCGGTGCTCGGGTGCAGCGCGCACGCGCAGATCGTCGAGGCGGTCGAGGCGGCGCTCGGCGGCGAGCGTCCCCTGATCTTCGGCGAGAAGGACGCGCCGGTCGCCGAGATCGGGCGCATCCCCTGTATGCCGCCGCATACGGCGTATGTCAAAATCGCCGAGGGCTGCGACAACCGCTGTTCATACTGCACCATCCCCTCCATCCGCGGCCCGCTCCGCTCCCGCCGCGAGGAGGATATTTTGGACGAATGCCGCAGCCTCGCCGCCGACGGCGCCGTCGAGCTGATCATCATCGCCCAGGACATCACCAAATACGGGCTCGACCTTTACGGCGAGCCGCGTCTGCCCGGCCTGCTTCGCAAAATCTGCGCGATCGAATCCGTCCGCTGGGTGCGGCTTCACTATGCAAACCCCGACGGCATCAGCGGCGAGCTGATCGACGTCATCGCGGAGAACGAAAAAATCCTCCGCTATCTCGATATCCCCATCCAGCATATCGACACGGAGCTCCTGTCGGCGATGAACCGCCATTATACGGGCGAGGACGTCGTCCGCCTGTTTGAAACGCTGCGGCGGCGTCTGCCGGGGCTGGTGCTGCGCACGAGCCTGATCGTCGGCTTTCCCGGCGAGACGGAGGAAAAGTTTGAGGCGCTCTGTACGTTTCTGCGCGCCGCCAAGATCGAGCGCGCCGGCGTTTTCGCCTTTTCCCCGCAGGAGGGGACGGACGCGGCGGCGCTTCCCGGCCAGGTAGACGAGGACGAGCGGCAGCGCCGCGCCTCGCTCGTCACCCTGTTGCAGGGCGAGATCATGGACGCCTATAACGAGGCGCTGGCCGGAAAGACGCTCGAAGTGCTCTGCGAGGGCTACGACCGGCTTTCCGAGGTCTGGTTCGGCCGCAGCTTCGCGGATTCGCCCGAGATCGACGGAAAGGTGTTTTTTACCGCCGAAAAGGGCTCGGTCCGCGACGGGCAGCTCTGCCTTGTTGCGGTCGACGAGCTTGTAGACGGCGAGCCGGTCGGCCACGCCGTCGGCGGGCTTTCCGACGGCGCGTCCGCCGACGTTCACATGGACTAAACGCACAGCTCCGCGCGCCGGAACCGCAGGGCCGATCGTTCCGGCGGCTTTCATCCGCCCTGAGTATTTGAGAGAGGATCGTGGTACGAAAATGTCCACCGCCAATATCATCACGGTAATCCGGCTCGCGCTGATCCCGTTTTTTGTCCTGTTCATGGAGCTCGACGGATCGTGGGCGCTGTTTACCGCCGCCTGTATTTTTGCGCTCGCCTCCATTACCGATCATTTGGACGGCTACATCGCCCGAAAGTACAACCAGATCACCGACCTCGGCAAGATTCTTGACCCTTTGGCCGACAAGCTTCTTGTCTTCGCGGCGTTTGTGCTCTTCGTCGCCGACGGGCTGATGCACCCGCTGGCCATTCTGATCATCCTCGCGCGCGAGCTGACGATCACCTCGATCCGCGTCGTCGCCGCATCGAACGGCCGCGTCGTCGGCGCGGCCTTTTCGGGCAAGCTGAAAACCGTCGTGCAGATCGCGGTGATCCTGATCGTGCTGATCCTGCCGCTGCTGCCGGAGATCGGGATCGACGTTCTCACGGAGCACTATGTGCTGATCGCCAACATCCTGTGCTGGCTCACCGCCGCGGTGACGCTCTGGTCGGGCATCGATTACTGTCTGCACGGCCTTTCGCTGAAAAACCTCAAAAAATAAGCCGGAGGAAACGCTTTTTATGTCTGAACTCGTTTTATATAACTCCCTGACGCACAGCCGCGAGCCCTTCCGGCCCGCCAAACCCGGCAAGGTCAGCCTGTATACCTGCG
This sequence comes from Clostridiales bacterium, assembly GCA_003149835.1. Taxonomy (GTDB): domain Bacteria; phylum Bacillota; class Clostridia; order Oscillospirales; family QAMX01; genus QAMX01. Next base: position 18,884 of record QAMX01000124.1, read on the forward strand.
GCCCGACCGTTTATCATTACGCCCACATCGGCAACCTCCGCACCTATATCATGGAGGACGTGCTCGACAAATTCCTCCGCTATTCGGGGTACGACGTCAAGCGCGTGATGAACATCACCGACGTCGGCCACCTCGCCTCCGACGCCGACACCGGCGAGGACAAGATGCTCAAAGGCGCGAAGCGCGAGCACAAATCCGTCATGGAGATCGCAAAATTCTACACCGACGCCTTTTTCGCCGACTGTGAAAAGCTTCATATCCGCCGCCCCGACGTCGTCGAGCCGGCGACGAACTGCATCGCCGAATATATCGCGCTCGTGCAGGCGCTGCTCGACAAAGACTACGCCTATCTCGCCGGCGGCAACGTCTACTTCGACACCGCGAAGCTCGACCGCTACTACGTCTTCAACGATCACGACGCCGACGATCTCGCCGTCGGCGTGCGCGAGGGCGTCGAGGAGGACGGGAACAAGCGCAACAAAAACGACTTTGTGCTCTGGTTTACAAAGTCGAAGTTTGAGGATCAGGCGCTGAAATGGGAGTCCCCGTGGGGGACGGGCTATCCCGGCTGGCACATCGAGTGCTCGGCGATCAGCATCAAGCACTGCGGCGAGCACCTGGATATCCACTGCGGCGGCATCGACAACGCCTTTCCCCACCACACCAACGAGATCGCGCAGTCGGAGGCGTATCTGGGCCACAAATGGTGCAACTATTGGTTCCATGTGCTGCACCTGAATACCAACGCCGGCAAAATGGCGAAGTCGTCGGGCGAGTTTCTCACCGTCTCCCTGCTGGAATCCAAGGGCTACGACCCGCTCGCCTACCGCTTCTTCTGTATGCAGTCGCATTACCGCAAGTCGCTGCTGTTTTCCTATGAGAATTTAGACAACGCCGCGGCGGCCTACGCCAAGCTGGTCGCCCGCATCGCGGCGCTGCGCCCCGAAAGCGGCGCGGCGGACGAGGCGGAGGAGGCCGCGCTCCGCGCCCGCTTTACCGACGCTTTGAATAACGATCTCAACACCTCTCTCGCCGTTACCGCGCTCTACGACGTGCTCAAATCTAAGACCGGCGACGCGGTGAAGCTGCGCCTGATCGCCGAATTCGACGAGGTTTTGTCGCTCGGCCTGATCGAAGCCGCCGCGGCTGTGCGCGCCGAGCAGGAAAAGCAGGCGCAGCCTGACAGCGGGCTTGACGGCGAGCTGGCCGCCTATGTAAACGCGCAGGTCGAGGCGCGCGCGGCCGCAAAAAAGGCGAAAAATTACGCCGAGGCCGACCGCATCCGCGACGAGCTGAAAAGCCGCGGCATTCTCCTCGAAGACACGCCAAACGGCGTGAAAATCGTTCGAATCGGAGAAAAATAGAATCTACCGGCGGGCAGAGAGCGTTTCTCTGTCCGCTGTCGCGCAGAGGACTCCGGCCGAGCCGGTCTGACGGATGGACCCCGGCTTTCGCCCGGCCTTTCCTCCGCTTCGGTTGGCATCCCCCGCGGCGCCGCGCGCCGGTATGATGATCCCGCCGCCTTGGCTCGCCGAAGGATACAAGGAGTCAGGAGTTTTAGAGGATGAAAAAGATTTTATTTGGGATTGCGCTGATTTTGTTTGGCTTTCACTGTTCGTACGTTGCCATTCATGCCAACTGGGGCATTGTTCAGCTGTTTGGAATCCTTTTCTCCGTGATTGGCATGTTTGTTGTGATTTTTGGCGTCCTCCCGAAAAACAAAGAGTAACAGAGCGCCGAGACAGGATGACGCCGTGTGGGCGCGAGTCCCATTCGCCCGCGGGCGGTTCATAGCCGCTCTGTGGGGGGGCTTCAAGAAACGCCTTGAAACCGCCGTTTTTTCTGAGCGGACACGCGCGACACCGTTTGCTGCGCTCGCGCGGCCTTTCCCCGACGGGCCGTCCTGTCTGTTGCGGCGGCTGTAAAAATCCGGGGGGGCTTAGCCAATGACCGCTCTGCCGGTATTTTTCAAAACGACGTCTTTTTCTGCCAAGCGAAATGGACAACGTATGGATGTCGATGAACATAAGAGGGAATGTCGATGGATCGATGGAAAAGCGCACTGAAAAAAGTATTCTATCCGCCTCTGTGGGTGACATTGCTGCTCATCCCCATCTCCGTCCTGCTGCTGGTCTTCGGTTTATCCGATTCCTTCAAAGCCACGGCGCTGGCCTATATCTCCTATCTGGTTTCGGCATACGCCCTGACCGCCGCGGCGCTTTGCTTTCCGAAGCTGATCCGCTCCGTCAAAGAAGGGTTTTGGAATTTGCCGGTCGTCAAACATCTCAATCGGAACCCCATCGGGCATCTGTTGTTAAATGACGTCGCATTCAGGGGAACGGCCTCGATTTATCAGGGACTGATCGTTAACACCGTTTACGCCATATTCAGAGGCGTTGCGGCGGTTCTCTATCGTTCCGTCTGGTTTGCGGCCATCGCGGCGTATTACCTGATGCTCGGGGCCGTCCGTCTGTCCCTTGTGTATCATATCCGCCATTTGAAACAATACCACCGCCCCGAGGACAGAGAATTGTTTGAATGGAAAGGATACCGCATTTGCGGGCTGCTCATGTTGCTCCTGAATACGGGAATGTCAGGCATGACCGTGCTGATGATCCGCGATAATCTGCACTATGAATACCCCGGTTACGTGATTTATCTGTCGGCTATGTATACCTTCTATACGGCGATCACAGCGACTGTCCATGTCTTCAAATTCCGAAAGTTCAAAAGCCCTCTTCTCTCCGCATCCAAAGCCATTGCCTTTACGGGCGCCATGATGTCCGTCATGGCTTTACAAACGGCGATGATTGCGGAGTTCGGCGCCGAAGAGGCGGTCTTTCGCCGGATAGCCAATACGATCACCGGTTCCGTGGTGTGTGTTTCTTCGGTTATGATCGCGGTCTTTATGGTGATACGCGCCACCAAAAACATCAAAAAACGGAGTTCGCGCCGAACGCAGACCTCTCTTTCTCCTGATCACAGCAGCAGGACCCGCTCTGCCGCTGATCCACGCCGCCGTTTTTGATTTCGTCGCTTTCTGATCAGCCGGCCGGCCTTTTCAGCGTCGCAGGGATATTTCTCTCTCAACGATCTTCCGCGCGCTTTTGAAAGGCCGTAAAACCCCGGCCCGATTTTGAAAGCCGTGATTTGAAAGGAGCCTCTCTATGTCCGATATCCGTCAGGAGCTGTTGGAATACATCCGCTCGCTCCGCATCATCTCGACGCACAACCACCACCTCAACGACGAGGATTACCGCGGCGTCGGCCTGCGCGAGCTCCTCGAACACAGCTACGTCAACTGGGCGGCGCGGCCGCCTCAAATCGGCGACACGGCCGCTTGGGAGCGCTATCTGCTCAAAAACGGGACGAACAGCTTTTTCCGCTGGCTGTTCGCCGCTCTGGAACAGGTCTACGGCATTCCCGTCCGCGCCGACGCCGTCCCCGCGCTCGACGACGCCGTCAGGGCCGCCTACGCCGACCCGCAGCACCACCTGCGGCTGCTCACCGACACCTGCCGCTTCGACGCGGTCGTTAACGAGCGTCAGCCGCGCCCCGGCGACGACCTCGGCCACCCGTCGCTGTTTAAGCCGAGCTTCCGCTGCGACTGCTTTTTCTCGGGCTATCTGGCCGGCAAGCCGGAGCCGAACGGCTTTTTTGCCCGTTCGCTGTTTGCCGACAGGGAATGCGCGACTATGCGGAGCTATCTCGACGAGATGCGCCGCGCCGTGGCGCGCAAAAAGGCCGGCGGCTGCGCGGCGCTGAAAGTGGCGATCGCCTATGAGCGGCCGATCGTCTTTGAGAACACCGATCTCGTCCGCGCCGGAAAAGCGCTCAACAACCCGAACGCCACGGAGCAGGAGATCCTCGATTTCGGCGACGTCGTCATGGATGAGCTGGCGTCCGCAGCCGCAGAGCTGCGGCTGCCTCTGCAAATCCACACCGGCACGGGGCAGTACGAGCGGACGAACCCGATCGGGCTTTTGAAGCTGATCCGCCGCCACCCCGACACGGTTTTTCATCTCCTGCACGGCGGCTTCCCCTGGACGGACGACACCTATGCGCTGCTGCTCGCCGCGCCCAACGTCTTTTCCGACACCTGCTGGATTCCCTATCTCTCGACCTTTGCGGCGCGCGGCTACCTCGTCACCGCGCTCGAAGTCGCCGACGCGCACCGGCTCACGTGGGGCTGCGACACATGGATGCCCGAGGACAGCGTCGGCGCGCTCCTCGCCATGGAGCACGTTTTGTCCCGCGCGCTCGCGGACATGATCGAAGACGGGGCGATCGATATGCCCTATGCCCGCTACATTGCCAAGCGCATTCTGCACGATAACGCTCAGGAGCTGTTTGCGCTCTGAGCGCGGACAGGCGGCGGAAAAAACAGACTGCGGCCGCGCCCTTTGTCATGCGGGCGCAGCGGACGGGGAACACGCGGGCGGTTCTGGATGGAATAACGGCATAGCCATTTGCGGCTATGCCGTTTTTTTCTTTCCCCGTTTTTCCGATCATGCCCGAGGAGGTAAGCTCCTGCGCTGAAAAGAGCTTCGATCGACGGCCTTTACCGGCGACGGCGCTCGCCGCCGCTTTCCTGCCGTTT
>QAMX01000100.1:0-4489 GCA_003149835.1 Clostridiales bacterium
ATATCGCCGGAAAGCGCGTCGATCTCGTAGTCATATTCAAAGCCCGCGGCCTTGAATTCGATTTCGTAGACGATCGAACCGTCGTCGGCGTCGAGTTCAATTTCCAACTGCGAGACGTCTTTCTCCGCCATACCGGCGTCCGCAAGGGCGATTTGCTTGGCGGTTGCTTCGCCGATGTAGGCCTTTTCGCTCGCCGTGCCGTTGATTTGGAGGTCAGCCGGAGCGGCTTTCCCCGCGTTGATCAGCACGTTCAGCTCATGGACGTTCAGCTTAGCCAGCTCGCCGGCCGTGTAAAGCGGGGTCTGGTCGAGGATTTTTTGAATCAGCGCCGCCTTGCCGAGGGAAATCCCGTAGGTGTCGGCCATGCCGCGCAGCGCGTCGTCGTCGTGCACGGTCTGGCTCAGCACGGCGCCGTCAACCGCTTCGTTTTGCAGCAGACCGGCGATTTCGGTGGCGAGGCGCTGCTGAATCTGCTCGCCGCGCTCGCTGTCAGAGCATTCGACCGAGAGGAGCACGGAGTTCGCCAGCTCGTTAATATATCCGTTTTTGAGCATGGAACCGATCAGCGCGTTGAGCGCGACGTCGATATCCGCCCCTTTCAGCTCCATGCCGTCGAGAATGCGGACGGCGTCCTGGTTCAGCGCTTGGACTTCCAGCACGGTATCGGCGCGGTTGATCTTGATGACAATGCTCGGATTGACGTCGAGCGCGATGACCGAGTCTACACGGTGATTCGCCTGATATCGTCCGTAAGCGAAGCCGCCGCCGACAAACAGCGCCAGCGCGGCGGCGACCGACGCGACCGCGGCGATCCATTTCCGATGTGTGTTCTTTTTAGGCGTCATTTTGAGCACGATTCCTTTCTGTTCTCTGCATCCTGAGAGGACCTGAGCCAGAACGTCGGGCGTAGCGTGCTCGACAGCCGTTTTCCATTTCGATTCGATGTCCCTGTTTTTCATCCCGAAGCTCATTCCTCCGTCAAAATTGGTTTGCCCGCATGAAGCGTTACTCCGCCAGCGCGGCTTTCAGCTTTTTCAGGGCGCGGTGGTATTTTGAAAGAACCGTTGAAAGCGGAAGGGAGAGAAAGCGCGCGATCTCCCGATGCTTAAAACCGCTGAGCGCGTGCAGCGAGACGATCTGACATTCCTCGTCCGTCAGAGCGCGCATGGCGGCCGCAAGGACGAGCCGGTCCTCCGCGGTGAGCGTCGGATTGTCCGGGTCGGCGACCTCCGCGTTTTCCTCCTCGGCGGCAAACGGCTGCGCGCGCTTCTGATCGCGCAGCTTCATCAGCGCGAGGTTCCGCGCGATCGTCAGAAGCCACGGCATCGGCCGCTCGTTCGGGGTATAGCTGTCCGCGGCCTGAAAGACTCGGATATAGGTCTCCTGCATCACGTCCTCCGCATCGTGCGGGTTCTTCAAAAGCGACAGGGAAAGACCGTAGACCGCCGTTTTCGTCTGCTCGTACAGCGCTGCGAGGGCGGATTGGTCTCCCGCGGCGATTGCGGCGAGCTGCCGCTCGATGAGCAGACGGTTTTCGCGCTCCTGATATTCAATTGCCGACGTCTCGCATACTGAATTCATAGCTCAATCTCCTGTCGATCTATACATGCGCGGGGAGGGCGTTTTATTGCATCGCGGAAAAAAATTGTCGCCGGGAAAATAGGAGGATACCGCGGCGGAGACTCCGGACGGCCGGGAAGGTCAACTGAACAGAAAAACCGCCCGCCGGACAGCGGCGGGCGGCGGCGATGTTGATAACAAACGGCCGGACGGCTTACCGGCATAGCGTCTGCCGGCGCAGGGGGAATTATATCGCGCGCGCGAAGGGCTCGCCGTCCGTGGTGACAATGCGGATATCCGCGCCGATGCGCCGGAGCTTACTGACGATGTCTTCATATCCTCGCTCGATATGTAAGATACCGTCGATTTCCGTTTTTCCCCGCGCAGCCAGCGCGGAAATGACCAGCGCCACGCCGGCGCGCAGATCGCAGGCGCAGACGGGCGCGCCGGTGAGCTCGGCGACCGGCGTGATAATCGCCGTTCGGCCGTCTACCTGAATTTTCGCTCCCATGCGGGCCAATTCATCCACATAGCGGAAACGGTTGTCGTACACCCCTTCGGTCACAACGCTTGTGCCGTCGGCAAGACAGAGAACGGCGACGGCCTGCGGCTGCATGTCGGTCGGGAAACCGGGATAGGGAATGGCGCGGATATTGGTGCGCCGCAGCCGCCCTGTCCGCGATACGCGGAGATAATCGTCGCCTTCGAAAATGGTAACGCCCATTTCCTCAAACTTCGTCGTAATGCATTCCAAGTGTTTGGGAATGATGTTGTTGATCACGATTTCGCCGCCGGCCGCCGCGACTGCGGCGACAAAGGTCCCGGCTTCGATCTGATCCGGAATGATGGAATAGACGCCTCCGTGCAGCCGCGGAACGCCGCGCACCTTGATGACGTCCGTTCCCGCGCCGCGGATCACCGCGCCCATAGAGTTCAGGAAGTTGGCGACATCGACGACGTGCGGCTCCTTCGAGGCGTTTTCAATCACCGTCAGGCCCGGGGCGCGGACGGAGGCGAGCATGACGTTGATGGTCGCGCCGACGGAGTTGTCGTCAAAATAGATGTTGCCGCTCTTGATTCCGTCGTCGGTAGTGGCGCAGATGATGCCGTTTTCGACGCGGACATGCGCGCCGAGCGCCTCAAAGCCTTTGATATGCCGGTCGATCGGCCGGCCGCCGAAATCACAGCCGCCCGGCATGCCCGCGCGCGCCCACCCGTAGCGGCCGAGCATCGCGCCGACGAGATAATAGGAGGCGCGCATACGGCGCATCATCTCATACGGAGGTTCCTCGCAGCGCAAAGGAGAGGTATCGATTTCAAGGGTCGAATCGCTGAGATACGTCACACGGGCGCCCATGGAACAAAGGATATCAATCCACAGCGCGACGTCGCTGATCTTGGGGACGTTTTCAATTCGGCAGACGCCTTCGACGAGAATCGTCGCCGGGAGAATGCCGACGGCCGCGTTTTTCATGCCCGCGATATTGACGGTACCGTAAAGCGGCTTCCCGCCGTTTATCACATATTTCTTCAAAAAATGACCCTCTTTCACGGGTATAGAAGCCTCCGCCCGAGCGGTCGCGCTTCAAAAGCGCGGAAGCACGCGCCGCAGTATCGGTCCGCGCGGTAAGGCGTAAAATTTCAGACGAAACAAAATCTCCAAAATGTTTACCGCAGTCGCAACGGTGACACACCTTTCAGGCTGCGCGCAAACTTTTTGGAAACACTCTAACAGATTATAACACCGTTCACACAATTTGTCAACTCTGAACGCGATTTCGGCTGCCGGAGCGCGTGCCGGCGCAAAGCGAGAGACTGTCGCAGAGCGTACCGGCCGGCAGGCAGAGCAGGGACCAGAGCACCGAGAACGGAAGGCAGATCTGCCCCTTATAGTTCAGCGGCACGCGCGAGTAGTCCCATATCGTCCGCTTGCGGTTAAAGGTAAAGCCGGCCGCCAGCTCCGCCGCCGTAATCAACATTCCTCCGAGCGCGCATTTGACGAGACGGGGAGCGCGGGCGAGCCGGAGATGGATCCGATACAGCCCGAACAGACAGGTGCCGCCGAGCAGCGCCATGCTCCAATGCGTCCGCTCCCGCCAGAAAATTTCAAGCGAGGGATAGAGCATGCTGCCGAGCGCGAATACTCTTAGGGAATCGGCAAATTTTTTCAAACGCATACACAACCTTTTTATGTATAGCGTTTGCCGGAGACGGGCGTTTTATTCAGCGGGGCGCGTCAGCACGCGGATCCAGCGGTAGCGGTTCACCTTGACGGCGGCGACGGCGCATTTTAAAATCTGATCCGATTTCAGACAGGCGAAGGTCACCGTGCTCGGCAGCTTCAATACAAACGCGGAAACCATAGAGACGGGCAGGACAATACACCACATGAAGATGATGTCGTTGTACAGAACAAATTTCGTTTCGCCGCCGCCGGAGACGATTCCCGTCAGCGCCGGCATCTGGTAGGAGGTTCCGACCACCGTCACGCAGAGGATGAGAATGAAGCTGTGCGCCAGCGACGCGCTCTCCGGCGTCACCTTGTAAAGATCGACGATGAACTGCTTGGCGCCCAGCAGCGCGAGGCTGGTGACGGCGCCGATGATCAGATACAGCACCTGCAAGGTTTTGGCGTACTGTTTGACGTCGTCGATACGGCCTTCTCCGACCGTTTTGCCGATGACGACGCCGGAGGCCGTGGCGACGCCGTAGGTCAGCACCGTCACGACCTGAAAGATCGTCGTGGCGATGCTGGAAGCGGAAATCGCCGCCTCGCCGAGCCGGCCGATGATAGCGGTCTGAACCGACATCGCAATTCCCCACGAAGTGTTCGAGAGCACAAGCGGCAGGCCGGAGCGGAAGAAATCGCGCGCATAGGCGGCGTGCAGCACGAACAGATCCCGCAGCCGCAGCCGGATTTTTTTGTCGA
>QAMX01000100.1:8118-13607 GCA_003149835.1 Clostridiales bacterium
CCGAAATGACCGTAGATCAGACAGTAGTTCAGCCCGATGTTGACAAACAGAGAGAGCAGGGAGACGTAAAACCCGATCCGCACGGTCTCGACGCTGCGCAGAATGCCGAGCAGGAGCGTTGAAACCGTAAAAATACAGTAAGAGAAGCAAATGATTTTCAGGTATTGCGCGCCCTCGGCGATCGCGGCGGACTCGTTTGTCAGCAGAGACAGCGACCATTCCGGAAAGAAAAAGGCTACGGCGGTCAGAGCGGCGGAAAAAGCGATGCCGAGCCAGAAGCCGACGGTGAAGATCCGCTTGATCGGCTCGACGCTGCGCCGTCCCCAGTACTGCGCCGCGAGGACGACCATACCGTTGGCGACGCCGCCGGCAAACATTTGTAAGAGAAACTGGATCTGATTGACAATGGTCACGCCGTTCAGCGCGGCCTGGCTATACCCGCCGATCATGACGTTGTCGGCGAGATTGACGCCAAAAGTGATGAGGTTTTGCAGCGCGATGACAGCGGAAAGCGATGCCAAGGCCGCGTAAAACTTTTTATCTCTGACAAAGACGCTCATAAGACCCATTCCCCGTTTTTCTGTTTTTGTGTTTAAACGGCTGCGCCGTGCCGCAGCAGAAAATGAGTTTATCACAGACCCGCCGAATAGTCAAGGCAGGTTCGCCGTGAAACAGGCCCAAAAACGGAAATTTGAACAATTTTTGACACGCTTGATTTCAGACAGGCGGTGTGTTATAATGATAACGGCTGACAGCTCGGAGCAGGTTTCCGGGGAATTCGGGGCCGGCCGCATCAAACGGCGCCGGCGCGAAAAGCGGGGCGCCGCGTCCAGCCGCTTCTCCATATTTCCCCAAGTGTCTCTCGCCGGTGTCTCTGAATACAATGACAGGGGGGAGAGAAAACGCCGATGGACGGGTAACCTGACCGGCGCGCAGAAAAAAATCACGCGCCGGAGGTTTAAAAAGCGCCTGTCCAAGGAACAATAGAATTGCGTGCTGTGTTACATAATACGGTACCGAATCTATTGTCGGCGGAGCGTGAGACTTGTGGATGTAACTGTCAGGAGAGGAGATATTTACTATGCCGATCTCAGTCCGGTGGTCGGCAGCGAGCAGGGCGGGGTGCGCCCCGTTCTGATCGTACAGAACGATATCGGAAACAAACACAGCCCGACGGTGATCGCCGCGGCGATTACGTCGCAGATCAATAAGGCGCGGCTGCCAACGCATATCGAGCTGTCTGCGCAGAGCTACGGGCTTTCCAAAGACAGCGTTGTGCTGCTTGAACAGATCCGGACAATCGACAAAAAAAGGCTGAAAGAGCGGATGGGCAGAGTCGACGACGGCGTAATGAACAAGATCGACGACGCCATCGCCGTGAGCTTCGGCCTGACGGGCGAAGGATAAGTTCGCGCTTTTTGCGGCGCGGGCAAAGAGGAAACACAAATGACGAAGAAAAAGCTGACCTATCTGATCATCGGCATTTTTGCCAGCGTTGCCCTGTTGACCTGCGGCTTGATGGTCGCGTTTGCAGACAGAGAGGGCACGGCGGACGATCCGCTGGTTGCCAAAAGCTATATCGACGAGGTGTTCACGCCGCAGATCATGCAGATCGTGGACGAAGCGGTTGCGGAGATCGAGAACGGGTATCTCGGCGAGATCCAAACCCTGATTGACACTTATTCCAAGAAAATCGACGAGAAGGTCAACGCGCTGAACGCGCAGGCCGGAGGAATCGCCTCGAACGCGGAGTTTATCGAATTGCTGAACCAAAAGATCGCGGACAAAGTCGCCAGCGTATCGGTGACGCCTTCCGGCAACAGCGAAACCTTCAAGGTGATCACGCTGCAATCCGGCCAGCGCGTCACATGCGGCGTCGGCTGCGAGGTGATGCTTCGGATCGGTTCCGCCAAGGCGGTCGGCTCCGTCAACCCGGTGATGATCGACATCGCGCTGAGCACGGAGCTGAAAAACGGCGCGGCGCTCTCGACCAATCACCTGTATCTGGTGACGATTAAGGACAACGGCTTTCAGGCCACAGCGAACAACACCAAGCTTTTGATCCGCGGGACGTATACCGTCGGATAAGCGCGGCGAAACGACAACTGAAATCATCAGGCGGGCGGAAAAAATTCCGTCCGCCTGTTTTTGTGCGTCTGCGGAGATCACCGTGCGAGACTGAAAAGGCGCGGAGGAATATGCGGAGAAAAACGCCGAAACGAACAGTTTGGCCGGCGCTCGCAGCACACAGCGAAAACTTTTGTGAAAATGTAGACTTTTTCGTTCGCTTTCAGGGACGTCTATTTTGCTTTTCCGCGCTGTTTTTTTGTTGCCGAAAAGGCTCCGTGAAGCCGGCTCTTGCTGATTTCTATCATAGCATATTTGGCCGAAAAAGTCTGTTTTATCGGGCAAAGCCGCAGGCGGGTGCGTTTCACAGTCTGCGAGCGCCTCTTGATGAAGCTCCGGTGTCGTAGCGACAGCGCGGAAAGACAAAAATGGTGAGATGAATGGACTATATATCGGCGAAAGCCGCTGCGGAGAAATGGGGCGTTTCTCTGCGACGGGTACATCAGTACTGCGAGGAAAAACGCATTGAGGGACAGGCTCGGGTCGGAAACGCGTGGGTTATCCCGGCTGCTGCGGAGAAGCCGTCCGACCCGCGGCAGCAGAGGCAAAGAGCGCCGGCGGCATCGGGGGATAAGCTTCCCATGCCGCTGATGAGCGGCTCGTTTCTGCCTGGCGAGGCGCGGAAATATATCCGAGGCTTACAGGATGAGGAGCTGAAAGCGGTCGCAATCGGAGAATACGCGTATTTTTCAGGCAATATCGCCGGAGCGATCGCCGCGACGGAACGGCTGCTGGACAACGAGAGCGTTGCGGTTCGCTCTTCGGCGATGCTCGTGCATGCTTTTTCCTGCATCGAGCAAAACGATATCCGGGCGGCGCGAGACGATTTCCGGCGTATGCAGGAAACCGCCGCCGTAAACGCCGTTCGCCCGGGGATTGACAGCCGCGAACGGGCGGTCTGCATGCTAATCAGCAGTCTGACCAATATTCTGCTGCACGACCGGCGTCTGCCGTCGGCGCGGCTGGACGAGGCGGTTCGATATCTGCCGGAGGGCATGAAGCTCTACGCCTGCTATGCGATGGCGCATCAGCACTATTTAAACGGCGACTATCACCGCTCTTTGGGGATCGCCGAAACCGCCCTTTCGCTGGCGAGCCGAAGCTATCCGATCTCGATGATCTATCTGAACTTGGCCGCGGCGATGGCTTATATGGCGGTCAAAGACACGGAACAGGCGTCGGCGGCCTTTGCAAGGGCGTGGGACCTTGCGAAACGGGACGGGTTGATTCATCCTTTCGGCGAGCACCACGGCCTTCTGTATGGACTGGTCGAAAAGATTTTGACGCGCGCCGAGCCCGAGCAATACGAGAAGATCATTGGCATCACCTACCGGTTCAGCGACGGCTGGCGAAAAATTCACAACCCCGATACCGCCGAAACGGTGACAGACCTGCTGACGACAAAGGAGTTCAGTATCGCCATGCTGGCCTCCAAGGATTGGAGCAATAAGGAGATCGCCGCCTATATGGAGTTGTCCGCCCATACGATTAAGCACTACATGTCGGTCATTTATCAAAAACTGGCTATTTCTAATAGAGATGAGTTGAAACGCTATATGCTTCGCTGAAAACAAGGCGTACTTTTCCGAAAACAGCGGGAAACGGCGAAGGAGTTCTCACAAAAATCTACGATAATTCGAATAGAATTCAATCGAATAGAATGGAATGGAGAATACGAAACGGAGGCGTTGCCGCCGTCAGAGCGGCCTGTCCGGAAATCCTGCGAGGACTGGGCGCAAACCGGCATTTCAGGCGGCCTCTTAAAGCCGCCGCACGGGCAAAGCGTGGGAGAGCTTTTCTCTCAGCTTTGCCCATTTTTGTTGAAAAATGGGCGATTACAAATTGAGAAAGGTATGATATACTGATTCCATATATTGGATACATGTGGTATCTTCTGCGGAATCATCGTAAAAAAACATGCGTGGTTGGGTCAGGTGTGTGAAACGGGCCGGCGCAGAGCTGCTGCCGTGCCGCATCTGAACGGGGAGAAGAGAAATTCTGAAATCCGGCCCGGTCATGCCAGCCGTCGCGGAAGGGGCTGCCGCCCTCTCCGCGCAATGGAAAGGATAGGTCATATGAGGCGCAAAAGAATGTTGAAGCGAGTGCTCAGTTTCTTCTTAGCGGCGCTGATGCTGTGTTCCGTCGTCCCGGCGAGTATTTTCGCCTATTGGAGCGACGAAGAAAAGCCGGCGACGATCATCGGCAGCGACGGGCAGACCATCGCCGTCACCGACGACTGGGAAGAGACCTTCCCTTACGGCACGTTTGCTTTCGCGCAAAGCCAGACGGTCGTCGAGGAAGGCGGCGGTGAGACCGTCATCAAGCTGTACCGCCTTGGCGGGACGAAGGGGAAGGCTGTGGCGTACGTCACGTATATGCCTGCCGCCGCCGAGATGGAAGACGGCGTGATGAGCTATGCCAACGCGGCGGGCGCCGGAGATATCGTCATCCGCGTCGAGGATCCGCTCCCCATCGTCCGCTATCAGGCGCTGGGCAAGGCGCCGGATCCCGAGGTCGGTTCGGCCGCTCTGGCAGTCGAGCCGTACACCGGGGAGGGCGCTCTGGACGGCGACCTCCGCGTCACGCTCGACGCGGCCGCCGACGCCTACCAGTGGTATCTCTGGGACGGCGCGGAGTGGAACGCCGTCAAGGGCGCGACGGATGCCGAGTTTATCCTTTCCGCAGAGGAATATGAGGCGTATGATCTGCGCTGCGTCTATACCGACGGCGGCGTATCGTACTGTACCGCTTCCGTCAAAGGCACGGCGTACGTCAAGGCCGAGCCCGAGGCGCTTGAAGAGATGCCTGAGGATCTCGAACTGAACCCCGAAATTTCGTACACCGCGGTTGAAATGGATGCTGAAAAGCCCTATCAGGGCTATGTCTTCAACGTCACCTTTGCGGAGGACGAATGGGTTAAGGAGATCCGCGTCTCCGCGCCGGATGACGATGTGGCTGAGCCGGTCAAGGGCGGGTACTTTACGATCATCGGCTGCGACGGCGGCAGCCTTTACGACAGCGCCAATACGCTGGCGCTTCTCGTCAACGACGACGAAAAACCGGAGGACAGTCAGCTCGGCTTTGCCGTGACGGAGATTCTCGCCGACAAGGCTGAGGGCAAGGCCGTCCTGACCGTTGTGCGCACCGGCGGTACGCAGAACGTAGTCACCGTCGAATACGCCACAAAGGACGGAACGGCGGCGGCGGGCGAGGATTATCTCGCCGTCTCCGGATCGCTGGCATTTTATGCCGACGTCACCGAGCAGAAGATTGAGATTCCGCTGATGAACGACGGTATCGTCTCGGCGGACGCCGTGGACTTTACCGTGACGCTTTCCAACGTGCGCGGCGACGGCGACGCG
>QAMX01000088.1 GCA_003149835.1 Clostridiales bacterium
GCCAAACGCTTATAGCGCTCTTTCATCAGAAACGTCGCGAGGACCTTGGCGACAGCCACCAGCGTATCGACCTGTTCCTTGGTCCAGTAGCGGTCTTCCCGGCATTCGTCGAAGCCGATAAAGCCTTTCAAGTCGGCGTCCTCCCGTATGGCGCATTGCAGCATCGAGCAGATTCCCTGCTCCTTCAACGCATCCCGTTCGGCCGGCACCAAATCGTCGACGCTTTTTAAATAAAAGACACCGTCGATATCAAAATGCTTCCAATAATCCTGAAAGGGGCCGATGACATTGTCGATATTTTGCAGTTTCTCTATCTGCGGTTCAATTCCCTTGCCGCACCATTCAAAGGTATTATTCCAGTAGCGGCCGTCGGCTGACCGGTCAAATACATAAACGCGGCCGACATCATAGAAGGTTCCCAACATGCCGAGCACCGCGTTGACCGCCGAGTCAAAATCGGCTGCCGTATACAGCGTCTCAAAAACGCTTTGCAGAAGCCGCTCGTCCGCCCCCGTAACCCTCGCGCTTTCCAGCTCCGCCAGATCGCCCGGCGTCTGCCCATGTTGCCTTCCCGCCGCCGTCAAACCGCCCGTCTGTTCGGAATACAGTTCGAATTGGTCTTTGCCTTTATTTTTCGCCAGATACAGCGCTTTGTCCGCTTTATCATACAGCTCCTGGAACGTCGTTCCGCAATCCGGAGAGCAAGCGACGCCGATACTGCACGACAGCCTGCACATCGTCTCCTCCGGCAGCAGGCCGTCCAGCGCGCGGATCATCTCGCCGGCTTTCTTTTTGGCCTGTTCGGTTGAGGCAATATCCTTCAAAAAAACGATGAATTCGTCGCCGCCCATGCGCCCGACAACATCCGTGCTCCTAACGCGCGAGCGCAGGAGCCGGCCGATGTCCTTCAAAACCGTGTCTCCGAACAGATGGCCCTTGGTGTCGTTCACCAGCTTGAAATCATCGATATCAATCATCATCAGGGCGTTCACCGCATCGTCCGCACGGTTGAGACGCTTCTCGATCAAATCGCATGCCGCCGTCCGGTTGTATGTGCCCGTCAGCAGGTCGCGCTCGGCGCGCTCCGTCAGTTTTTGCGAGTGCTCCTTCTCGCGGCTGATGTCGCTGAGAATGCCCACCGCTTTGACAGGCTGGTGCGAATCGTCGAAGAGCGCGGTGACTCGAATCCTAAACCAAGTATATTTGTCGGCGGTCCGCAGACGAAATTCCGCTTCCTGATACTCTGTGCCGCGCTTGACTCCGTCAATCAGTTTCAGAATCGTCTCCGAATCTTCTTTGGTCAACCGTGATCTGTTCTGAAAATACGCGCTTACGCCGACAATCAGCTCCGGCAGCCCGAAGCGGCGGCGGGGGTTTTCCGCAAACGCAGCGTTGTCGCTGAGCAGATCCCACTCAAAAATGATATCGCTGCTCTGATTCAGGATAATTTGATAGCGTTCGGCGAGGATGCGATGCTCTTCATCTGATTTTTTGCGGCCGGTGACATCGACGAAAACACAGTAAAATTCCTCCTGCCCGTCCTCGCCGGTATACAGTTCGCCGTTTTCGAGCACGAATTTATAGCTTCCGTCTCGGCAGCGAACCCTGTATTCCGCTTCAAAGCTGTTGCCGCTCTGCATCTGCTCCGCTATCCGTTTCAATACATAGGCGCGGTCATCCGGGTGTATCATATTGATAAAACGGTTCTGAAACAGGCGTTCGATGTCTTCCTCCGTATAGCCGAACATCGATAAAAACCGGTCGTTGACGCTCAGAATCGAAAAATACTCATCATTCAGGCATTTCTGGACGCCGCCGGGAATGTTGTTCATCAGCGCCTGCAAATCGCGATTCCGCGCTTCAATCTCCGCCGATTTCTTGTCAATGAGCTTTTTCAGCATCTCTTCGTTTGTTCTGTCGAGGATGTGGGGAAAGAAATCAGCCTCTCCCTGGTCCGGACTCGGCTGAGACAGATGCAGCCGGTTCAGCTTTACCTCGCCGCCCCGCTCCCGAAACAGCGCCGTCACCCGCAGCGCTAATGCGGGCGCCTGTTCTTCCGACCCGTTGTTTTCGCGCACCGTGAGTTCGCCCCAGACGTCACACAGATCCGCCCCGATCTGCGCGGCGTCAAAGTGTGAATCCAGAATGGTGAAGTTGCCCGGAAAAGCGGCCTTTTCGCGCGTCAAGATTTCAACCGCCTGCGTCTTGTCCCTGCAAATGTCGTTTTTTCCGGTTCCAATCCATACGATATCATCGTCAAAGCAATCCAAAACAGCCGGAATATCGCGTTTTTCAAAATATAAAGCGGCAAGCTCCGTAATTCGTTCCATCGCTTTTTCACATAGAGTCAAATCAATCCCCCCTGCCGCCCGTTATCGTTCTCCAACGGAGCCTCACCGGCGGTCAGGCTCCATTTTTTACGCATACGGTTCTTTCGTCGTCGCGCAGTTTGAATAACGTTAAAATCCTATGTAAGCAATCGTCGAACGGCGTTATTTTCAACAAAATATTTATAATCGGCCTGTGGGCAAAACTTGTCCGACGGACGCATCGTTCCCGTTTGGCCTGCTTTGCATGCGCAAATCGTCAAGCGAGCTGTAATTTCACTGTATATATTATACCATAATGCATCTTCAAACACAAGATTCTTCATTTTATATGGCCGTATTTTTTGTATATGTATATGAAATCATCTTCATAAAAAAGCAGACGGGCGCCGGTTCGCTCCGTAAACCCAGCCGGCCCGTCTGCTTTTCCCATGTTATCAAGGCTTGTCTCAGATGTTTTTTCTGATTCGTTCCAACGCGCTCTTTTCCAGTCTCGAAACCTGCGCCTGACTGATGCCGATCGCCTGCGAAACCTCGTTCTGTGTCTTTCCGGCGTAGAAGCGCATGGCCAAAATCCGCTTCTCGCGTTCAGAGAGCCGGTCGATGGCCTGCGTCAGCGCTACATGTTCCAGCCAGTTTTCATCCGTATTCTCCGTATCGCTCACCTGATCCATCACGCAGACCGTGTCGTTGCCATCGGAATAGACAGGCTCAAACAGAGAAACGGGGTCGCTGATCGCGTCGAGCGCAAAAACGACGTCTTCTTTTTTCATATCCATCAGCTTGGCGATTTCATCGATGTTCGGCTCGCGCCTGTTTTCATTGGTAAATTTTTCCCGGATTTGCAGCGCCTTGTACGCGGTGTCCCGCAGCGACCGGCTGACGCGGATGGTGCTGTTGTCGCGGAGATAACGCCGCAGCTCGCCGATGATCATCGGCACGGCATAAGTCGAAAAGCGGACGTCCAGCGTGATATCGAAGTTGTCGATCGCCTTGATCAGACCGATGCAGCCGACCTGAAACAGATCGTCGGGAGCCTCGCCGCGGTTGGTGAAGCGCTGGATAACCGAAAGCACCAGCCGCAGATTGCCGGAGATGAGCTGTTCTCTGGCGTCTTTGTCGCCCTCTTTGGTGAGTTTCAGCAGGCGGTTGATTTCCTCATTTTTCAAAACTTTGAGCTTCGACGTGTTGACCCCGCAGATTACGACCTTGTTGTTTGTCATCTCGTAGCGCCACTCCTTTGAAATAATCGGATTCCTCAATCCTATTATTTCCGCGGCGCAAAGCGCTCATACCGGGATTTGTCTTACATCTCTTTCAATATTTCTTTTTTTAACCGCGCAATAATGCGTTTTTCGAGCCTGGATATATAGGACTGTGAAATTCCGAGCATATCCGCCACTTCTTTCTGCGTCATCTCCCTGCGTCCGTCGAGGCCGAAGCGCATGGAGATAATCATCTGTTCCCGTTCCGACAATCTGCCGACAGCCGATTTCAAAAGCTGTTTGTCGACCTCGTCTTCTAAGACGCGCATGGCCTCGTCCTCTTCGCCGCCCAGCACGTCGGAGAGGAGCAGCTCGTTCCCGTCCCAATCGACGTTGAGCGGCTCGTCAATGGAAAGCTCGTTTCTCCGCGACGAATTTTTGCGCAGAAACATCAAAATCTCGTTTTCGATACAGCGCGAGGCATAGGTAGCCAGCTTGATGTTCTTTTCGGGGCGGAAGGTGTTGATCGCTTTAATCAGGCCGATGGTGCCGATGGAGATCAAGTCCTCGATGTTGATGCCCGTGTTTTCAAATTTGCGCGCGATATAGACGACAAGGCGCAGGTTGCGCTCGATCAGCACGCGCCGCACAGCCTTTCCGTCGCTGTAAAACCGCTCTAAGAGATAGACCTCCTCCTCTGTGCTGAGCGGCGGCGGCAGCGTCTCGCTCCCGCCGATGTACCAGACCGGATCGGGGACGATCAGCCCGAGCCAGACGCCGAGCTTATAGAAAAAAATCCTCATACGCGCCAACAGTTTCCTCATATTACTCCCTCGCTTCCGGTTTTTACAGACGATCCGCTATACGGCGTCCGAATTGACAACGGCGCAAAAGCCCTCCGCCCCGTCCGGGCCGTCCTTTGTAACCGCGATCACCGCGTCGCACGGTTTTCCGTCCACCGTCAGGCTGTCCGGCAGAAAAGAAACGAGCATCTCCGTCTGTCCGCCCAGCCCCTTGCAGAATACGGGGCGGAGCGGCAGCCTCTGCCCGGCATACCGGCCGATCAGCTCCGCGGCGTCGGCCCCTTCCTCAATTGCGCTGGCCATTCCCTCGGGCAGCAGCGCGGCGGCGCCGGCCAGCGAAACCAGCATGACCGGCCGCGCGGTCAACGGATCCTGCACCAAACAGCCCGTATCCGCCAAGACGGAAAACGCGCTCTCTCTCCCGCCGAGCTTCGCCACCGCAGGCAGTACGCGCCGCATGGCCTGCGCCCGCCGCCCGCCGACGGCGCAGACAAGCGTGACCACGCCGTAAACCGCGGCGACAACCAACGCCAGCGACGGCAGCGAGGTATTTATGTAAACAGCGCCGTTGTAAAGCCCAACCGCGCCGCCCGCCGCATAGGACAGCGCCAATACGGCGCCGCCGAGCAGAAACGAAAGCAGAAAAAACACAAGCGTTTTGCGCACGCAGGCGCGGTTCAGGCCGAATACGATCGCGCTCATCGCAATGCCGACCAGCAGCCGGATCAGAAAATGGCCGAGCCATTCCAGCGCCGGCATACAGACAAGCGCCGCGTATGCCGCGCCGAGCGCCGCGGCGATGAAGATGCGGAGGCGGTTGCGGATATGTCCGGTGATTTTTGCCGCAGCGCGCAGGAGCGCGTAATCCGCCATCAGGTTGACCGCCATCAATACGTCGAGATAAAGAACCACCGGCACCCCTCCGTTTTCCGAACCGATATCATTATAATGCGGCCGCCGCGCGTAATCTGTCTGTTTTCGGCGGTATGGGCGCGGCGGAAACCTATGAAAAAACAAAACTTTTAGCCGATACCGTATATACGACGTTTTTCGACATTATATAGATATTGGCATGCCGTATGGCCGTCCGCACGCATTCACAACGCTTTTGCTGACAGGGCCGACAGGAGAAAAAAGCTATAAATCGCTTTTCCGGAGCAGCTTGGCGCTGCTGCTCTGTATAAGCGTGCTCTTTCCCGCGTATGCCGGCTGTCACTCCCGGCGGTACGTCGCACCCGCAGAGATCGCTTGATCCACGTCCGGCGGCCTTTCCGTCACATTTGCCGTCTCAACTGGTTATCAGTCGGGAGCAACCACCGTCGCGACGGAGCCGCCGGAAGAACCGAACGTTTTTGACCCCACGGAGAGCGCGCCGGAGTTTGAGCATCCGCCTGTGACAGAAGAAATGGTGAACGTTATTTTTGTTCCGCGCGTCTTTATCAAATTCTCGTTTTTGTCTAAACAAATTTATTATAATTTCTCGTTTTATATTTACTATTATGTTTTTATATTGTATAATTGTATTCAGGATTCATTTACCTGTATGCATGCGTCTGTTTAGAGACGGGCTCCGTCCTCAAAGGAAACGCCTGAGAAAGGAATGAGATGCCTATGGTTGTTTTCAAATGAATTTTTAAATCGTTCTTCTGCGCCGCACATTGCGTGCGGCGCAGGAGAACGATGAAATTTCCGTTCTTGAAGTTCATCTCAACACCTTTACACGTCACGTCAAACAATGGAGTCTGTTATGAAACGAACGATTTGTTTTCTTCTTTCCGTCTTTTTGCTTTTCGCCGCGTTTGCCGGCTGTACAACAAATGCTCCCTTGACCACAACTGACAACGGTTCCGGCGTCTCCGCCGTCTCAACCGGCTATCAGCCGGGCGCAACCACCGTCGCGACGGAGCCGCCGGAAAAACCGGACGTTTTCGACCCCACGGAGGGCGCGCCGGAATTCAAACGTGATCCGGCAATGATTGAGCTCATGCAGCAATTTCAAGATCAGATCGATGCATTCGAAATCGGTTATACCGTTATCTACGACGACGCCGAACAGCTCTATACCGAGGGATATACTTATGCGCTCTGGTATATGCCGCAGCTCGCAGCTTATGCCGCCGCCTGTGCGGAACGTTTTTCTGACGCCTCCGAGTCTCTGCGCGCCGCCGCTGACGCCGCCCGCGCCCTCGCCAACCCTGCGCAGCCAATGCCCGTTGTTCCCGCCGATCTCAGCGACGCCGAGCTGCTCTCGCGTCTGAAAAGCGTTTTGTCCGCATGGTATGCAACGCCCTACTTTTTTTCATACGGCGGTACCGTTCAGGAGTATACGGACGAAAACGGCTCGCCTTATAAGCTGGTTGACGGGATCAGTTGCAGCCGCGGCGGCGATTTTCCCGTCGCGGAGGGAATGCTGAATGTCATTCTCAACATTTATCAGGCGCTGCGTCTTTTGTATCCCTATGACAATTACAAGCAATTTCAAGCCGGCCACCTCGAACGCTTTCTGACGGAGGAAGAGCTCGCCGGCTATCGCGAGTTCGGCGACTGTACGCTCATCGAAACGACGGACTCGTATGGGCTGCGCCGTTTTTTGCTCGAATCGATGCCGCCGAACGGGCGCTTGGAATTTAAGCTGACCGAGAACCCGATTGAAAATCTATCTGATTTTTATGCTATCAACACACTTTCCGACGGCGTCTTCTGGTTGCCCTGCGCCTATCAGGGCTTTATCACCTACCGGGTCATCAATTCTTACGGAGAACCAGGCGAGCTGTTTTCGCTCGCGGTTGCCGCCGCTCCGTCTCTGCTCGATACGCCCGTCACATTTCAAAACCCGCGTTTGGAACAGGTTGTCCGAACCTATCTCGGGAATCCCGACGGCGCGCTCACCAGAGCCGACCTCTCCGGAATCACCTCCATCGACGCACATCTGGATACGCTCGTTATCAACAAACAAAGCATCGTTGACCGCGGTATCACCTCTTTTCAGGCCGCCGTCCCGCTCAGCGACCCGAGCGATTTCTACTGGTTTGAAAACCTGACGGAGTTACGGCTGACGGCGCAGGGCCTGACTTCTCTCCGCGGCTTTGATCCGGTCATCAAAAATTTCGGCCGAAGCATGTGCCTTGACTTTTCTTACAACCAGATCACCGATCTGTCGCCGCTGTACGGCGTTCGGTGTGCGGAGCTTTCTTTCGCCGGTAACGGCATTTCCCGCTTTCCCGACCTCGGCAATATTGAGCTGAATAAACTCGATCTGTCAAAGAACGAGCTCGTCTCTATCGACCTTGGAAGCTGCTTCGTTTTGGATCTGTATGTTGCCAGCAACCCTTTGACCGCTCTCCGTCTAAGAGGAATGGGCAACTACATCGATTGTTCCTTTACCAAGCTGTCCGCCTTGGATTATGGGACGAAAAAGGATTATATTGATCCTGATAACCCCGACGGGGCGAATCCGCCGTGTCTGTTCGAGATCAACGCCTCCTATACCGGCGTCACCTCGGATGAGCTGTCGTATTACGGCGGCTGCTCACGAATTTTTGCCGACGGCAGCGCAGTTGACAGCCTTGACTTTTTGAAAAACTGGAACGATCAGGAGCGTGACGCTCTGACCTTGCTCTCCTTGCAGAACTGCGGGCTGACGCTCGGCGCGGTCGAGGCGGAGCTTTTGCGCCGCTGCCCGAACCTCATAAATCTCAACCTCGACGGAAACACCCTGCTCCCGGAGTTTGAGCATCCGCTTGTGACAAAATAATTTTCGCAGTTCACACCGTATATCCGATATTTTTCGACATTATTATATAGATAAGGATATATTTTTTAATTATTCACAAAGTTTCTGCTAACAGGAGGGAATTTTCATGAAACGTCGCTGTCTGATCCGTATGCTCTGCGGGTTGCTCTGCCTCGCCGCCCTGCTCTCTGTTTTGGCCGCCTGCGATACAAACGCCCCGGCTCAAACCACTGACGACACAACCGTTGCACAGGGGTCAAGCGGTGACCCTCTCCAAACAACGACCGTCAATACCGGATATGTCACCGTACAGACCGATCCGCCCGCTACCGATCCGGTCGAGCCGGCCGACCCGTATAATCCCAGCGAGGGCGCGCCGGCGGTCGAACTGGATTGGACCTTGCTGAATGATCGAATTTACAGTTCCGAAGAAAAGCCCCCGGTAGGCACCGCTTTTTTTCTTGATCCCGCCGAGGCGTATGAGCAGCAGCTATGGTATATGCCGCAGATCATCGTTTACGCCCGCGAATGCGCGAAGCGTCGCCCCGAGGCCGCGGCGGATTATGAGGCGCTCGCCGCCGAAGCCGAAAAGCTCCGCCGCCCCGAGCAGCCTGATCCTGCCCCCGTTTCTCCCGACCTCTCCGACGAATTCGTTTTTTCACGCCTCATCCGCATTTTAAACGCGTGGAGTAGCAGCAAATATTTTGATGTCATGGGCTATGAATACCTCGGCGGCGATGAATGGCTTATGATACCGCTGCGCCGGGACGGAAACGAATATGCGCTCAACGAAAGCATTGTCCCGCTGATGATTGAAGCCTATAAAATTAAGCTGCTGACGCCGCGGATTCAGAATCTGAGCGACGGCGTCAAAAATGAAGGCTATATCAACCGCTTCCTCACAGAGGAAGAGCTGGCGGCTCTCCATTTCGTCTCCGCTCCGACGCTCACAGAAACCGTTTACGAGGAGTACGGTCTTCGCAGCTTTACATTGGGCGGCCTCGGCCTGTTCTCTACCGCCGTTATATCCACCTCTGAGCGCGGTGTTTCCACGACTCCGCTCGCCGACGGCGAAGAAATCTTCATTCCCGCCGCCTTTCTCGGCCGGCTCACTGTTACAATCACCAACAAGTACGGCTTCTCCGGCTCCGTCGACGTCCCTGTCCGCGACAACTCGCCGCTTCTTGACACGCCCGTCGCTTTCAAAAGCGAGCGGCTTGAAAAAGCTGTCCGTACTCACATCGGCAAACCGGAGGGCAGCCTGACCAAGGCCGACCTGACCGGCATTGCCACGATTTTAATCGAGTGCGACCAAATTCATCTGAATGCAGCTATGTCGATTCCCCGCAGATCCAACTTTTCTGCACAGGAGCCAATCAACAATCTCCACGATTTTCTCTGGTTTGACAGTTTAACTCAGCTACTCGTCAGCTCCAACGACGTCGCCTCGCTTGACGGCGCCGAACCGCTGCTGAAAAATATACTGATGGAAGGGCTGTCTCTCCCATACAACCGCATTTCCGAGCTCCCTGTCATCCAAACCTGCCTTTGCCGGTCTCTGGATCTGTCCGGCAATCAAATCGCGGACGTTTCGCCGCTGAAAGATCTCGCCGTTCACACTCTCGCCCTTGCCGATAATCTAATCGAGGACGGCGAACCGTTCGCCGGCGCAAGGTTTGCCTCACTCGACCTTTCCGGCAACCCGATGACGAGGTTTGCCTTATCCGTCGACAAGCTTCATGAGATGGCGAATCAAGGCTCTGATATCTACCTGGATCTTTCCAGCACTCGCCTTACGGCTATCGAGGGCCTTGGCGTCGGGAAAAATGCGGACTCTTTTCGTTTCCGTTCGCTTGATATCAGCCATACGGAAATTTGCGAGGAAACGATATCCCTCGTCAACGGTATCGGCGAGCTGACCGCAAACCAGTGCGGCGTCAAGAGCCTTGATTTTCTCAAAGCGTGGAGCGATATAGGCCGTGATCAACTCACCGCGCTCTCGCTGGAATACTGCGGGCTGACGCTCGGCGCGGTCGAGGCGGAGCTTTTGCGCCGCTGCCCGAACCTCACAAGCCTCGACCTCGACGGCAACACCCTGCTCCCGGAGTTTGACCATCCGCTTGTGACAAAATAAAAGCCGGCCGACACGGCTGCGACAATGCCCTTCGGCCGGAGCCATGCGGGACAGCCGCGGTTCTCAGCCAAGCGCTTTTGGTCCGGCATTAGAAAGGAGGCGCGTTCATGCGCAATGCAGAGAGGAAAAAAAGAATTCTGCCGTATCTGCTTGTGGTTGTGCTGCTGCTCGCCGCAGCAGCGCTCGTCTGCTTCCGCCCATGGGCAAAAGCGGAAGAAAGCGACGACATTTTCGAGGTTGAAGGCGTGTTTCTGACGCCGCCGGGCGCTTTCCGCAATCAGGCTGACCAGTGCGAGCATTCGTACTACATGGTCTATCCGGCCGCAGCGTGGAAGTCGCCGATCTATTCTAAGGACGAGTATCATCTGAAACTCTGTTCCAATGCCCAGTGCGACCAGGGACCGGTCATCGAAAAGCACTCGTTCGGCAGCTACTTCATAGAGCCTTCGAGAAACCAAATATACGGCTATTACCATCCCGCCAGCCGTTTTTGTGCGGTTTGCAATCAGCGCTATCATTCCATGCTGATCCGCTGTATGCATAACCAATACGACTGTATGGACCCCGACTGTATGGAGCAGTGCGGCCAACGCTATCTCGCCCATATCGGAGAGGAGGAAACGAATTGAAGGGCTATTCCGTCGTTTCCCACGCGGCAAAAAATGTGGTCCGGCTGCGCCGGCGCAGCCTGCGGCTGTTTCTCGTGCTCGCGGCGTCCGCATGCCTGCTGACGATTGCCTTTATCGTCTCGGAATGCTGCGGCCGGTTGATCTCAGCGGCCATGGGGCCGTTGGAGGGTACCTACGCCTGTGCGCTCAAAGGCGGCGGCGCCATACCGGGTGAAATCGCCCTGCGGCTTGACGAAGGCTTCGGCGTCGTCAGCGACACGCTGACGCGCGCCGAGCATCCCGCCTATATTTACCGCAACGGCGCGCTGCTCACCGGCGTCAAGCGGACGAGCGGCGAGAAAAAAATCCTGTTCGCCGAGATTGACGGCTACTACAACGCCGCGCCGTTCCGAATGATCGGTATCGACGCCTGTGAAACCGACGAAGACTTTTTCTCCGGCGCCTACGTCGTCACCGAGGGGCGCGAGCTGACCGCCGAAGACAACGGCACGCGCGCTTATACCGCGCTTTTGTCCGACGAGGTCGCCGAGGCCAACCACATCGCTCTCGGCGATATCGTCGGCATCCGCATCCCGTATGACCAGCAGGAAAGCGGCATGGAGACAAGGCCGATGCTGAATCTCACCGTCGTCGGCCTGTTCCGCTCTCAGATCGAAAACAAAAGCGCTGTCTGGGACTATTCCGTCCCGCAGAACGTCATTTATCTGCCCGTACAGACTGCGGCGGAATTCTTCCGCCTCATGAACGAAGACCAGCCGCAGCTGCGCCTCTCCCTGCCGGTCACAACGCTGCACCTGCGGCTGACAAGCGACGCGGCCGCGGACAATCTGGCGGCACGGCTGGAAGACTTTTTTCTCGCCGATACGTCGCTGACCAAGGTCACGCCGGATTCGCAGGCGATCGCCGTGTCGCGGATCGCTTCCTTCACCTACATGACCGTCGCCGCGCTCACTGTCGTCCTGTTCTGCCTGACGCTGATTCTCTGCTGGCAGAACCGCCGGGAACGCATGAGCGAGACGGGGATTCTCTGCGCGCTCGGCCTGAAAAACAACCGGATTTCCGCACAGTTTTTTGTAGAAAACCTGCTGATCGCTCTCGTCGCGCTTCTGGCCGCGCTCGCGCTTGCGGCCGGCGCGGCGCAGCTCTTCGGCGGCGGCGTGCAAACATGGCTTATGGAGAGCCGAATGGCGGCGCAGATCGAAAACACCGCCGATTCCACCGTTCTGACCGGCGCGATGCCCGTCGTCGCGGCGGCAAGGCGAAGCGGTATGGAGCTGCTGTCGCGCGCCTCTGTTCTGAAAACGGCGGCGCTGCTGTTCGCCGCGGTCTGCTGCGGCAGTCTCGCCGCCGCGGCGCAGACGGCGCATCTGGACGCGATGACGCTGTTGAAAGGAGCCGGTAAAAAATGAAAGCGCTGCTGAAATACGCCCTGCGAAACCTCTGGCGCATGAAATTCCGCTCGTTGGCGCTGTTCGCCGTGCTTTTTCTGCTCTCTGCGGCTGCGGTCGTCGGCTTGATCTCCGCCCGTTCCACAGCCTCGGAGGCCGAGCGGATCCGGCTGAAAACGCCGGTCACGGTAACGGTTCAGCCGCGCGCCGCCGAGGCCAAGACAAACGAAGAAGGCGGGGCAATGCAGGAGGCCAACCCCAACGTGACCATTGCCGACGTACAGACGCTGCTGCGTTCCCCCTATGTCAAGGACTGCGGCGTCCACATTCCCGCGCTGTACGGCGCTGAAATTGGCGGCGTGGTAGACGCGCAGGCGGACGTTGCGGCGCTTTACGAACAGGCCGGCGCCTCGCAGGCGCCGGAAATTCTCTCGCCAAATTTGTTAGGCGCGCCGCTCACTGTCATCGCCTCTTCCTCGGTGCCGCTTTACGACGCCTTTGCCGACGCGACCTTCCGGCTCAGCGCGGGCCGCTTTCCGCGCCGCGCAACGCCGGAAACGGGATACGCCGACGACATTCTGATTCCGTCAGCCTACGCCGGAGCGCATGGGCTCTCCGTCGGCGACACCGTTACGCTGCACCGCGAAAACTATTTCTGCTCCATGACCGTCTGCGGTCTCTATGACAGCGACGGGGAGGAGGCGCGGCTTGCCTTCACCTCTCTCGACGCCAACATGTGGTACCTGTTCCCGCAGATCGCAGACCGTTCGGGTACAAGCGACGCCAACTATCCGATCCGCTACGAGCATTACGACGACAATTTCACCTTCGAGCGCGCCGATTTGCTGCTCTACCGCGGCGACACGGCCGCGGCTTTTATTCAGGAGACGGCAGACAGCGGTTTTGATCTCGGCAAATTCAAGCTTACCGCCAACGACAAGGTGTATAAACAGCTGACAGCGCGGCTCGACGATCTGACGACCGTCACCGCAGTCTTTACCGCCGTGATCCTGACCGCCGGTCTGCTGATCTTTTTCCTGCTGATCGTCAATTTTACGGCCAACCGCGCCAAAGAAATCGGGATTCTCCGCGCGCTCGGCAGCCGTCCGGCCAAGGTGCTCGCCGCTCTGGCCGCGGAGCTGGGCGTGATCGTCCTCTGCGCGCTCGTCGTCGGCTTTTTGATCGGTTCGGCCGGCGGCAGAGGCTTTGTGTCCTATCTGAACCGCAGCGTCGCGGCCGAAACGGAACCGGAGGCCGGACAGCAGGCGTTCACCCTGCTTGGCGAACAGGACGCAGCGGACAGCGCCGCCATCGAAATCCACCTGAACGGCGGCGGCGACTCCGCGATTTTACTCTGCGTTCTCGGCGGCGGCCTCGCCGTAACCGGCGTCGCGCTGCTGCTGTGCTGGACGCGCATCATGCGCACGGAGCCGATGGAAATACTGAGCGGAGGGGAGGACGGCGTATGAACGTCAAACGTTTTTTCCGGCTCGCGGCGCTGCTGCTCATGCTTGTGCCGCTCGCCGCCTGTGCAGGCGGCTCAGGGGAAACCGTCTGTACGATTCGCCTCACGCAGCACACGCACGATTCGCCCAAAATTCTCGACGAATATACGGCGCAGCTCCTGGCCGATTATCCGGCCGTCACCGCCTTTCGCATGACCGGCAGCATGAATCTGTTCAGCGCTGAGGGGATCCGCGAGGGGGATCCCGCCACCGGCTACCGCCTCGTCGCATACAGCGACGACGCGTTCCTTTACGAACAGGAGCCGGTGTTCGGCCTCCCTTACGGTTATAGCGGCGATATCCAGTGGCGTCTCTCCAACGGCCGCGAGCTGACGGCCCGCCGGCCGTACGCGTGGCTGTCGCCCGCTCTGACGGAGGCGGCAGGTATCGCCGAGGATGAGTGGAAAAAAGGCGGCGCGCTGATCAGCGGCTCCGCGCACCGCTACATTGACTGCGTCCCGCTTGGAACCATCGGAACGATGTGGCTGTCCGTGAACACCCTCGGTGAAACGAGCTTGGAGGAGGACTTTCCGTACAGCGAACGCATTACGGCTGCCGGTGTGCTCGACTTCGGCTGGGAGGCTGCGGATGCCAAAACCGCCGTCGTCAGCTTTGGCGACTACCGGCTGATCTGCCAATCGCTGCTTCCGGAGGTCGGTCTGGAAACCGTTGTGCCGCTTGATTCGGCGGAATACGAAATCAGCGGCAGCTACGAGGCTTTTGTCGCGTATGCCGCAGAAAAAGGGCTGGATTTCAACGTTTTTTCTCTGGAAAAACTCGATTCGAAGTCATGATTACGCTGGGCTTCGCGCATCCGGCGCGGAGCGGAAAGGAATGGACGGAACATATGGACGCAAATCAGACAGTCTTAGAGATACGTGGACTGGGCTACCGATACCCGTCGCCGGCGGGATACGTGGAGGCGGTGAAGGAGGCGAACTATCGGTTCACGCCGGGGAAAAGCTACGCGATCATGGGGCGTTCCGGCTCCGGGAAGACGACGCTGATGTCGGTGATGGCCGGTCTGGACGTCCCATGGAAAGGCGAGGTGCTCTTCAACGGCGCGAGCGTCGCCGAGCTGGACCGCCACAAATACCGCCGCGACAACATCGGCATGATCTTTCAGTCGTTCTACCTGCTGCCGCAGCTCACGGCGCGCGAAAACGTCGAGCTGAGCTTAGAGCTGTGCGGCTATGCGGGCGACAAAAAGAAGCGCGCCAACGAGCTGCTCGCCGAGGTGGGGCTGAGCGAGGCGTTGGGCGCGAAGCGGAGCACCAAGCTGTCCGGCGGCGAGCAGCAGCGCGTCGCCATTGCGCGGGCGCTGGCCCCGTCTCCGGCGGTCATCCTCGCCGACGAACCGACGGGCAACCTCGACAACGAGAACAGCCGCAACATCATCGATATCATTAACCGCCTCGCCCACGAGCAGCAGCGCATCTGTATCATCATCACCCATTCCTCCGAAATCGGACGGAGCTGCGACGTCATGCTGACCATGCGCGACGGTTTTCTCTGCTCCGAGGCATAGCCATCGCCCGTATTTT
>QAMX01000019.1:0-13504 GCA_003149835.1 Clostridiales bacterium
TATGCTGGAAGCGGCGGACGCGTTAGCGATTTCGCCGAAGCCGCCGAAATTTTCCATGGGCTTTGATATCGCCCACAACGACCGGGAAATGATCGAGGCTTTCGCGCTTTATCAAGAGGCGTTCGGCGCGGAGAAGGTCGCCGAATTTACGCCGCCCGGGTCGAACCGGGAGAACCTTCACATCGTCATGGAGATTTATGGCGTTGAGGTTCTGCTGCACCCGGTAGGCTATGGCGAAGAAAGAATCCAGCCGGGAGGCATATGGGCCTATGATAACGAGGACGACCTGCGCAGAACCATTGCCGTGTTATCAAGAGAGGCGCGGAGCGCAGAGAGCGCGTCGTGGCCGCACTGGCCGGTTTGCGCTTTTATAACCGACAAATACGGCGTCGCATGGACGCTGCACAACTGAGCGTATCCGCTTTGCCATGAGACGTTTCATAGGGCGGGCGAACTGCCGCCGCTTTGAAGTTCAGCCTGAGCGTTTTCGGAGAAAACGCTCAGGCTGAAACAATATGCTTTTGAATGTGAAAACAGCTCCGATGCAAGCTTAGCCGTATCTCCGTGCTCAGTATTTGTCGGCGCCAGCCTGCGGAAGACGATACATCCAGATGTTGCGGAAGCTGACCGGGCAGCCGTGATCCTGCAAAAGCAGCGGACCCTCGGCGACCATGTCCTCGGTCAGAGACGCGCCGGTAATCGTTTCAAGGATCAGATTGTTGTGAACCGGCAGGCCGTTATGGAGAAGCGTCAGCCGCGGCTTTTCGGAAACCGAACCGTCGGCGGCAAAACGGGGCGCGCGGAAGATGATATCGTAGCTCTGCCACTGCTCTGCGGGGAGACAGTTATTAAACAGGGGAGAATACTTGTCGTAGATCGCCGAACAGTCGCCGCGGCCGCTCTCGACGCCGAACGAATCGAGCACTTGAATCTCATAGCGGCCGTGGAGAAACACGCCGCTGTTGCCCTTGTGCTGGCCGTTTTTGTCAGGCATATCGGGAATACGGAATTCAAGGTGGATATAGGCGTCGCCGAAAACTTCCTTAGTCATGATGTCGGTCGTCCGCGACGCGACGGTCATGACCCCGTTTTCCACTTGCCACGCGACAGGCGCGTCGCCGCTGCGAGTGACCCAGTTGTCGAGGTTCGTGCCGTTGAACAAAACGATTTTTTCAGGTTTTGACATAAAATTCGCCTTCTTCATCTGTTATAGTTTCGTCCATGCTGTCCGCGGATGAAACAGCGTGGCAAAGCGCGCGATATGTCAGAGTAATCTCACTGTTTCTCGATGATTCTCACGCGCAGAATTCCCGGAACAGCCTTGATCTTTTCAAGAATCGCGTCGGATGGGATGGCGTCGGTGTCAAGAATCGTCACGGCGTAATCCTTCTTGGAACGGTTTGTCATATGCTCGATGTTGAAGCCGCTTTCGGCGAAGCTCGTCGAGATCAGACCGAGCATATTGGGGATGTTCTTATGGATGACGCAGAGGCGGAAATTTTCCTCCATGGGCATGTCGATGTTCGGCAGATTGACGGAGTTGACGATTGTGCCGCGCAGGATATAGTTTTGCAGCTCCTCGGCGGCCATGACCGCGCAGTTGTCCTCGCTCTCCGGCGTCGAAGCGCCGAGGTGCGGGATGCAGATGGTGTTTTTCATCGCCAGCGTTTTTTCATTGGGGAAATCGGTGACATAGGCGGCGACCTTACCGCTTTCGAGCGCCGCGGCCATATCGTCGTCGTTGACGAGTTCGCCGCGCGCAAGGTTGATGATACGAACGCCGTCCTTCATTTGAGCGATGGATTCGGCGTTGATCATATGCTTGGTCTCCGGCGTCAGCGGCACATGGATGGTGATATAATCGCAGTTTTCGTAAATTTCCTTGCGGGAGGAGACGCGGTGAATCAGGCGGTTAATCGTCCATGCGCTTTCGACGGTCAGATACGGGTCGCAGCCGTAAACGTCCATGCCGAGGCGGTAGGCGATGTTGGCGATCGTCGCGCCGATGGCGCCGAGGCCGATGACGCCGAGCGTCTTGCCTTTGAGCTCGGGGCCGACGAACTGCGCCTTGCCCTTTTCGACCGCCTTGGCGACGCCCTCCGTCCCGGCGAGCGTCTTGGTCCATTCGATACCGTCGGTAATTTTTCTCGAAGAGAGCAGCAGCGCGCAGACGGCCAGCTCCTTGACGGCGTTGGCGTTGGCGCCGGGCGTATTGAAAACGGCGATGCCCGCCTCGCTGCAACGGTCGATGGGGATGTTGTTGACGCCGATGCCGGCGCGGCCGATACAGAGCAGCTCGTCGTTGAATTCGTAATTCAGCATGTCGGCGGAGCGAACGAGGATTCCCTCGGGCTGTTCGGCGCTGTCGGAGCAGACAAACTTGTCGGAATCAAATTGGTCGGTGCCGACGGCGGCGATCTTGTTCATCAGCTTGATTTCGTATTTTCCGTTCTTCATTTCCATTGTCTCCTTTATTTCGCATGCTCTTTCTCAAAGCGCTCCATGAACGCCACGAGCGCCTCGACGCCTTCATACGGCATGGCGTTGTAAATGGAAGCGCGCATACCGCCGACGGAACGGTGCCCCTTGACGCTGACAAGGCCCTCGGCGGCCGCCTGCTTGCAGAACAGGTCGTCAAGCTCGGCGCTGCCGGTGACGAAAGTCGCGTTCATCATCGAGCGGCAGTCGTGGCGAACCGGGTTGGAGAACAGCTTGCTCTGATCAATATAGCCGTAGAGCAGCGCGGCTTTCTTTTCGTTGGCGGCCTTCATCGCGGCCAGTCCGCCGAGGCTCTCGATGTATTCGAGCACGAGGCCGATCATATAAATACCGAAGCACGGCGGCGTGTTGTACATCGAGCCGTTTTTATCCTGAATCGCGTAGTCGAACACAGCCGGCGTCAGCGGCGAAGCCTTTCCGATCAGGTCGCGGCGGACGATAACGACGGTCACGCCGGCGGGCGCCATGTTTTTCTGCGCGCCCGCGTAGATCAGACCAAAGCGGTTCACGTCAACGGGCTCGGAGAGGATGCAGGAGGACATGTCGGCGACGAGCGGAACCGCGCCGGTGTCGGGGATATAGTTCCAGCGGGAACCGTAGATCGTGTTATTGTAGCAGATGTGAACGTAGTCGGCGTCGGGGGAGAGATTCAGAGCGTCCTGCGCGGGCACATAGGTAAAGCCGTCGGGCTTCGTCGTCGCCGCGAGGTTGGCCTTGCCGTATTTCTGCGCCTCTTCGTACGCCTTGCCGGAGAACTGGCCGGTGACGACGTAGTCGGCGCTGTGAGAACCGTTCATCAGGTTCAGCGGGATCATGGCGAACTGAGCGCTCGCGCCGCCCTGTAAAAACAGCACGGCATAGTCGTCGGAGATTCCCATGACGCGGCGGAGAGCCGCCTCGGCGTTCTGGATCACAGCGTCAAACGCCTTGGAACGATGGCTCATCTCCGTGATCGACATGCCGCTGCCGTTATAGTTCAGCAGCTCGGACGCCGCTTTTTCAAGCACGGGAACCGGGAGCATCGAAGGGCCAGCAGAAAAATTATAGACGCGGTTATAGTTCATTTGGGATGACCTCCAAAATAAAAATCACATCAACAGCGGCCGTGGAAAATCCGCCCGGTATACGGGGCGGACGGCTGTCTTTCAAGCCTGAAAGCAGACTGAAAAAGGATATAAATACCTGATTTTATAATTATACATTTTCCCTTGGAAAGTGTCAAGGCATAGGTTGTGGAATTTGCAAAGAAATCCGCCCGTTTCATTGGGACATCTTGCTAAGAAAACGAAAAAGTGGTATAATATAAACGTTGAAATTCAAACCGCCATACGCCGGAACCGCTTTTGGGGCGAATGCGGCGCGCTTTGCCGGGGCGGCAGAAAAAACGCGCGGCCGGATGGGAATACACGCTCGAACAGACGAGGGACGGCTTCTCGGAATGACAGAAAATCCTGTCCGCGGCGGATGAGCAAATCGGACAGCCCGGTTCAATACGCCGACGGATCAGGGCGAAATGGAACGATACCGCGGATTCGCAAATCCTTTTCAGGTGTATGGCGGCTTTCTGCGCCGCCTTTTTTAGGAGGAATCATGACTTTACTCTCTGTTTTACACGATTTAACGGCCGCGCCCGCGCCCGCCGGCTTTGAAGCCGCCGCGGTCGAGGCGCTGGCCGCGCCGCTCAAAAACGCCGGCTGCGAGCTGCGCCGGGACCGGCTCGGCTCGCTCACGGCGTTCCGGCGCTGCGGCGCGGAAAACGCGCCGCTCCTCATGCTCGACGCGCACCTCGACGAGGTCGGCTTAATCGTCACGAGCGTGGATGAAAACGGTTTTTTGAAATTCGGTTCGCTCGGCGGCGCCGACGCGCGCGTCATGCCCGACGGCGAGGTCACGGTTCTGTGCGACCCGCCGCTCGACGGCGTGCTCTGCTGTCTGCCGCCGCATGTGCAGACCGCGGAGGAAATGAAATCGTTTCCGGCCGTATCCGATATGGCCATTGACTGCGGAATGGCAAAAGAAGCGGTTGAACGGCGCGTCTCGCCGGGAACGCCGGTCGTGTTCAAAAGCGAGCCGCGGCTGCTGAAAAACGGCCGCTTTGTGTCCAAAGCGCTCGACAACCGCCTGTCCGCCGCCGTCGTAGCCTGCGCGCTGGAACGGCTGCGCGGCGCCGCTCTGGATTATGACATTGTATTCTGCGCCTCTTCTATGGAAGAGGTCGGCGGGCGCGGCGCGCAGGCCGCCGCGTTTGGTTTGGCGCCGAACGCGGCTCTGGTGCTCGACGTCACGTTTGCCGAAGCGAAGGGCGCGCCCGCCGACAAAACGTTCGGCCTCGGCGAGCTGACCGTCTGTGTCGGCCCCGAATGCGACAGGCGGCTGAACGCCGCGCTGCGGCAGGCGGCCGAGGCGCTGAAAATCCCGCTGCGCCCGGAGGTTTGCCCCCGCGCGACGGGGACAAACGGCACGGAAATTCAGGTCTCGCGCGCCGGCGTGCCCGTCGCGGTGCTGTCGGTGCCGATTCGCAATATGCACACGCCAATCGAGCTGGCTTCGATGGATACGGCGGAGAGCGCCGTGCGGCTTCTGGCGAAATTCCTGACCGATCTGAAAGGCGGTGACCTGCTGTGAAAACGCTTCTGAAAACGCTCTGCTCCGTCGACGGCGTGTCCGGCGACGAGGCGCATGTGCGCGGCTGCATCCGTGCAATGGTCGAGCCGTTCGCCGACGAGATCCGCGAGGACCGGCAGGGAAACCTGTGCGCGCTGCGGCGCGGTACGGCGGGTGGGGAAAAGGTGCGGATGGTCTGCGCTCATATGGACGAGGTCGGCTTCATCGTCACGTCGATTGACGACAAGGGCTATCTGTCGCTGTCGCCCGTCGGCGGCATTGATTTGCGCGTCGCGCTCGGCAGACAGCTGCGGGTGCGCGGCGAAAAGGGAAGCGTTTACGGCGTGACCGGCCTGACGCCGGTGCATATCGCCGGAGACGATGAGAAAAAGAAAACGCCGAAGCAGCTCTGCTTAGACATCGGGGCGGCGGACAGAGCGGAGGCCGAGCAGGTCGCCGCGGTCGGCGATTTTGCGTCGTTTGTCACGGCGCCCGGCGATTTCGGCGAAGGGATGTTCAAGGCCAAAGCCATCGACGACCGGCTCGGCTGCGCCGTGATGGCTGAACTGTTACGGACAAAAGCGCCCTGCGCTTACGACACATGGTTTGTCTTTTCCACACGCGAGGAGGTCGGCGGCGCAGGCGCGAAGGCCGCGAGCTTTGCGCTCGACCCGTCCGAGGCGCTCGTCCTCGAAGGGACGACGGCCGCCGACGTGGCGGGCGTCGAGGGTGAAAAGCGCGTCTGCTGCGCCGGAAAAGGCGCGGTCGTCAGCTATATGGACCGCTCGGCGATTTACAGCCCGGAGCTGTTTGCAAAGCTGAAACGCCTGGCCGCCGAAAACGGGATTCCGGTTCAGACCAAAATGCTTGTCGCCGGCGGGACGGACGCGGGCAGCATCACCGTGTCGCGCGGCGGAATTCCCTGCGCCGGCATTTCCGCGCCTGTGCGCTACCTCCACGCGCCCGCCTCGGTCGTTTCATGGGCGGACTGCGAGGCGGTTTTGAAACTCGCGGCGCTGTATCTGCGGAACGAATAAAGATTAAAAAACGTGGTCAGCGTATTGACAGATGAAGAGAAAAATGTTAAGATATGAAAGAAACCATATAAAAGGAGTAGAGCCGCATGTGCAGGTGGTATAATCTTGTCAGCTCCGCGCAGATCAAGTAAGACGAACACTGCTCGGAGCGAAATATCCTTTGTCGTCATGGCGGGGAAGAATCTGTAAAAGACTGTCTGCCGACAGCCTTTTGTAGAGGTCTGCCAAAAGATATTTCAGGCCGCCGGGGAGTGTTCTCCGGCGGCCTCTTCGCGTCTGCGGAGACCCTGCCGTCCATCAGCCGCAAACGACAACCGCTAAAAGTTGCGGGTATGTCTTTGTGACCGGAAAAACGACAAGGAGAAATAGAATTTTATGAAGATATGGCAATTTTTTGTCCCTCATCTGTGGCGGGGCGCGCTGTTCAGCTTTGTACGCCGTGTAGTCGTGATTCCTGCGGGACTGCTGACTGCCGAGCTTACGAGTCGGACAGCGGACGCCGCGGTTTCGGGTGATATTGACGGCGTATGGTCAGTGGGTGGACTGCTGCTCTCCGTCGCTGTCTGTACGCAATTGCTTACCGCTGTTTCTGACACGGCGGCGAACCGTGCGGCGGCGACCGGCCGCAATTCCGTGCAGCAGACATTTTACAGGTTGTTTCTGGAACGACCGCTGTCTGTACTTGCGCAGGAGAAACGGGGCGACGCGAAGGAAAAATTCAATGACGATTTGAACAGAGTCTGCGACGCCTGTACAGGATTGATCCCGGGGATTGCCGCTGCGCTGCTGAGCGCCCTGATCTACATAGCGTATCTGACCGTGCGCGCACCCGTGTTGGCGCTGCTTTACTGCGGGATGGCGGCGTTACAGATTCTTCCGCCGATTGTAGTCAAGAAATATTTTCAGCGCTACTATGTCGATTCACGGGAGATTGAAGGCCGTCTGACCGATTATATAGTTTCCGGTTACAAAGGCTTTGCCGACATCCGTCTGTACGACGCCAAAGACCGATGGTTTGCCGGATTGAAACGATTGCATAGTGCGTACATCCGCATTGGAAACCGTACCGAGCTTGCAAGCGGCGCAGAAAATGCCGTGGAATCGACAATTTCTACGTTACTGAAATATGGGGCTTACGGTGTGGCGGGCGCTTATGTACTTAGGCGGGGAGTGTCTGTTTCCGACGCCGTCGCGACCGCCGCACTGGCGGGAACCTTTTTTGCGGCGGTGAACGAGTTGTTTGCAAAAATTCCGGAACTCGCCGTGACCCGAACGGCATTCGGCCGTCTGAATCCGTGGCTCACGCCGGAAAAGGAACGCTTTTCAAATCGGACGGCGCTCGAGCACGTTTTTTTCGGCAGAGTCCTGCGTGATGTGACGGTCTGCATTGCGCCTGACACGACGACTGCTGTGACCGGTATAAACGGCGCGGGCAAAACGACGCTGCTCAGGCTGCTGGCTGGCCTCTTGAAGCCGGATAGCGGGGAGGCGTTTGTTCTGCGGCCGGAACAAATCGCCTATCTGCCGCAGACGGATGCTTTGTTCGGCATTCCCGGGGCAGATCTGCTTGCAATGGCAGGCGAAAAAGCAGCAGCCATTGCCTGTCGTTTTGGTCTCAGCGAAGCGCAGCTGGCCGTCGATGTGAGAGAATTGTCGGGAGGGGAACGCAAAAAGGTGTTTCTCGCTGTGGTATTCGCCGCTGCTCCGCGCTTGTTGATTCTGGACGAACCGGCAAATTCCTTGGATACGGCGGGGATTGCCGTACTGCGCGAGCTGATCGCTGAAAGAACCGGCACGACGCTCTATGTTTCCCACGGCGATGCCTTGGAAGGTTGTGCGCAGTATGAGCTACGAGTGGAAAACGGGGAGGTGCATACGGCATGAAACGACCTGAAAAACGGCTGATTAGCGGCAAAATCCACAGCGATTGCCGCCAAACGATGTGGCAAACGTTGCTGGTATGGACATTCGCCGATTTGCTGGCCGCCGCTGCGTCGATTCTGACAGCGGATGCGCTGGGCGGATTGGCGGATGCGGTGTTTGCCTTGGAAACCAAACTGGCGGCCAAGAGCCTGTCGGCTCTGCTAATTTACATGGCGGTAACCGCAGTCGCCGTCCCCGTAATCAATTATCTGTCTAATGTTTGCATGCTGTCCGGCGCGCTGCGGCACGACCGGAGGGTTCTGAGCCGATTTTTTGACAAATCTTATGTTGCGGCGATGAAAACGGATGTGGGCGAGGTTACGCAGCGCATGGAAGAGGATCCGATAGATTATCGTTATTTTTGGCTGGTTATCCGGGTCAGCCTATTGACGTTGCCGTTTACGTTCATGCTGTTGGCTTGGAGGATGACAGGCGTCAGTCCGTCCTATGCGCTTTGTACTCTGGCGTTGGCGCTCACGAAATTGACCGTACCGCTGTTGGTTCGCAAGCGAGAAGCGCAATTTGACCGGCAGACGCGCGAATACCGTTCGGCGACCCGCGCACGGGAGGCTGAGTTGACGACCGTGCCTCATACGCTGCGCCTGCTTGGGCTGGCCGAGCGCTGGCGTGCGCTATTGGATACGGAATTCCGGCGTTACTATGCGATTACACTGCGGAAAAAGACCGTATTTGACGCGGTAGCCGGCGGCGCCAAGGCGCTGACCGATACGGCGGCGACACTGCTGATTCTTTTGATCGGCGCGCTGTTTGTCGCCGAAGGGAGCATCGGCACTGGGGACGTTGCCGCCATGCTCGGATATTTCGGAGTGCTCGGAGAAGCTTTGGAGGGTCTGAGTTATTTGTTCCGAAAGCTGCCGCTGATGCATGGACTGGAAGAGCGGATGGCGGTTTTTTACGAAGAACCGGAGCGGCGCGGCGGCAAAAAGCCGGGCTGCGGCGCAGAGCTATCCGTCGAAAAAATCACGTTTGGCTACGACGAAAAAATTCTGTTGCAAGATCTGTCGTTTCAACTGTGGCAGGGAGAGAAGCTTGCCGTTGCGGGCGCAAACGGAACCGGAAAGTCGACATTGATCCGACTGCTCACCGGTCTCTGCACACCTGCCGGAGGACGGATTCGGATGAACGGCTGCGACGTGACGGAGGCGGACCTATCGCTCTGGCGGCGAAACCTTGCCGTAGCGATGCAGGAACCGTGGCTCTGCGACGGCACAGTGGCGGACAACGTAAGGCTGGGTAGGGAGGATATGACGGAAGCAGAGCTTTCGCAGATTCTGTATGCCGCCGGCTTAGCGGAAATCGCGGACAAAAGAGTTACGGACGGTGAAATTCCGTTGTCCGGCGGGGAGAAACAGCGAATCAGTCTGGCAAGGGCATTGTCTCGTCGCGCGCCTCTGACGATTCTCGATGAGCCGTCGAATCATCTCGACGCGGCGGGCAGGGAATGGCTGATCGGGTGGATCAAGAGCTATCACGGTACGCTGATCTGTGTTTCACATGACGCGGCTCTGAGCGAGCTGGATGATAAGATCATCTGTTTATAGCGATAGCCGAGAGCTATAATATCCGCAAAATGGGCTGTTGGGGGCTGTTCAATTTTACAGAAATTTTTCTTGCCATCGGTATCCGGTTGAACCTTGGGAAAGCGTTTTGACCCGAACTCATCAAGAGAGGTTTTGATATCTTCAAAACCTCTCTTTTCCGTAAAGCGTAGCTACGCCCGGAAAAAAAGATTCGAGTGAAGCGAGAAAACTGCTGACAACGCATCACGCAAGCGAAAGCAAATTCAAAGAGTCTGCATACCACGGCCGAAAGCTAAGATTGATTCACTGGTGGCAATAGGTCGGCGGGCAGAGGAGACAGCGTGGTTTTTCCCGGGGAGACGCATGCTTACCCAACGAGAGCGAGGCTAACGCGCGGCAGAGGGCCGATCAAACCGTTCAAATAAAATCAGAGGCCGCCTGTTTTTGAAACAGGCGGCCTCTGTCTGTATACGAAACGAGTTAAATGTTGAAAGTGGTCGATTCGGGAAGCTCGTCGTCCTTCTTGAATTTGTAGTCGTTGCCGGGCAGGATCGCGTTGAGGAGAATACCGAGAATGGAGGCGACGGCGAGGGCGGACAGCGAAATGGTCACGCTGCCGATGGCGAAGGAAACCGTTCCCAAACCGAGCGCGGAGACGAGGATGATCGCGGCGATAATCAGGTTGCGGCTCTTTGTAAAATCGACTTTGTTTTCTACGACGTTGCGCACGCCGATGGCGGAGATCATGCCGTAGAGGACAAAAGAGATTCCGCCGATGATCGCCGTGGGGATCAGGCTGACGAGCGCGGCGAACTTCGGGGAGAAGGAGAGAATCACGGCGATGATCGCCGCGAGGCGAATGACACGGGGGTCATAGACGCGTGAAAGCGCGAGCACGCCGGTGTTTTCACCGTAGGTCGTATTTGCGGGAGCGCCGACAAGCGCGGCGATCGAGGTCGCGATGCCGTCGCCGATCAGCGTTCTGTGCAGGCCGGGATCTTTGATGAAGTTTTTGCCGACGGTAGAGCTGATGGCGGAGATATCGCCGATATGCTCCATCATGGTGGCGAGAGAGAGCGGCATGATGGCGACGATGGAACTGATAATCAGAGAGGTATTGCTCCAATCTATGCCGAAAACGGTTTGAGAAGTTTTAATGGGGAAACCGATCCAGGCCGCGGCTTTCAGGTTGTCGAGCGCTGCGACAGAGAAGAGTTTCAGGTTTACGTTGCCGCCGAGGGCGATGTACTTCGAGCCGTCTTCCAGCGTGATCGTTTCGCCGAAGCAGAGCGCGAGGATCGCGGCGATTGCGCAGGAGCCAAGCACGCCGAGCAGGATGGGGATGATCTTCGACATGCCCTTGCCCCAGATGTTAAAGATAATGACGATGGCAAGCGCGATCACGGCCAGCAGCCAGTTGTTGCCGCAGTTATTCACGGCGCTGCCGGCGAGACCGAGACCGATTGAAATGATGATCGGACCCGTGACGACCGGCGGGAAGAAGCGCATGACCTTGTTGATTCCGTACAGCCTGAAAAGACCGGCAAGAATCAGGTAAACCAGTCCGGCGCAGGCGACGCCGAGACAGGCGTAAGGGAGAAGCTGTGCGTTGGACATGAAAGAGCCGTCTTCCAGCGTTTTACCCGCCAACGGAGCCACGGCGGCGTAACCGCCGAGAAAGGCGAACGACGAGCCTAAAAACGCAGGCACCTTGCCTTTGGTAACGAGGTGGAAAAACAGGGTGCCGAGGCCGGCCATCATCAGCGTCGTCGCAATGCTGAGCCCTGTCAGCATCGGAACAAGGACGGTTGCGCCGAACATTGCAAAGGTGTGCTGGAAACCCAGGAGCAGCATTCTCGGCACGCCGAGCGTCCGCGCGTCATAGACGGGGCCGTCGGTGACGGGGTTTGGGTTGTGAGCCATTGGTATCAAATCCTCTCGTGAAATTTTTGCCGATTCCTTACATAAGGCGCGCCTTTTCGGGCGCGCCTTATGCGGAAAGCGGAAATGTTCAATTAAGATTGGTTTACAGATAAGTCAGAACGTATAGGACGATAAAGAGCACGGAAATAATGTAAACCAGAATCGGAACCTCTTTGGCTTTACCGCGGCAGAGTTTTAAGATGGAATAGGTGATGAAACCGAAACCAATACCGTCGGAAATGCTGTAAGCAAACGGCATCATGGCGATCGTCAGGAAAGCCGGAATCGCCTCTTCGAGATTCGACCAGTTGATTTTGGTAGCACCCGCCAGCATGTATACGCCGACAATGATCAACGCAGGGGCAGTGGCGGCTGTCGGGATGATTCCGGCCACCGGGGCGACGAAACAGGCGAGAAGGAACAAAATACCCACGACGACAGAGTGGAGACCGGTGCGGGCGCCTTCGGAAATACCCGTCGAGGATTCAACGTAGGTGGTAACCGTAGAAGTACCGAGCGCGGCGCCTGTACAGGTGGCGATAGCGTCTGCGATCATCGCGCGGTCACCGCCGGGGAGGTTGCCTTTTTCGTCAAGCATGCCGGCGTTGGCGGCCGTGCCGATCAAAGTGCCGGCTGTGTCAAAGCAGTCGACGACGAAGAAACTGACGACAGCGGTAATCAAAGCCAACAAGCCGCCCTCGACGGCCATCAGACCGTGAAAATCAAATTTGAAGAAAGTTTCGCCGAGAGTGGCAAGGCTGATGGATTCCCATGCAAAAGTCGTCTGTCCCATCGGAATACCGATCAGAGTCGTAATGATGATGCCGATGAAAATCGCGCCTTTTACTTTCCAGACAAGGAGCAGAGCGGTAATAATCAGACCGATGAGGGCGAGAAGCGGCGTACCCGAAAGAATGTTGCCCATATCGGCATAATCCTTACCGACGACAACGCCGTCAACAACGGTATCTCCGAACAGCTTGATGATGTCGGCGTTCAGAAGGCCGATGAAAGCGATAAAAAGACCGATACCGGCGGAGATGGCATTTTTCAGGAACGCCGGAACGGATGCGATCAGCTTGGAACGCAGCGGGCTGAGCGTGAGAATGAGGAACAGAATACCCGAAATCAGGACGATGGTCAGACCCTGTTTCCACGTATATCCCATGCTGAAACAGATCGTATACGTAAAGAACGCGTTGAGCCCCATGCCGGGCGCCTGTGCAAAGGGGACGTTAGCGAGGAAAGCGGTGAGGAAACAGCCGATGGCAGAGGAAACACAGGTTGCGAGCAAAACTGCGTGATAGTTCATGCCTGTCTGAGAGAGGTACTCTGGGTTGACGAAAATGATATACGCCATCGCAAAAAAGGTAACAATACCACCGATGATCTCAGTTCTTACGGTGGAGCCTCTTTGCCTGATCTTGAATAGTTTTTCCACAAAAATCCTCCTAAACGTTTTTTCTGCAAGACACAATATAATTATACAAAAAATACCACTTCAATGCAATGGACAGATAAAATGCAAGTCAACGATAAAAGCGGTCAAAATGCGTCGTTTTTTGTAAAAAGTTCACATGTAACCAGTTTGTAAACGGAGAACGGCGCCGTTACAGCAGGATAATCGTGATCCCGTTGTTGTATTTTTCAAGGTCTCGATCCTTGGCCGCCTCGGGGCAGCGGGCGAGCAGCGCGCGCGTACCGGCGTCGAAAATGGAGAATTCCTCGCCTCTGACATAGCCGGAGATCAATCCCTTCCGTTTACAGGCGTCGAGATAACGGCGCAGCTCGACGCGAAGCGCGCCTCCTTTTCCGGTGGAGCCGTAACCGTGGATGATTTTAAACGCCTTGGTGCGCGCGGCGCGCTGGGCGTGGAGGATCGCGGTCAGACGGCGTATCGCGGCATCGGTATGGGGCATTCCCGCTTCCAGATTGATTTCATGCATAGTATAGAACTCCCGCTCATTTGCCGGTTGG
>QAMX01000019.1:16996-23454 GCA_003149835.1 Clostridiales bacterium
GGCGCGGATTGCAAGCCGGCGGCTGGCGGAGAAAAACGCGGCCGGCGCCGGCTTGGACGTATTGACTGGATATGCTATAATATAGTAAGTGAAATCGGAATTTTTACGGTGGGAGCGTGTTTGTTTTCATGGAGGAAGCGACGTATCAAAGGCTTCTGAATCAATTTGGCGAACTGTACGGCGGCGGGGAGGCCCCGCGGCTGTTTTTCGCGCCCGGCAGGGTCAACCTGATCGGCGAACATATCGATTATAACGGCGGTTTTGTGCTGCCGGCCGCTCTGACGATCGGCAACTATCTGCTGATTCGGGAAAACGGGAGCGATCTTGTGCGGCTGGCCGCCGACGATCTGAAAGGAACGATGGTGGAGGCGCGCCTCTCCGAGCTTGACAAATGGCGCGGCAAGGCGTGGGGCGCGTATCAGCTCGGCGTCCTGAACGAGCTGGCCGAGGCGGGCGTTGCGCTCAAAGGCTTTGACATGCTCTTCTATTCGACTCTGCCGTTCGGCGCGGGGCTGTCGTCGTCGGCGTCGATTGAGGTCGTGACAGGCTACGCGGTGCAGACGATGTGCGGCGGGGAGATAGATCTGCGGGAGCTGTCGCTGCTGGCGCAGCGCGCTGAAAACCGCTTTGTCGGCGTCAACTGCGGCATTATGGATCAGTATGCATGCGCCAACGGCAAGGCGGGCTGCGGCATTCTGCTCGACTGCGCGTCAGTCGCCAGCGAGACGGTCCCGCTGAACATGGAAGGCTATGTGATCGTCGTCGGCAACACCAACAAGAAGCGCTCCCTTGCCGATTCCAAATACAACGAACGGCGCGCCGAATGCGACCGGGGCCTGGAAGCGCTGCGGTCGGCGATGCCGGAGCTGCCGTCTCTGTGCGCGCTGACGCCGGAATCGCTGGAACCGCTCGCGGCCGTTTTTGAAGACGAAACGGTCGCAAGGCGCGTCCGCCATGCCGTAACCGA
Organism: Clostridiales bacterium; assembly: GCA_003149835.1. Lineage (GTDB taxonomy): Bacteria > Bacillota > Clostridia > Oscillospirales > QAMX01 > QAMX01. The sequence goes on from QAMX01000019.1 coordinate 17,964, forward strand.
AAACGACCGGGTGAAGCGCTCCGTACGGCTGCTGAAACAGGGCGACATCGCGGGCTTCGGCAGACTGCTCAACGAGTCGCATGCGTCGCTGAAAAACGATTACGAGGTGACGGGCCGCGAGCTGGACGCCATGAGCGAGTTCGCGCAGACCGTGCCCGGCTGTATCGGCTCGCGCATGACGGGCGCAGGCTTCGGCGGCTGCACGGTGAGCATCGTCGAAAAGGAACGCGCCGGTGAGTTTATCGCGGCGGTGGGCGAGGCCTATGAAAAGGCGACGGGCCTGAAACCGGCGTTTTACGTCTCCGAGGCGGGCGACGGCGTGCGCGAGCTTTTGTGCGCTGAATGACGATCAATCACGGTAAATAATAGTAGAAAATCCGATAGCATTTGAAAATAGCTTCGGTAACCATACGGATTTGCTGTCCGTATGATGACCTTTTATCATGAAAACACGGAAGGGACGGTGCGGATCGATGGGGGAACTGGGATATATCAGGGATAAGCTGGACGTGAAGTTTCTGATCCTGTTCGTTCTGTCCTGCCTTGATCTCTCGGTTACGTTCGACGATGTGGCGGAAATGGCGATGATCGACAGCGCGATGACGTATTTCGACGTATCGGACGCATTTTACGAAATGGTCGAGAGCGGGCATGTCGAGGCGGACGGCGAGCGATACCGGATCACGGAGCGGGGGCGCTCGGTGCTGAACGGATATGAGCGGCGTCTGCCGGCAAGCGTCCGGCGGGACGCGCAGAAAGCCGTGATGAAGACGGTGGCGCGCCTCAAAAGGGACGCGCTGATCTCCACCTCGACAAAAGAAATCTCGGAAAACAACTACGTTGTCAACCTGCGCATGAGCGACAGCCTCGGCGAGATCATCAGCCTCGACATGATGGTCGTCAACAAGCGTTTGGCCTCGTTGCTCGAAGGCAATTTCAAGGCGAATGCGGAGGTCATCTACAACGAGATCCTGAACGCGGTCATGCGGGATTATTCCCAGACCGTGCAGCCGGAGCCGGAGCTGCGGCCCGAATGACCGCCGAAAGCGGAAATTTACTGACGAAGGGATACGATTTCAGATATGCAACGCAAGACACGCGGCAGGATCAGCCTGCTTTTGGCTGGAATTCTGTTGCTGACGACGGTATTTTCAGCCTGCGGCTCTGAGGAAACGCCGACGGATACGTCGGGAGAACCGACAAGCGGCGCAATCAGCGGCATGACGACGCTGCCGGACGGTTCGGGGACCCTATCGGAAATTCCAATCGGCGTGACGACGGGGACAACCGCAGCCACAGAACCGCCTGTCCGCCCGTCGGGGATCCACTTTCTGACCGGCCTGCCGGTCGCTGACGAGTCGCTCAATTCCGCGCGCCCGGTCGCAGTCGTTTTCAACAACCTGCGTATCGCGCTGCCGCAACATGGAATCGGCGCGGCGGATCTTGTTTTTGAGGTGGAAGCCGAGGGCGGGATCACGAGGCTGGTGGCGGTTTACTCCGATATCGCCGCAGTGGGGACGATCGGCTCCGTGCGCTCGGCGCGGCCGGTGATGATCAATATCGCGATGGGGCTGGACTGTGTTTTTGTTCACTCCGGCGGTTCTCCGCAAGCGTACAGCGATCTGTCTGCGTATTCGGTGACGGACATCGACGGGCTGTATGACGGCGGCGCTGTTTTTTATCGGGATTCGGGGCGCGCGAACAGCATGGGCTATGAGCACGCGCTGATGACGACCGGCTCGCGCCTGTCGTCAAAGCTGGACAAGCTGGCCGCGCAGGGAACCCGTGTGTCGCTGGACAGCGGTTATGCCGTGCCGTTTGCATTTAATGAAGCGGATACCGCGCCAACGGGCGGTTCCGCGGCGGCAAAAGTCACGACCAAATACGGCTCCTATCAGCCGTTTTTCCGCTATGACGAGGCGTCGGGCAATTATCAGCGCTATCAGTACGGCGCCAAACATATCGACAACAACACAGGCGAGCAGCTCTCCTTTAAAAACGTCGTCGTGCTTTCGGTGAAATCGTCGGTGATCAAGGGCGACGCCGCCGGACGCAGACAGTTCAGCGATGTCGGCAGCGGCAGCGGCCTTTACGCTACGGACGGCGTATCCGTGCCGATCAAGTGGTCAAAGGCCTCCGCGGCCGCGCCGTTAAAGCTGACCTATGAGGACGGAACGGAATTGAAGCTCAATCCCGGCAAAACCTTTCTCTCTTATGTCAACGGTATGGAAAACGCGACGGTAGGAAACTGATAAACTATAAAGGCAAGACGGCCATGAAAACAAGCGGGCGTCCGATTCGGCTTGTGGGCGCGGCTTCGATCCCGGGGCGGCGGAGAGGAACCGGCGCCAATCTTTTTCGCGCGTTCGGCCGCTGAAAAGGCGGTGCGGAACGAGCGGCTTTCACACAGATTAGAGAGGTCATTATTATTATGTTTGAAAAATTGCTGCTGTTAGAGCAGCGGTATGACGAGATCAATCGCCAGCTCTCCACGCCGGAGGTCTATTCCGACCCGCAGCTGTCGGCCGCGCTTCAAAAGGAGCTCAAAGAGCTGACGCCTATCGTCGAGAAATTCCGCGACTATCAATCGGCGAAGGGCGCGATGGAGGAGGCGTTGGAACTGCTGAACGGCGGGGACAGGGAGCTTCACGAGCTGGCGCGCGAGGAATACGAGTCGGCGAAACAGAGGATGGAGCGGGGCGAGGAGGAAATCAAGCTGCTGCTTTTGCCAAAGGATCCCAACGACGAGAAAAACGTCATCGTCGAGATCCGCGCCGGCGCGGGCGGCGAGGAGGCCGCGCTCTTCGCGGGCGTGCTGTACCGCATGTACGGCATGTACGCCGATTTGCGCCGCTGGCATTTTGAACCGATCAACGCCAGCGAGACGGAGCTCGGCGGCTATAAAGAGGTCAGCTTTTCCATTGAGGGCGCGGGCGCTTATTCGCGGCTCAAATACGAGAGCGGCGTCCACCGCGTGCAGCGTGTGCCGGAAACGGAATCGTCGGGGCGGATTCACACCTCGACGGTGACGGTCGCCGTGCTGCCGGAGGCCGAAGAGGTGGAGCTGGAAATCAACCCCTCGGATTTACAGATCGACACCTATCGTTCCAGCGGCGCAGGGGGACAGCATGTCAATAAAACCGAGTCGGCGATCCGCATCACGCATTTGCCGACAGGACTTGTCGTCGAATGTCAGGACGAGCGAAGCCAGTATAAAAACAAGGAACGCGCGATGAAAGTGCTGCGCTCCAAGCTGTACGACCGGATGCTCGCAGAGCAAAACGCGGAGATCGCCGCTGAGCGGCGCAGTCAGGTCGGAACCGGGGACCGCAGCGAACGCATCCGGACCTATAACTATCCGCAGGGGCGCGTTTCCGATCACCGGATCAACCTGACGCTTTATAAGCTCGAAAGCTTTCTGAACGGCGATATGGACGAAATCATCGACGCGCTGATTACGGCGATGCAGGCTGAAAAACTGCAAAACGCCGAAGCCGAGGCCTGAGCTCTCACAGCGGACCGTCTGCGTCCCTGCCAGCCGGGCGGCCGCACGCTTTCTGAACAGTTCTCCCGCGAGAGCGGGCGACGCCTGCTTGCGTCCGCGCAAATCCGCCTTTTTTCTCCGTGCCAAGGACGGAAGAGCGGCTGCGCGCAGTTTCGAAGGAGCGGGCTTATCCTGAATCCGGCAGACGGGGTATCTCTGCCCGCCTCTGCGCTCGCTTCGGCGGCGGCCGGAAAGCAAAATCAAGAGAGATTTTTATAGAAGAAAGATTCTGTATATTTATGGAAACGAAGCTTTTGACAAAGCAGGATACCGCCGCCGCCGCGGAGATTCTCAAACGCGGCGGATTGGTGGCGATTCCCACGGAGACGGTTTACGGCCTCGCGGCGGACGCCTTCAACGAAACGGCGGTCAGAAACATCTTTATCGCCAAGGGCCGGCCGCAGGACAATCCGCTGATCGCCCATATCGCGGCGGTCGGCGAGCTGTCCCGGCTGTGTGCGGACGTGCCGCCGGAGGCTCTGCTGCTCGCGGAGAAATTTTGGCCGGGCCCGCTGACGATGGTGCTCCCGCGCCGCCCGGAGGTTCCTGACGCCGTGACGGCGGGGCTTGACACCGTGGCGGTGCGCTTTCCGTCGCATCCGCTGGCGCAGGCCGTCATAGCGGCGGCCGGTACGCCGCTGGCCGCGCCGTCGGCAAATCTCTCCGGTTCGCCGAGCCCGACCACCGCGGCGCATGTGATGGCCGATCTCGGCGGCCGCATTGACGCGGTGCTGGACGGCGGCGCTTGCGAGGTGGGGCTGGAATCGACGGTCGTGTCGCTTGCGGGCGAAGCGCCCGTTTTGCTGCGCCCCGGCGGCGTGACCCACGAACAGCTGACCGCGGCGCTTGGCCCCGTCGTGATTGATAAGGCGGTGCGCCAGAAAATCGACGAATCCGAGCGCGTCTCTTCGCCGGGGATGAAATACCGCCATTATGCGCCCAAAGCGCCGGTGCAGGCTGTCTGCGGCGGCGGCGCGCAGACGGCGGCCTATATCCGTTCAAAGCTGACGGAGATTCAGGGACGCTGCTGTGTGATCTGTTATGACGAATACGCGCGGGCTTTCAGCAGCGCCGACTGCGTCGCATACGGCTCCGAGGCGGATCCGGCCGCGCTTGCGCACGGGCTGTTCGGGGCGCTTCGGGCGGCCGACGCGCTGAAAACGGAACGAATCTATATCCAGTGCCCGTCGGACGGCGGCATCGGCTTGGCCGTGGCCAACCGGATTAAAAAGGCCGCCGGCTTCGACGTCGTGACGGTTTCGTGACGGAAAAGGGAGGCGGATGCGTATGGTGCTCGGGATCACCGGCGGCAGCGGCTGCGGGACGACGACGGTCGGGCGGCTGCTTGAAGCGAGAGGGTTTTATTTTATCGACGCGGACAGGGTGTATCACGAGCTGCTGGCCGGCGACGAGGCGCTGCGCGCGGACTTAACGGCGCGTTTTGGCGGCGGCATCGTCAAAGACGGAGCCATCGACCGGCGGGCGCTGGCCAAAATCGTCTTTTCCGACGCGGCGGCGCTGACGGCGCTGAACGATATCACCCATGCGGTGATCATCCGAAAAGTATCGGAGCTGATCGGCGTCTGCGGGAAAGCCCATGTTGCCGTTGAGGCGGTCGCGCTGATCGAAAGCGGCATGGGCAAGCTGTGCGACGCGGTCGTGGGCGTGCTCTGCGACGATGCGACGCGCCTGCGCCGTATTGTGGAGCGCGACGCGATTTCAGAGGATGAGGCGCGCGCTCGTATCGCCGCGCAGAAGAACAGCGCCTTTTTTATCGATCACTGCGACTATATCCTGCTCAACGACAGGACGCCGGAGGAGCTGAGCGAGGCCGTCGATGCGCTGCTCCAAGCGATTGGATCGCCTCAGACGCCGTAAGCGGAGGGGCCGCGCCGCAAAACAAAGAGCTGCGCGGCCGGCTGCATGAAAGCGCGCCAACCCGACGCT
>QAMX01000080.1 GCA_003149835.1 Clostridiales bacterium
GCTAACCGCGCCCCCCGCAGAAGCGCTTTTTGCATTTTCCATGACCGCGCGGCTCCGGTAAGACCGCCCCGCGCTCCTTCGCCGGCAAGCGTGTGCTAAAAAATGCAAAGCATATGTGCTAAAAGGGCGTTTTCCGTTGATGATACGGAAAACGCCCTTTTTTTGTTTTGAAAACGGAAGCGTTTTGCTCTGATCTCCATTGTTTTCGTTCAGCGGAGCTCTATACGATATTCTTTTGCCCCGTCCGATAAATCGACCGTATGCGTCCGTCTGTTCGCCGTCCGCTCGATGCGCAGCGCGACGCGCTTTTCGCCCAGCGTAAGCCGGCATTCGCAGGCGGGCAGGTCGGCGGGCAAGCGCGGCGTGACCGTCAGCCCCGCCGGCGTGGCTCGGATGCCGAGCATCCCTTCGAGGACGGCCCGCCGGTACCATGCGGCGGAACCGGTATACCAGCTCCACCCGCACATGCCGGTCTTGTCGCCGTCGCCGTAGACGTCGGCGGCAATGACGAAATCCTCTCCGCCGTAGATCACAGGATCGTGGTTCTCCGGCAGCAGCATTTGCAGCAGCGACCATCCGTCGTCCTCCCGGTCGGCGTAAAAGCATGCCAGAGCCAGCCAGATGGCGGCGTGCGTATACTGCCCGCCGTTTTCCCGCACGCCGCGCGGGTAGGCGCAGATATATCCGGTCTGCGCCGGCGGCGTGAAAGGCGGCGTAAACAGCCGGACGAGCTTGTTTTTGTCGTCCGCCAAGGCGTCCAGCGCCGTTTGAAGCGCCGTGCGCATTTTCACCTTTTCCCCCTCCGGCTCCGTTCCGTCCGCTGAGAGCCATGCAAAGCTCTGGGCGATGGAATCGATCTTGCATTCGGGGCTGCTCTCCGCGCCGATGACCGCCCCCGCGTCGGTGTAGGCGCGGACAAAGCGGTCGCCGTCATAGGCTTCGAGCGCGGCATGGCGAAGCGCTTTCGCCTCATCCAGGAAAAACGCCGCCGTATCCCCGTCGCCGAGCCCGCGGCAGACCGGGGCAAAACGCCGCAGCGCCAGCGCGCCGAACCAGGCCAGCCATACGCTTTCGCCGCGCCCATCCGGGCCGACGGCGTTCATGCCGTCGTTCCAGTCGCCGCCGAGAATCAGGGGCAGGCCGTGCGCGCCGCGCCCCCGCGCCAAAAACATCCGAACGGCGCGGAGACAGTGGCCGTACAGGGTGTCGGTTTCCTCCGAACGGACGGCGTTTTCATACCGCTCCCGCTCGCCTTCGCCGAGCGGTTCGCTTTTCAGATACGGAACCTGCTCGTTCAGGAGCGACATATCCCCCGTGCGTTCGAGATATTCCGCCGCGGAAAGCGGCAGCCACAGCAAATCGTCGCTGCAACGGGTGCGGACGCCGTTCTGAATCGCCGGATCGCTGAACCCGACATGGAACCAGTGCTGCACGTCGCCCGCCTCATACTGGCGCGAGGCGGCGAGCAGCAGCAGCGACCGCATGATCTCCGGCTGCTCCGTCAGCAGCGCCGCCGCATCTTGCAGCTGATCGCGGAAGCCGATCGCCCCGCCGTTTTGATACAGCGAGGATCGGGCGTAGAGCCGCGCGCCCTTGATTTGCCAGACGACCCAGTCGTTTAGATAGCGGTCGAGCGCGCTGTCCCCGCTTTGCAGCAGAATTTTTTTCGTCTCGGCGGCGCGGGCGGCGACGGAGGTCTGAAAAGCCGCCTCGGCGCGTTTCGGCTCGGCAAAGGAGCGCGCGAGCCGCGCCGCGTTCTGCGCCGTATCGGCCGCCGCAACGGCGAGCACGGCGCGGGTTCCCTCGTTTCCGGCCGACAGTGCAATGCGGAACGCCGCGATACGGCCGGACGCCTCCTGCGTTTCCGGCGCGTAAAACATGCCGCTCTGGAACTCCGCCTCAGAGCAGGTGATTGCGGACGGCGCGGGCCACGCGCAGAACGCCGCGGCCGCCGGGTCAAGGTGCTGTAAAAACGGATTTTCCGCGGTGATACAGCCCGTCTCCGTATCATACGCGGTCACGACTCCCTTGCGGTCGTTTTCGCTCTCGGCGAGGAGCGGCGCGGCGAACCAGTCGATCGTCAGGCCGCCGCGCTCCGCTTCGATCACGACGACCCGCACGCATTCCTCCGGCAAAACGCATACGCGCACGCGCACCGTCTGCCCGTCGACCTCCTTTGTCCACGACGTAAAGCCCTGTTCAAAGGAACATTCCGCCCCCGCGAGCAGCGGAATGCGGACGCCGTCTGTCAGGGCGAACAGCGATTCGCCGTTTTCGCGGCTGTCCCAAGGCGTGATTTTCAACAGACGCGCGTTTTTATACCAGATATGCGTCAAGCCGAAGTCGGCGGAGAAGCAGCCGAAGCGCGGGTTGCACAACGGCTGCGACCATACCCGCGGCCGCGCCGCTTTGGTTTTTCCGATCGGCAGCGCCGCAGCCGCCGACCCGCTTCGCCGGTACGGCAGCGACGCGCACGCCGCGAGGCGGAGCGCGGAGAGCTGCGCCTCGCTCAGCGCCGAGAGGTCAAACAGGTGGAGCCCGCCGCGGCTCCCGACCGCCTGCTCGCTTCCGGCGACCTTAATCGCCGAATGGCAGATGTGAAAGCCCGTGCGCTCATAAGCGCCGCCGTCGTCGGTCAGCAGACACAGATCGTAGGCGACGCCGCAGCTCGCCAGCAGCTTGTGCTGGCGGACGGCCCGGAAAATCTCGCTCGCCCGCGCGTTCTGTTCCTCTGAAAAGCATTCGGACAGCACGATGGGCAGATCGCCGCTGATGCCGAGACGCCAGAGCTCCCCTTTTGCGGTTTGGATGGCCGGCTTTGGGCCCTGCCGCTCTCCGCCCAGCAGCATCGGGGTGAGCAGAGAAAGCGCAGCGGCGGCCTCTCGCGCCGTAAACGCGAGGCGCTCCGCTGTTTTCATATATAAATCGCCTGTCCGGCGCGCCGCTTTCAGGGCGTTTTCACACACCGCCGCCGCTGCGGCGGCATTTTCACCGAGCGCTACGGCAAACCGCACCGAAAACGCCGCGCAGGATTTGAGCTCGACAGGAATCGCCGCCCGGATAACCGGCGCGCGCATTTCCCCGAATGCCGCGGAGCCGAGGTCTCCGCAATAGGAATCGGCAATCCGCGGATCATTGCCGGCGAGCGCCGCGTCGCCGTCGGTCGTAAAGACGGCTCCGTCGCGGTCGCAGACCATGGCGACAGCCTGTTCCGTTTTGCCGCTGCGGTCGCGCCGCGTCGCGGCGGCCCCGTTGCGGACCGGCTCGGTGGTCAGAAACATCTGATAAAACGCCGGATGGCTGGCGTATTCCGTCTCGCTGCCGCACAACGGCTCCAAAAACAGGATCAGATGGCCGTTTACCGTCCCGTCGCTGACGTTTCTGACGGTGACCTCGCGGATCTCCGCTTGGTCGTTTTCCGATATCCCGACCCATTGCGTGATATGCAGACGGCTGCTCTCGGCGGAAAAACGGCAGAAATCCTCCGTAAACTCGCTGCGGTAGCGCGCGTCCGTGCCCTGCGGCAGCGCGGCGGCCGACATCACCTCGTTTTCGCTTTGAAACAGCACGGCTATCCCTGTGCTGTTTGGAACCAGCGTTCTTCCCGAATGATACGCGGCGGCGCGGCGGGAAAACAGGCTTGTCACGCCGGCCGAAGTCGCCAGCAGCGTACATCCGCTGTTGGCGAGGAGATTGACCGCGGGTTCGGTTTCGTTGCCGCCCGTGGTCGTGATCCGATAGGTCATCGGCCGCGCCGTCCGCACTTTGAGCTCGGGCCTGGCACTGATCCGGCGCACGTTGACGGCGTTAACGGGCATGCGCTCGCGCAGCAGCGACTGATAGGCGCGGATATCCGGCCGGCTCAAAAACGCTTCGACAAAATAGAGCCCTTCGCCGCCGCACGCCGTCAGCAGATTGCAGATCGAACACAGGGACATCGCCATATGGTGCGCCATATAGCTCTTGCAGACGCGGTAAGGCCGCGCCGCCCATTCCCCGTCGTTTTCGGGAATACGCCCCGCGGTGAAATCGACGGATTCGTACAGCCCGTATTTTCCCTGAATGTCGTCGATGGCGGCCAGAGCGCGCAGATTTTTGAGCGCTTGGTTCGGATCCGTCGTCAAGGCCAAAAACGTCGAGTACGGCGACAGCACAAGCTCGCTGTCCAGCCCGTTTTTCAGGCCGAGCGCGGTGATGCCGTGCGCCTTGTACTGATAGTTCAGCGACTCGTCAAACGAATAAAACGCGCTCTCCGAAATGCCCCAAGGCAGTTTTCGCCGCCGGGCATAGCGCCGCTGGCAGTAGACGGCGTAGCGGTTCGCCTCGTAGAGCAGGGAATTTTCCTCGTCGGGCAGCAGGATGTTTGGCATCAGGTATTCAAAGAGGCTACCGCTCCATGACACGAGGCCGGAATAGCCGTTGGTCTCCGAAAGCATGCGGGAAAGGCTGCGCCAGTGCCGTTTTTCAATCTGCCCCTGTGCGATCGCCATAAAACTGGTCAGGCGCGCCTCGCTGGCGAGCATGTCGTAGCGGCCGCCGACACCGTGCCCCTCTCCGTCGACGGCGATTCGCAGCAGATGCGCGTCCTCATCGTACAGCGCGCTGAAATCGGCGGAAACGGCGAGACGCTCCATCCGTCCGGCGAGCTGCCTGTTCCCTTTTTCTCCGACGAGTTGGGCGGCGGCGAGCAGCGAGGCGCACAGGTTGCCGCTGTCGACCGAGGAGACAATCGCCGGGCTCATCACGCGCAGCGTTTTCGTATTGTACCAGTTATAGAGGTGGCCGCGGTATTTCTCCATGCGTTCCACGGCGCTGATGACCCTCAGAAGGCGCTTTTCCGCTTCCTCCCACGGGAGAAAGCCGAGCTTCTCCGCCCCCAGAACGGCGAGCAGGGAGAGGCCGATGTTGGTCGGGCTCGTCCGGTGGGCGATCGTCCCGCAGGGCTCCGCCTGATAGTTGTCCGGCGGCAGAAAATTGTCTGTCTCCGCCATCATCTCATCGAAAAACCGCCAGATTCTGCGGGCGTTTTCAGTTAAAAGCGCTTTGTCCTCCTCCCCGATCTCCGGCTTCTGATCCATTTTCCGGGAGAGCCAGAAGGAATAGGCGGGCGATAAGACCCAGAACAGCGCCGCCAGCCATGCGACCGGATTCCATCCGACGACGCAGACCGCCGCTGCGAGCACGATGGCCGGCATAAATACGAAGTACTCGTGCAGCAGGCCGCCGACGCCGTTTTTGGCATACTTGGCGCGCTTTTCAGCCTCCGCCGCCGTCGTCCATTCCAGCATGGCGCGTTTGGTGAAGAGCATACGCCAGAGCGCCTGCACGATGGCGCGGACGGTAACAAACGCATCGAATGGCAGCAATAGAAAGCGCGAGAAAAATTGCAGTAGGCCGCCGCGAAAGCCCGCGTAGATCGTCGAGTGACAGCGCGTTGAAACCTTATTGGTAAAATTTCGGAACCGCTCTACGGTATTCAGAAGCATCGGCGCGGCCAGAGCGGCCAGGGCGCAGACGGCTGCGGCCGCCGCCGGCGCATTCATAAAGATACAATAGCCCGCAATGGCCAGAAAAATCGCGACCGACGTCTGCGCGCGCCGGAGATTGTCGCCAATCTTGTATTTTGCAATCCGGTTTAAAGGGTTTGGATAAAGCTCGCCGCTGCGGCCGCGGATTCTGGGAAAGAGAAACGGGATGAGCTGGATATCGCCGCGCGTCCATCTCGCCTGTCTCTTGAAAAACGAACGCACCGACGACGGAAAGCCGTCGGTGAGCGTGGTGTCGGTCAAATAGCCCGTGCGCAGGAAGCTGCCTTCGAGCAGGTCGTGAGAGAGCACGCGGTTGTCGGCGATCTTGCCTTTCAGCACGCGGTGCATCGTGCGCAGGTCGATCATGCCCTTGCCGATAAAGATCGAATCGCCGAAAAGATTTTGGTAAATATCGCCGCTCGCAGAAAAATACGGATCCGTGCCGCCCTGCCCCGCGAAGATGCGCGAAAAAAGCGTCGCGTTGGCCGCGATCAGGTCGAGCGCGATCCGCGGCTGCAAAATGCCGTAGCCGGCGACGACGCAGGAATCGTCTCCGGCGACAGAGGCCCGGTTTAACGGATGGAGCATGGCGCCGGCCATGGAGCGGATCGAGTCCGGCGCGGGCGCGGTATCGGCGTCCAGCGCGACGAGATAGCGAACCTTTCGCAGCCGGCTCTCGTCGACGCCGTAAACGATCGGCAGATTGTCCGCGTCGTCGTCTCCCGAGACGAACGCCGCCAAGGAGGCGATGGCGCCGCGCTTGCGCTCATAAGCCATATAGACCCCGTCGCGCTCGTTAAAGCGGCGGTTTCGGTAGACGACGGCGAACCGCTTGCCGTAACGCGCGTTCAGCTCGTCTACTTTTTCTTTCGCGGCATTTAAAATCTCCGCGTCGGCCTCGGCCTCCGGCGTTTGGGAATCGGGGAGGTCGGCAAGCACGCCGTACAGAACGTTATCCCCCGCCGTTCGGTTGGCGAGATAATATTCCTCCAAAAGCGCGACGTGCTTTTCCGCCTGCTTTTTGTCTGCGGCCAGCAGCGCGATTACAACCAGGGTCATGCCCTCTTCGGGAACGCCGTTTTTCAGCTCCAGCGCGGGCAGATGCCAGATCGGCACATGCCGCGAAAACATATAAAGCAGCAGCGACCTCGTGACCTCATAAAGCGGCAAAATCGCCCCTATGCCAAGGAGAACGCTTTTGAACAGGATGCCGAGCAGCACGGAAATCAGAACCGGAAGCGTCATATCGAGGATCAGATAGGCGTTGGCGGCGCGTTTGCGCGCTTTTTGCAGCGGCTCGGCGTTGACGATGTGAAACCCGATATGCGCCGCGGCGGTATCAGGCGGCGCCGCAGCGGCGGCGGCGAGAGCTTGGCGCGCGAGCTCATATTCGGAAATACGCCGTTTGCGCGCCGTGCGCGCAAGGAGGTGCCGGTAATAGGCCTGCGAATATTCGTCCATTTGCGGATAGGTGCCGTCCGGGTCGTCTAAAAGCACCTGTTCGAGCGCGCTCACCGCGCGCACGGCGCGGTTATAATCGGCGCTGCCGACGGCGCGCAGCAGCTTCAACGAGTTTTTGATGTTCTCCGCAAGGGTTCCGTGCAGCTTTTCGGCCGTTTGCGCGTAGACGGCCAGCGTCTGATTGACGCCGCCGCGCAGGCTCTGTTTCCAGAGAATCATCTCCGCGCCGAAGGGATCGTCCACTTCCTCGGCGGCGTAGGCGCGGAGGATTTTCGCAATCTCCTCAGCGGCCGAACAGATATTTTCGACCGCCGCAAAACGCAGCATCGTCAGGAACAGGTTGCATTCGTCTTCGTTCAGCGGCCGTTCGCGCTGTACGCCTTCCAAAAACAGCTGAATCCGCTCCGGCGTCACCGCGTCCGCGCCGGTTTTCAGCAGCGACCGCGCCATCTCGCAGACAAAGACCCGGCCTTTTCGGTCCGAGGTCAGCCGATAGCCGCCGCGCAGCTCCTGTTTGAGGATGTTGCCCTCCTTTTCCACCGTGTAGACATTGTCGGAAAGCCAGACGAATTCAGGAGGCAGCAGCACCGAGTCTGTTTTCGGCAGGCTTTCCGAATAGCGGTTGAGCTGCGCGACCGTTTTTTTGATGACGCTGAGATCATGTTTCAGCGCTTTGCGCACCGCGCGCGCGTCCGCATAGCCGCGCGCGGAAAAAGCGCGCGCGCAGTTTTCTCCGTAACGCCCGGCGCGGCTGTTGGGCATGAATATTTCGTCCTGCATATCGGTAAACCGTGTCCTTTCTTTGAAACGTCCCCGCTCCGTCAAAAATCGATCTGCTGAACCGCCCTACTCAGCGTCTCCGGCCGATTCAGCTTGACCATCCGTCATCCGTCCACACATAGCTGAAAATCGCGCCACAGAGTAAAATCACGTCCGCGCCGACCTTTTGACGCGCAGACGCAGGCGTTCAGAATCCCATACAAGAAAAGCGGTTCCTCCGTCGGGTCAAGAAAATCGTTTTTGCCCGGCGGCCGTCGTTCGCCGCTTGTCTTTTCTTATTTTTTCATAAATTGATTTTTGTATACATAGCGCCGCCCTATTGACAACGCGTCTCGGTTATGGTATCATATCTGCTGTAAAGGATTTTAGCTTTACAGCGATACCTCCAGCCGGACGGAAGAAGGTTGAAGCGTCATGCCCGCCGAAAACGCTCTGAAAGAAAATGCGTTTGAAATGTGTCTCCTGTTTGATTTTTACGGCGCCATGCTGACGCCGCGGCAGCAGGAAATTTTCGATGTCTATTATAACGACGATCTCTCGCTTTCCGAGATCTCCGAACAGATGCAGATCTCGCGGCAGGCGGTGCGCGATTCGCTGACACGCTCTAAAAACCTCATGATCAATTTTGAGCAACGGCTCGGCCTTGTCGGGCGTTTTAAAAAAAATTCCGACGCTTTGCAGCGGATCAACGCGCTCGCTTCCGAGCTGCTGGACCTGAACCGGACGGAAAAGCGGAGCGCCGAGTTTGATCTCCGGCTGGCGGAGATCTACCGGCTTACAAAGGACGTCGCCGGTCTGGCGTAATTGCCTCTACCCGTTTCCTCCGACAGCGGAGGTAATCAGGTATACGCGCCCCCTATTCTGTTGGAAAACCGGTCGAGGCGCTTTTGTTTTCGACGTTTTGTTGAGCCTATGGCGATCAAGGGCCGACCGTCTCGCGCGGCGGCAGAGATGAGACTGCGGGTATTATTTGTTTAAAGGAGCTGATACAGCCGATGGCTTTTGAAAATTTACAGGATAAGCTCTCCTCCGTCTTTAAAAAACTTCGCGGGCGCGGCAGATTGAGCGAAAACGATATCAAGACCGCGATGCGCGAGGTTCGTCTCGCGCTGCTGGAAGCCGACGTCAGCGTCAAGATCGCCCGCGACTTCATTGACGCCGTCAGCGCGCGGGCGCTCGGCAGCGACGTGCTTGACAGCCTTACGCCCGCTCAGCAGGTTATCAAAATTGTCAATGAAGAATTGACCGCGCTGATGGGCGGCGCCAACGAGCGCATCAATATGGCGCCCAAGCCGCCGACGGTCGTTATGCTCGTGGGTTTGCAGGGCGCGGGCAAAACGACAAACGGCGCCAAGCTGGCGGGGTATTTCAAAACGCAGCTCTCCAAGCGTCCGCTGATGGCCGCCTGCGACGTATACCGTCCCGCCGCCATCCGGCAGCTCCAAATCGTCGCGGAGCAGGTCGGCGTTCCCGTGTTCGAAATGGGACAGGGCGACCCGGTTGAAATTGCGCAGAAGGCGCTTGTTCATGCGCGCGAGCACGGCAACGACATGGTCTTTATCGATACCGCCGGCCGTCTCCATATCGACGACTCGATGATGGACGAGCTGAAACGCATCAAAGCCGCCGTCAATCCCGACGAAATTCTGCTCGTGGTCGACGCGATGACCGGTCAGGACGCGGTCAACGCCGCGACGGCTTTCAACGCCGCGCTCGACATCGACGGCATCTACCTCGCCAAGCTCGACTCCGACGCGCGCGGCGGCGCGGCGCTCTCCGTAAAGGCCGCCACCGGCAAGCCGATCAAATTTGTCGGTACCGGCGAGAAGCTCGACGCGTCGAATATCGAGCCCTTCTACCCCGACCGTATGGCGTCGCGTATCCTCGGCATGGGCGATATGCTCTCGCTGATTGAAAAGGCGCAGCAGGCTTTCGACGAAAAGAAAGCCGAAGAGCTGGAACGGAAGATGCGGCAGAACAAAATGTCGCTCGACGATTTTCTCGACCAGATGCGCCAGATCAAAAAGATGGGCTCTGTGCAGAATATTCTGAAAATGATCCCCGGCGTCAACGCGAAACAGCTTGAAGGCGCCAAAATCGATGAAAAGCAAATCGCACGCACCGAGGCGATCATTCTTTCGATGACGAAAAAAGAGCGCGACAACCCGTCGCTGCTCAATTTTTCCCGCAAAAAACGTGTCGCCGCCGGCAGCGGAACGCGCGTCGAGGACGTCAACCGGCTGCTGAAACAATTCGAGGCGACACAGGCAATGGCCCGGAAGATGACGGGCGGCAAAGCCGTTAAGAACTTCGGCGGTCCCCAGGCGAAAAACAGGAAGGGCTTTAAATACCCGTTTTAATAAACTGTTTTACAATTTTATTCACAAATTATTTGGAGGTACAAATCATGGTTAAGATCAGACTGCGCAGAATGGGCGCCAAAAAAGCTCCGTTTTATCGAATCGTCGTCGCGGACTCCCGCTCTCCCAGAGACGGCCGTTTTATCGAAGAAATCGGCACTTATAACCCAATGCTCGAACCCAGCGAAGTCAAAGTCGACGCGGATAAGGTCAAGGAATGGATCAAGAACGGCGCTCAGCCGACTGAGACGGTCAAATCGCTTTTGAAAAAAGAGGGCATTCTGTAAGCGGACGTCCTCAAAAAGGAATGGTTTCAAATGAAAGAGCTACTCTACTATATCGCCAGATCGATTGTTGACCATCCTGACGCCGTTTCGGTGAACGAGGTTACCCGTGACGATATGCTCATTTTAGAGCTGAGCGTCGATCCGTCCGATATGGGCAAGGTCATCGGCCGTCAGGGAAAAATTGCGAAGTCCATTCGCTCGGTCGTAAAAGCGGCTGCTATCCGTGAGAACATCCGCGTCAACGTCGATATCGTCGGCTAAGTTTCAATGGGACAAAAAGACCGGCTTTGACGGTCTGAGATCTGAAAACATCCTTTCCGGCATTGGTTTGCCGCGAGAGTGGCGCCTGCCGGTCAACAGACCGCCGGTGATCAGCGGCATCCGTTTTCATCTCAGACTTTCGGCCGGTTTTTTATCTGTAAAAAATTTCAAACAACGGGGGTTCTGCCATGGAATCCAGTCGAAAAAACAACCGCTATCTCGAAGCCGGCAAAATCGTCGGCACACACGGCGTGCGCGGCGAGGTCAAGCTGAAACCCTCCTGTGACAGCGCCGAGTTTCTGCTGCCGATCGATACGCTGTATCTGAACGGCCAAGCGATCGCGCCGGTTTCCAAGCGCGTACACAAGGGAATGCTGCTTCTGCTCCTGCCCGGATTTGACAGCGTGGAGAAGGCGATGCGGCTGATCAATTCCGTCCTCTATTTCGACAGAAACGACGTTTCTCTGCCGGAGGGCGTCTATTTTTGCTGCGACCTGATCGGGCTTTCCGTCTATGATCTCCGCTTGCAGCGGACGATCGGCAAGATCAGCGAGGTTCTGGACCGACCGGCGAGCAGCGTCTATGTCGTCCGTGACGGCGATGCGGAATATATGATCCCCGCCGCCGGCGATTTTATCCAGTCGGTCGATCTTGACGGCGGCGTCATTACGGTCAAGACGATCCCGGGGATGGTGGGCGATGAATAAAATCTTTGTGCTCACGCTCTTCCCCGACGCGGTCATGGGCGTGCTGTCCGGCAGCATCATCGGCAACGCCATCAAAAACGGCATCGTCGATATTCACTGTATCCAGATCCGCGACTATACGCTGAACCGGCAGGCGCAGGTGGACGACTATCCGTACGGCGGCGGCATGGGTATGCTGTTGATGGCGGACCCGCTCTACCGCGCCTGGCGCGCCGCCGCGGAGCAATGCGCCGCGCCGCGCACCATTTTGCTGAGCGCTCAGGGCGCGCCGTATACGCAGCACGCCGCAAAACGGCTGTCGCTCGACCGCGAGCTGATCTTTGTCTGCGGCCACTATGAGGGCGTTGACCAGCGCTTCATCGACGAATGCGTCGACGAGGAGATCTCAATCGGCGATTTCGTCCTCACCGGCGGCGAGATCGCCGCGCTGGCAGTCATCGATTCCGTCTGCCGTCTGCTCCCCGGCGTTCTCGCCGACGAGAGCTGCTATACCGACGAGAGCCACTGGTCGGGGGTGTTGGAATACCCGCAGTACACACGGCCGGAGATCTGGCACGACCGGCGCGTACCGGACGTGCTTCTGTCGGGCCATCACGAGAAGATCCGCAAATGGCGGCGCGCGCAGGCGCTGAGAGTAACGCGAGAGCGGCGGCCGGACCTGTTTTCGGCGTTACCTCTGTCGGACGAGGACAAGCGGCTGCTGGACAGTGAAACAACATAGACTTGCCATCCATCCAATCCGGCGCGTTCAGGCGGGCGGCAATAAAGCGTCTCCTTTCGGAACCGAGCGATTTCCATTGGCTTCTGATCGGCCAGACGCAAAGCAGACATGCCTTCATCCGGCCCATGCCCAGCTTTGAATGAGCCGACCCTCGATATCTCAGCTTCGGGACAAAGCCGAATCCGGTTCCGGAAACGGGCGGCGACACAAGCTTTGCCGCTTAGACGGCTTTGACTTTCGTGCTCCGGCATGACCGCTCTTTTACGCCTTGATCAAGAATTGTACAAAACGATCAACAACGCCAAAGAAGAGGGGTGGGCTGATCGCCTACCCCTCTTCTTCGGGACAAAGCCGAATGCACGTGAAGAAAAACGAAAACCCCCGAAATATCGGGGGTTTTCGGCGTTTTGTGTACAGGAAACAAAAAGATATTCCCCATTATTTTTGAAAATATCTGAACTTCGAAGCTTCTTACTGCATTGTCATACCAATCAATTTTTATGTATTTCTATTGTTTTTTTATTGGATACCACCTTTCCCATCTATGTCCTTTTTCTGAACATTTGTAAAATTTTTCAATACAAATATAGGTTGCTGTGTCTTCAACATATCCGCATGGCATTTGTTTATATTTCGGATCAAACTGATCTAATGACTTATGAGCCTCTTCATTTGTCGTTTTCCAATCAGAAGATATAATAAGAAATTCGCCTGCCGGGTATTTTTTTAATTCAAATTCTTCCGGCGCTTCGCTTATGTTACTGGCGATCACTCCGATACCCACATTCCAATAATCAGACAACATAACATGAACGCTTTCCAAACAATCGTTTTCGTTTTTTCGGTACGGCGCCAATTTTTCAAATCCGCCCGACTTAAAAAAATCATCGTACCATTTTCCAAAATCCATTTTTTGATCTTTATATATTTTACCGAGAAAAAGGAATTCTTCCTGTCTTTGTTGAAATACATGATTGATTGAGTCAAACATCGTTATTTCCTCCACATTTGGTTTATTGATTTTCAGAAGATATTCCTCTGTAAAAACGAAATAGCAAGCTGAAACATCGTGAACGTGTTGTAACGGATAAAATAAAACGGAGCAGGCGATATATCGCTTGCTCCGTTTTGGTGGAGACAGCAGGACTCGAACCTGTGACCCCCCGCGTGTGGGGCGGATGCTCTACCAGCTGAGCTATGCCTCCGAAAACCGTTCTTAGAACGGAATGTCTCCCGAGGAACAGGAGACAAATGTGGTGACCCGAGGGGGAATCGAACCCCCGTTACCGCCGTGAAAGGGCGGTGTCTTAGCCGCTTGACCATCGGGCCATATAATTTTACAGAGCGTTCGTATAGCGCTCTGTAAAATTTTTGGTAGCGGCAGTCGGACTTGAACCAACGACCTGTCGGGTATGAACCGAATGCTCTAGCCAACTGAGCTATGCCGCCACATCACATGCTTGTACCAGAACCGTCTATCAATCGGTAGCAACACAAGCAAGAAATATTATACATGATTTTTCGCTTCCTGTCAAGTCTTTTCGCCGAATAAATCAAAATTTTTCCGGCGCCGCATCCTCCTCTTCCGGTTCTGAAAAAAGCGTACAGCCCATACGTCTGTACCGGTCGATCAGATCATACAGCGTTTTCTCGGACAGGCCCAGCTTTGCGGCCAGACAGCGCAGACACAGACACCGCTC
Source organism: Clostridiales bacterium (assembly GCA_003149835.1). GTDB lineage: Bacteria > Bacillota > Clostridia > Oscillospirales > QAMX01 > QAMX01. The sequence continues at coordinate 13,806 of QAMX01000080.1, forward strand.
CGCAGAGCGGCATATCAGCTTCCGGTACAGAGCCGCCGCGTCGCCGGACAAAGCGCTGCCACACAATTCACATCGATCCATCAATAAAACGTCCCTCCTCATTAACACCGCAATGCATTTTCTGCATTCAATCAGAACGTGGCATGCTGTTTGCCGCGGCAGGACGGTCCCCGCCGCGGCAAACGCCTGTTAATCGGCTGTTTTGATATCCGTATATCGCATGGCAACAATCATGCTGCGCAGCATATCTTCGGTCACGTTCAATCCCTGCCCGCTTCCCTTCAAAGCGCCGCTGTTGATTAAAATCTCCGTCTCCGCTCTCAGCGCGGCCGGGATTTCCTCTAAGGTCTGATAACGGATGGGACAACATTCCTTGCTGTAATTTTCGTATGAAATGTCGAGATCCACCACCGCCGGCACACCGTCCACTCTTCCCCCGGAAGTATACTGCCAGATCGACGCCTCATACGACGGTTTCGACGCGCTCCACTCGGCCAGCCATAGCCGGCAGTCTTCGCCCAAAGATGAAAAATCGATATATCGTGTCAGAAAATCCGGGTTTGAATACAGCATCGGCATATATCCCGCCGCTGCGACGGCCTTGCAGAAAGCGTCCGCCATCGCGGTCGCTAACGTCTTTGTCACAGTGACTCCATTGTTGGCGGCGTATCGGACCGAGGCTTCCTCATAATCAAAGGCGAGCGGATAAGAGATCTTCCAGCCGTGCGCGGTTTCGATCAGTCGGGCAGCCTCTTCCTCCGCTTCTCTCTCATTTACCGCATAGGAGAACCAATAGAGACCTACCTGTATCTGATGATTCAGAGCGCCGCGGATGTTTTGTATGCACTTACTGTCCGCAGTCTTGCCAAATCCGGCGCGAATCATAACAAAGTCGATCCCCGCGCTTTTGACCTTGGCCCAATCGATATCGCCCTGATAGGATGAGACATCCATTCCTTTATATTCCATCAAAATCCCCCTTTCGCTGTATTATATGCCGGCAAAGAGAGGAATGTCCGGGAGAAACGCCCGCGCCGCGCCGTAAAAGAAAGCCTCCGCGCGCAATATTTGCGCGCAGAGACTTTTCCAAATCAGCGGTAAATACTCGTGATCTGATCTTTTTCCTCGCCGGTGACGAGGTTTACAATATCCTTGCTGAACAGATCTTTTCTGCGGAGGAAATACCAGAGATTGACGCAGGAATAAATCAGCGCCAGCGGAATCAAAAACCTCGCGTATCGGCCGAACACCGCAGGAACGCTCCCGCAGAACAGCCGCGTGAACAGCCAGATCAGCGGCCGGTACAGCGCCAGTAGCACTAAGTGCGTCAGCGTGGCGATCAACGCCGCTCGGTTCAGCATGGGCAGAAGCGCAACGTCGGCCACGGCGGTCAGAATCAGCAGTATGGCGAAGACCGAAAAAATCCCTTCGTAGGTTGCGCCGCCGCCGGAATAAAACGTCAGGATGGCGTTCCACGTCTCCGTGTCCAGCAGCTCGTTCAGCATCAGCGCCAGATAGATTAAGATCAACCCGAACAGATAGCCAAACAGATAGATCCGCAACCAGACAGAGCCGCGGTGATAGACGTTGAGCTTTTCAAGATTGTGGGTATTCACCGTGGTTCCCTCCTCTGCGGCGGCTGCGCCGCCATTATTCGACAGGATAGGCGATCGTCGTCATCAGACCCAGCTCCGGCTGCGACGACATCAGGCGGCTGTACTGGACGACGACCGGCACGCTGCTCTCGACGAGCATCGCGTACGGCACGTCCTGCGGGACGCTGCGGCCGTCTGTCGCTTTGAGCTTATCCATGCGGATATGGTGCGTCCTCTTAGCGCCGCACTGCGCTTTGAAGCCGCCCATCTCGTCGCGGTCTTCAAAGTACAGCGTCATGGTGATCTCGGCGTCCTTGTCGGAGGTGTTCAGAACACAGACCGATTCGTGGCTGTTAAAGAGGCCGTTGGAGTGAGAATCCCAAAATCCGTCTCCGATCAGCCAGGTGGTTTTTCCGTATGTCATCAGATGACCCTCTTTCATAAAAATGAATTCAATGTGCAGAATCGTTTTTCTAAGATACCGGCAATGTTCAAGTCAAGCGCTGATCTTCGCAGGACGTCTGAGCAAAACCGGAATGGCCGGTTATGCCGGCGTTCAGACCGGATCATGCCGCTTCGCGGCATCCGCCCCCTGAGCAAAAGCCTTTATCCGCGCTTTGAGGTGACCTCAGCTTCGTATTTTTTGGTTTCGTCGAGCCAGGTCCGGCCGGCGTATTTGCCGGTCTTTTCGCAGAGATAATCCCAGACAATCCCCCACGGCAGGCTTTTCAGCTCCTCGCTCAGCGCCAGCACCGAGGTGTTGTCGCCGTTCGCCTCGCACTGTTTGAGCATAGCCGCCGGTTCCAGATAGGCGCGGAGCAGCGCTTTGCGCGCGTTGCGCGCGCCCACCGTCCACGCCGCGATGCGGTTGATCGAGGCGTCAAAATAGTCGAGGCCGATGTGAACGCGGTCTTCAATACCGTTGCGGACGATCTCCTGCATGATCGCCATGAGTTCGTCGTCCATGATGACGACATGGTCGCTGTCCCAGCGGACCGGGCGCGAGACGTGCAGCATCAGCTCGGGCAGGAACAGCAGCATCGCCGAGATCTTGTTGGAGACCAGCTCGGTCGGGTGGAAATGGCCGGTGTCGAGCGTCGCCATCCTCTTGCGCGTCGCGCAGTAGCCCATGTAAAACTCATGGCTGCCGACGACGTAGCTCTCGCTGCCGATGCCGAACAGCTTGCTTTCCAGCGTGTCGCGGTTCCATGCGGGGTTGGTTTCAAACGAGAAAACCTCGTCGAGCGACTCTTCAAGGCGCTTTCTCGGCGCGAAGCGGTCGACAGGCACCTCTTTGCAGCCGTCATGAATCCAGAGGTTGGTGACACAGGTCTTGCCGGTCTGCTTGCCGAAGGCCTCGCCGATGCGGCGGCAGCACTTGGCGTGTTCAATCCAGAAAGCGCGGACGGCGGGGTCGGCGCTCGACAGCGAGAAGTCGCCGGAAAGCGGGTGCGAGAAGAAGGTCTCGTTGAAGTCCAGACCGATTTTCAGGCCGTTGGCCCAGTCGATCCAGCGCGCAAAGTGTTCGGGACCGATCTGGTCGCGCGGGACGGGCGCGTCGGTGTCGAGATAGGTGGCGTGGAGCGAAACCTTCGTCTCGCCCGGCATGAACGAGAGCACCTTTTCGATATCCGCGCGCAGCTCGTCGGGCGTGCGCGCTTTGCCAGGATAGTTGCCGGTGGTTTGGATGCCGCCGGTCAGCGCCGCGCCCGGGTTTTCAAAGCCGGTGACGTCGTCGCCCTGCCAGCAGTGCAGCGAAATCGGAACCATCAGCGCCTTGTCGATCGCCGCGTCGGTATCGACGCCGTAAGCGGCGAACTGCTCGCGCGCGAGTTCATACCGTTTCATCGTATCCATTGATTTATTCCTCCGTTTTCTTTTCAATCAGGTTCAGGAAACGCCTATACTGTTCATCCCATTCGGCGCGGTCGGAAACCGTATAGTCCTCGACGCCGAACGACGCGGAGACAAGCGAACGCGCCTGCCAGACGTCGGCGACCTCGCCGGTCGCGATGAGCTGAGCGCAGATGTTGCCGATGGCGGTGGCCTCGACCGGCCCCGCCAGCACGCGCCGCCCTGTGGCGCGCGCCGTGTAGTCCATCAGCAGCTTATCCTTGCAGCCGCCGCCGACGACGCGGATCACCGGCAGCGCATAGCCGAGCATGGCTTCAAGCTGTTCGACGGCATAGCGGTACTTCATCGCCAGGCTTTCCAGCACGCAACGGAAGATCTCGCCGCGCGTCTCCGGCGCGCTCTGCCCCGTCGCCGTACAGTAGTCGCGGATTTTGCCGATCATATTGCCCTTTTCAAAAAACGCCGCGGCGTCGGGGTCGATAAAGCGCGCAAAGGCGGGCGCGGCCGCGACCTCCGCGTCGAGCACGGCGTAGTCGATGCTGCCGGTCCCCTTTTCCAGCTCGCGCTTGACCTCCTGATAGATCCAAAGGCCCATGATGTTTTTCAGGAAGCGGATGGTGCCGCCGAAGCCGCCCTCGTTGGTATACTCGATCGCGTAGGCCGCGTCGTCGGTGCGCGGAGCGTCCAGCTCGACGCCGAGCAGGCTCCATGTCCCGCAGGAGATATAGGCGCAGCGCTCGCCGCGTTCCATGGGGATTGCCAGCACCGCGCTGCCCGTGTCATGCCCGCAGACAGCGGCGACAGGCAGCTTCATTCCGGTTTCGTCGCGGATGGCCTCGGTCGTCTCGCCGAGGATCTGACCCGGGCGGATCACCGGCAGGAAGATTCGCTCCGGCAGGCCGAGACGTTT
>QAMX01000095.1 GCA_003149835.1 Clostridiales bacterium
CTCATTCCTCCGGCAATTCCCGCCGCGTTTTCCGCTTTTCAAGCAGCGCGGCGCGGTAGGCCTCGTTTCTCGACAAGCCCGCCTGCCGCGCGGCGCCGACGACCGTTTTGATGTCCTGCGTGAGATCCAGCGCCTGAATTCCGCCGTTTTCTTCCGGCTCGGCCGGCGCCGCGCCCTCGACGATCAATACGAATTCGCCCTTCACCTTTGCGTCCTCCGCGCCGTACCTCGCGGCGGCCTCGGACAGCGTCGTGCGGACGAATTCCTCGTATACCTTTGTCAGCTCGCGGCAGAGCGCGATGCGGCGGTCGCCGAACGCCTCATAGAGGTCGCGCAGCGTGTACGGGAGCTTGTGCGGCGCTTCGTAGAACACCATCGTCCGCGTTTCTCCCCGCAGCGCCCGCAGGCGCTCGCGGCGGCTCTTTTTGCTCACCGACAGAAACCCCTCAAAGCAGAAGCGCCCCGTCGGCAGACCGCAGGCCGACAGCGCGCACACTGCGGCGCACGCGCCAGGCAGCGGCACGACGCGGATCCCGGCGGCAACGCAGGCGGCGACCAGCAGCTCGCCGGGATCGCTGACGGCCGGGGTTCCGGCGTCGGTCACCAGCGCGCAGGCTTCGCCGCCGGCGATGCGCGCGACGATCTCCGCGCTGCGCATCCGTTCGTTGTGCTCATAACAGCTCAGCAGAGGTTTGGCGATCTGAAAATGCAGAAGCAGCTTTTTGGTCACGCGCGTGTCTTCCGCGGCGATAAAATCGACGGTTTTCAGCGTTTCCAGCGCCCGCAGCGTGATATCGCCGAGGTTGCCGATCGGCGTCGGCACAATATATAAGCATGACATCTCAGTCGCAGTCCTTTCGTTTGCGGAAAAGCGGAGCGCCGGCAGGCCGGCCCTTTTCAGCGATACGGAGCCCCGTATATGGCAGCGCATTCGTCCGTCATACGCCCGTCTCTTTCATAGAGAACCAGCGTCCTTTCGCAGCGGATGCCCGCCGCCGCGCCTTTGACGCCGCCCGCCAGCACGATGGAGGGCTCCTTTTCAGCGGTATGGGCGACAAAGCGCATTCGCTTCGGCTCGATTTTCGCCTCCGACATCCGGCAAAAAAGCTCCGCCGTGCGCTCCGCGGGGAAGCAGAGCCAGAGCGAGCCGCCGTTTTTCAGCAGATACGCCGCCGCGGCGAGCAGCGTTTCAAGCGCGCAGCCCTGCCGCGCGGCGCGGCGCGCCGGATCGGGCGAGGCCGCGCCGCGGCCGGCCTCATAATACGGGGGATTCGCGACCGCCGCCGCAAAACGGCCGGCGGGAAAATGCGCCCGCACCTCCGCCGCATCGCAGCGGGTCGCGCCGAGACGCGGCGCAAGGCCGTTTTCTCCGGCGTTTTTTTGATAACAGCGGCAGGCCTCCGCGTCGGCGTCGACGCCGTGCAGCCGGACCCCGGCACAGCGCCGCGCCAGCAGCAGCGAAATCAATCCGCTGCCGCTGCAAAGATCGCACACCTCTCCCCTCAGCGCGCGCAACCGCTCGGCGGCATACGCCGCGAGGAGCACGCTGTCGGTCGTAATCCCCTGTAACTGCGGCGGGTTATAGAACACCGTGCCGTCGCCTAAAAAGACGCGGGACTCTGCCTGCAAATCCAACTCTCTCCCCATATTTTCCTCAGCGACACCGGCGGTATCCCCCATACTGCCCGGCGCAAGAGACGGAGACGGGGCAGAGCGATCAAACCGCCTGCCCCAAAAATCACCGTATTCAATAGATTACTGCTGCTTCGGTGCGTCGACCGGGCAGACACCGGCGCAAGCGCCGCATTCGACGCAGACATCCGGGTCAATCACATATCTGTCGTCGCCCTGCGAAATTGCAGAGACCGGGCATTCCGCTTCGCACGCGCCGCAGGAGATGCAGTCCTCACCGATAACATACGCCATGATCCATTCCCCCATCTCATGAAATGATACTTATATTTTACCATGATTTGCTGAAAAATCAACCGTTATTTTCGATTAAATTTGAACTCTCTGAAAATCATTTTGTATAGATTACCGCCAAGCGGAAAAAATAAACGCGAGCTGAAATTTTACGCCCGCACGCGGCTGCGCACCGAGCTGCGCCGCGGCAGAAATGAGGAAGTATGAAAAAATCCGTCGCCCCCAAGCCGCACGGCGGTTGGAACGCCGAGACCTCCGAGAGCCTCGTTCCGGACGGCGCGCTCTTTCCCGCCTCTGCCCGCCACAAGGACAGACGCCGCGCCGAAGGTCAAACGGCAGAACCGGAAAACGTTCCCGCCCGAAAAAATAAAATCGGGCGAAAAAGCCTGAAATAATTCGCATACCTGCGCTGGAAGGAGATATTTTGATTTCATCGGTTTTCATTGATCAGGATAGGTCAAATTTTATCAGATCGGCCGTTGCATTGCAATCCAAACAAGCGTATAATATTGCCAAGGTCAAAGAAAGTCAAAGACAAATCGGAGGTGAACCAGCGTGAGGATCAGCGACCTGATCGCTCGGTATATCGAGGAGGAGCTGGAACGGCGCAAAGGCACGGTACAGCTTTCGCGCAGCGAGTTGGCCGAGCATTTCAACTGTGTGCCGAGCCAAATCAACTACGTCCTGACGACGCGCTTCACCCCGGAGCACGGTTACACCGTCGACAGCAGGCGCGGCGGCGGCGGATATATCCGCATCACGCGCGTCTCTATGGACAGAGTGCTGCTGATGATGCATGTCATCAATGCCGTCGGCGCTTCCATCGACGCGCAGACGGCGGCGGCGTTTCTCCAAAACCTGACGGCCGACGGCGTGCTCGACCGGCACACCGCGTCGGTTGTCTGCGCGGCGGTCTCCGAAGCCGCGCTGCACGGCGTTCCCCGCGAAGTCAAAGACATCCTGAGAGCCTCGATTTTTAAACAATGTCTGCTCGCTTGCGCGCAGAACACGGAAAGGTGAGATTTGTATGCTTTGCGACAAATGCAAAAAAACAACCGCGACTTATCATTATAAACAAAACGTCAACGGACAGATAACGGAGCTGCATCTCTGTCCGTCCTGCGCCGCCGAGTCGGCGCACAGTCTGATGGGGACGGGCGAGCCCTTCGGCGGCATCGCCTCCCTGCTCTCCGGCGCGCTGAGGGGCCATGCCGAGCCGGCGCGGCGCGTGTGCAGCCTCTGCGGCGCGACCTCCGCAGAGATCGCCAAGAGCGCCTACGCGGGCTGTTCGGAATGCTACCGCACCTTCGCGCAGATGTTTTCTCCCTATATCGCCAAGCTGCACGGCCACGTGGCGCACCGCGGTCGGGTTCCGCTTTCCGCCAAAAAGCCGGAGGCGCCGGTCAACGAGGCCGAGAAACAGCTGACAAAGCTGAAAAAAGAGCTTGACGAGGCGATCCGGGAGGAAAACTTTGAAAAGGCCGCCGTGTTGCGCGACCAGATCAACGCCCTGAAACAGGACGGCAAGGCGTAACGGCTGCTCGCCTGCGGCGGCATACCGGCCGCGCCGCGGACATATCCATCTGTGACCGGCTCTGTCCGGCGGCTTCTGCGGCCGGACGCCAGTCACGCCGCACAGACTGCGGCTGAATCCAATCCATTTTTCAAGCGAAATCACGCGAAAGGAATGGTTCTATACATGGAAAACAAAAACTGGTTTGACATAAACGGCAGCGACGGCGACATCGCCGTCAGCACGCGCGTCCGCTTAGCGCGCAACATCGAGGGCATTCCCTTCGGCGCCCGCCAGAGCGCGGAGGACGCGGAAAAAATCGTCGCGCTCTGCTCGTCTCAGCTCATGGAGAACCCCGTCACCAAAGACGTTTTTACGCTGAAAAAATCCTCGTCGATGTCGGACGCCGAGCGCGTCAGCCTCGTGGAGCGCCACCTGATCTCGCCGGAGTTTGCCAAGAGCTCGCTGCCGCGCGCGCTGTGCCTCTCGTCGGACGAGGGGATCTCCGTGATGATCAACGAGGAGGATCACATCCGGCTCCAAGTCATCGGCACCGGGCTCTGTATCGACGAATGCCTCGACTGCGCCGTCAAGATCGACACGCTCATCGACGAGGGGCTGAACGCCCACGGCGCGCGCTACGCCTTTGACGACAAGCTCGGCTATCTGACCCACTGCCCGACCAATCTCGGCACCGGGCTGCGCGCCTCGGTCATGCTTCACCTCCCCGCGCTCGCCGCCAACGGCCGCCTGAAAGCGCTGATGAACGCCGCGGGCAGCTTAGGGCTCGCCATCCGCGGCTATTACGGCGAGGGCAGCCGCGAATCCGGCGACCTTTATCAGATCTCCAACCGGATTACGCTCGGCTATACGGAAAAAGAGCTCTGCGACAACCTGCACGAGATCGTCGCGCAGATCATCAGCGAGGAGCGCGCCGCGCGCAAAGCGCTGATGGACGCCGAGCGGCTGCGCCTCGAAGACAAGGTCTGCCGTTCGCACGCGCTCTTAGTCTCCGCGCGGCTGATCTCCGCCGAGGAGGCGATGGGCCTGCTCAGCGACGAACGGCTCGGCGTTTCGCTCGGCCTGCTGCCCGGCGACGTCGGGACAATCAACGCCCTGATCAGCGAGATTCAGCCCGCGACGCTCTGCCTGAACGCGGCGATCTCCGCTGGAGCCGAACAGCGCGACGAGACGCGCGCCGCCCTGCTGCGCAAGCGGCTCGGATAACGCGCTCAAACATCCGATCGATTTTTCACATCTGAAATGACCACCGACTTTACAGCGCCCCTCCCACCGCCGCCGGACGTGCGCTGTCCACCGAAATAGAACGGAACCGATCCTCTGGGCGCGGCGGAGAAAAGAGGCTTTTATGACAGACAAAAGATTTACACAGCGCGCCAACAAGGCCATCAGCTTAGCGTATGCCTCGGCCGTGGAAATGGGACACAGCTATATCGGCAGCGAGCACATTCTGCTCGGCCTGCTGCGGGAGCAGGAGGGCGTGGCCGCGCGCGTTCTGACCGACCTCGGCGTCAGCGCCGACGACGTCGTCGAGCGCATCCGCGAGGATGTCGGCTTCGGCGACCCGGGCGTCAAGCCGCAGGATCTGACGCCGCGCTCCAAGCTGATTCTCAACTACGCCTCGGAGGAGGCGGTGCGTCTCCGCCACAACTATATCGGCACCGAGCACATTCTGCTCGGCATCATCCGCGAGCGCGAAAACGTCGGCGCCCGTATCCTCTATGAGCTCTGCGGCGATATGCGCAAGATCGTCGAGCGTATCCTCAGCGCCATCGGCGAGGGCGAGGAGGACGGCGCGCCGGAACGCGAGGGCGCGATGTCGGCTCAGCCGGGCGGCGGCGCCTCCAAGCAGAAGGGCGGCGAACCGAAGCTGCTGAAAGAATACGCGCGCAACTTAAACGCCATGGCCGCCGATTCCAACCTCGACCCGGTCATCGGCCGCACCGACGAGATCAACCGCGTCATTCAGATTCTGTCGCGCCGGACAAAAAATAACCCCGTTTTGATCGGCGAACCGGGCGTCGGCAAGACGGCCGTCGTCGAAGGGCTGGCGCAGAAAATCGTCCTCGGCGACATCCCCGAAAACCTGAAATCCAAAAAGATCTACACCCTCGACCTCGCCGGCATCATCGCCGGCACGAAATACCGCGGCGAGTTTGAAGAGCGCATCCGCAATATTATCGACGAGGTCAAAAAAGCCGGCGACATCATCCTCTTTATCGACGAGCTGCACACCCTGATCGGCGCGGGCGGCGCGGAAGGCGCCATCGACGCGGCCAACATCCTCAAACCCGCGCTGGCGCGCGGCGAGTTGCAGGTCATCGGCGCGACGACGCTCGACGAGTACAAGAAACACGTCGAAAAGGACGCGGCGCTTGAACGCCGCTTCCAGCCGGTGCAGGTCGGCGAGCCAAGCGAGGAGGACAGCATCCAGATCCTCAAAGGCCTGCGCGACCGCTACGAGGCGCACCACAAAATCAAGATCAGCGACGAGGCCATCGAGGCCGCCGTCAAGATGTCGTCGCGCTATATTAACGACCGTTTCCTGCCGGATAAGGCCATCGACCTCATCGACGAGGCCGCGGCCAAGGCGCGGCTCACCAATCTGACGCCGCCGGCCGACCTCAAAAGCCTGGAAGACGAGATCGCGCAGATCTCGGTGGAAAAGGAAGAGGCCGTCCGCGCGCAGGACTTTGAAAAGGCCGCCTCTCTGCGCGACGAGGAAAACAAGAAGAAAAAAGAGCTCGAGGACAAGCGCAGCGCATGGCAGAGCTCGTCGACCACGCATTCCGACACCATCGGCGCCGACGACATCGCCGAGATCATCTCCTCGTGGACGGGGATTCCGGTGCGCCGCCTGACCGAGACGGAGAGCGAACGGCTTCTGAAAATGGAGGACGTGCTGCACGCCCGCGTCGTCGGACAGGACGAGGCCGTCACCGCAGTCGCCAAGGCGATCCGCCGCGGCCGCGCCGGTCTGAAAGACCCGAAACGCCCGCTCGGCTCGTTTATCTTCTTAGGGCCGACCGGCGTGGGCAAGACCGAGCTCTGCAAGGCGCTCGCCGAGAGCCTGTTCGGCGACGAAAACGCGATGCTCCGCTTCGATATGTCGGAGTACATGGAAAAGCACACGGTCAGCCGCCTCGTCGGCTCGCCTCCGGGCTACGTCGGCTATGAGGAGGGCGGCCAGCTCACCGAAAAGGTGCGCCGCAAGCCTTACAGCGTCATCCTCTTCGACGAGATCGAAAAAGCGCACCCCGACGTCTTCAACATCCTGCTCCAAATCATGGAGGACGGCATCCTCACCGACGGTCAGGGCCGCCGCGTCAGCTTCAAAAACGCGATCATCGTCATGACCTCCAACGTCGGCGCCAGCAGCATCACCAATCACGGCAAGAGCCTCGGCTTCAAAGCCACGGACGACTCCGACCGCAACATCAAAGAGATCGTCATGGAGGAGCTGAAACGCACCTTCCGCCCCGAATTTCTCAACCGCGTGGACGACATCATCGTCTTCTCCAAGCTCACCGAGGACGACATCAAGAAGATCGCCGTCAACATGCTCGCCGCGCTGGCGAAAAAGATGGAGGAGCTCGGCGTCGTCTTCAAGTGGGACGACTCGGCCGTCGACTGCCTCGCCAAGGCGGGCTACGACCCGGTCTACGGAGCGCGGCCGCTGCGCCGCACCATCCGCTCGAAGCTGGAAGACACGCTGTCCGAGAAGCTGCTCGACAAGTCGGTTCAGAAGGGCGACACAGTCGTCGCTTCCGCCGAAAACGGCGAGATCTCCGTCCGGCAGGAATAAGGGAGTTTTATCAAAAACCCTGTGCGCTTTAAATGAACCGCACCCCTCTTGTTAAACAGTATGATATGCTATCAACAAGTGGGGTGCGGTTCAAACAGGCAATCGCAAGATCATTGGGCGCAATCGCAACCTATATTGCGATTGCGCCCTGCACCGCGCAGCATTATTACATACGGACATATTTTTGATTTTTGCTGTTCGACGCTTCCGCGAAAAACACAAAGAAGAAATTGCAAATGCAATTCAAAAGCATGACAGCCCTAAATCATGCGGTATTCCTCAACTTTTAGGGTCATCTATTGCCACAAAAGAGCTGTAAAAACTCTAATTCCAAGAATCATCCACAATCATTCCCCGCAAAAGCAGGTTGTTTTTCCTGACTTTTGCGGGGAATTGCAGCTTTTCATAGAGCTGTTTTTTGAAGCAACAGCGTTTTTTTACAGCCCCTTTTGACCCACCCAAACGCGTTGAATTGGGAGGAAGTTGCAAAAAAAATGTATTATTTGTTAAAGAAAGAGTCGAGAACCGCCTGGATGACGTTCTTATTGGTCTCAATTGCCTGCTGCGGAGTCATGCCGTTGTAGGAAACATCGTTGATCAAACCGCCGCCTTCGTCGTTGTCATCGACAGCGCTCCAGATGTCCGGGGTCGCGGTCGCATAGTTCAGCGCGAAGTTCGGGATGATGTATTCGATCATCATTTCTTTGTCTTCTTCGGTGTGGCAGCGGCCATCGTTGAGGACGTCGAGATAAGCATTGGTGTCGTTAACGATGAGAGCCCACTCGTTGAGGATCGGAACGACTTTTTCCAGATCTTTATTGCAAGCCTGGATGGCCCAACCGTCGAGGTCGTTGTGGCCAGAGGCGTATTCCGTGGCATCCGGGCCCAGCGGGATCGGAACGATGCCGTACGGATGGTTGGTGTTGAAGCACTGCTGCGTCGGCCCATTGATACGGCCCATGTCGGACATGTTGAACGCAGCGTAGCCGTCACAGAACAGCTGACGGTTGTCGCTGTTGGAAACCGTGAGGTTGTGGGTGGCGTCGCCGAAGTTGATGTCATACAGGAACTGGAGGGCGCGGATGCCTTCCTGGCTGTCGATGCTGACCGTCCACTTGCCGTCGACTTCGTCAACGTACTGGACGCCGTTGGACATCACTTCGTTGCCCCACGCGGTCGCGGAGGTGCCCCACTGATCGTAGATACCGTCGCCGTCAAGGTCCTTCGTGGACTTCTTGGCAATGTCGCGGTAGACTTCCCAAGTCCACTCCTTGTCGCGAACCATCTGATATAGATCGGGGTAGCCGGCGGCGGCGCAGATTTCCTTGTTGGTCTGCACGAAGTAACCGGTCTTGACCGCAACGTATTCGCTGGCGACGTTCAGGCCCCAGACGTTGCCGAACATCGAGGTCCATTCAGTGGTCGGAACAAACCAACGGGTTTCATCCTGCCAGTTGACGCCGAGGTCAGCCAGCGTGCCTTCGTCGTAGGGGAGGATACCGCCCATTTTGGCGAGCGGCCACAGCACTTCGACGTGCGCCCAGATGATATCGGCAACCTTCGTATTGGCGAGCATGGCAGTGGTCAAAACTTCGAGCTTATCGCCGGAGAAATCCTGATAGGTAATCGTGATACCCAGGCGCTCTTCGAGGTCGGCCAGTTCATCAGCCAGCTGCTGTTCGGTCGCGTTGATGTAGACGCCGTTTTCATCCGTCTCCGGGAAAACATCGTTGGTACCAGTGATGGTGAATTCGTAACCCGTCAGATCAACAGTCGTGCCCTGGGTGGTCTGGTTCGGATCGGTCGTAACGTCCGGCCCAGGCGCAGTGGTATCGCTCTGTGGCGCGGGCGTCGTGCTGTCCGGATCGTCGCCGTTGTTGGTACAGGCGGTAAACATCGCCGTAACCATCACGAGCGTGAGCAAAAGCGCCAAGAGTCTTGAATGCTTTTTCATGTCTTTTCCTCCCAAATTAAATTCAGAGCCAATCTGCTCCGGCTGATCTCCATTCCTTCTTGGAATGGAATTAGATGTCTATTATTATATACAACCATTTCTGTATTGTCAATATATTTAAAGAAATATACCT
>QAMX01000011.1:0-8672 GCA_003149835.1 Clostridiales bacterium
GGAAGCGCCTGTGAGGGGCGGAAAGGGTTCGGCCGTGCGGAAGCGATGCCGATTGTTCCGGAAGCCGGACGGAAATCTTTCACAGGAGAACGGGGGAACGGAGACGAGAGGCGGCTGCGGAGCCCTGCCGGCCGGTCAAAGAAGCGCGCAGGCTCTGGGTTTGATCTGGGAGGGCGGGCTCCGGGCGTTTATCTGCGCGTCTCACAGGGTCGTTCGGGCGAAGCCGGCATACCCGTTTTACGGGGTGAGGGGCGGGCAGGCGCGCTAACCGATATCGATGATTTCGTATTCCCGGGAGCCAAGCCCCAGCGCCGCGGCGGCTTCGACCGTATGGATGCCGTTGCGGGATTCCATGCGCTCAATCAGCGCGGCTTTGCCGGGGTCGGGAGAGGCGTAGACCGCGTCGACGCACGCCTGATCCAGCGCGACAGGGTCGGCGGAGGCGAAGATGCCGATGTCGGCCATTTCCGGCTCGTGCGGATTGGCGTCGCAGTCACAGTCCACGGAGAGGCGGTTGGCGACGTTGATATAGGTGATGTTTTCGCGGCCCATATAATCCATGACCGACTTGTCGGCGTCGGCCATCGATTCCAAGAAGGAATCATGGTCGCCCGTCCACAGCGCGGCGGGATCGCCGGAACCGTGAATCACGGCCTTTCCGTGCGCAGACGCGACGCCGATGGACATATTTTTCAGCGCCCCGCCGAAGCCGCCCATCAGGTGGCCCTTGAAATGAGAGAGCATCAGCATGGAGTCGTAATTTTTCAGGTGCTCGCCGACAAAGTTTTCTTTCAGGTGCAGGCCGCCCTGGACGGGAAGCGGAAACTCGCCGAATTCGTCGAGGATATCGCAGGGGGCGATCGCGGAAAAACCGTGGTCGCGGATGGCGCGCCAGTGGTCTTTGGAATCGAAGCGCTTGCCCTCATAGGCGGTGTTGCACTCCACAATGGTGCCGTTCAGCCGCTTCACCAGCGGCTGGATCAGGGACGGTTGGAGAAAGTTGTGGCCGCCCGGTTCGCCGGTGGAGAGCTTGACGGCGACGCGCCCCGCCAGCGCAACGCCCAGCGCGTCATAGATGCGGAGCAGCCCGCCGGAGGAGACATCTTGGGTAAAGTATACTTTTGACTTCATATAAATTCCCCTTTTATAGAGTTTTTTTTCAACCAATCTGAGAGAAGGGCGTCACAGCTTGCGACGCGGCTTCCCAGGAGCGGGAGCCCGCTCCTGACGTCTGAATTGGGACAGAGCTTTTGGATATCGGCTTCGCTCCGGCCCATACCGCTGCCCTCGTGCGTACAGAGCGGCAGGATTTGCTTGCCGGAAAAATCGTTTTGCTCCAAAAAGGTCCAGACCGGCATCGGCATGGAGCCCCACCAGTTGGGATAGGCGAGGAGGACGGCGCCGTATCGGTCGAGGCGGGCGGGAGCTTCGGCGATCTCGGGCCGCGCGCCCTCGCGGAGTTCGCGCTGAGCCGCCTCGGTACAGGCATGATAGCTTTCGGGATAGGGATGTGCGGGGAGAATCCGGAACAGATCTCCGCCGGTCAGGGCCTGCGCTTTTTTGGCGGCGATTTCCGTGTTGCCGACCGGCAGACTGACGATGGAACCGCCTGCGTAATTTTCGCCCGGCCGCGAAAAATAGGCGATGAAAAGGTTTTTTTGCATCGGCTTGCCTCCTGTATGCAACATGGCCGTCGGACTATATATAGTCTATCATTTGGAGTTCACTTCAAGTCAAGAGGGAAACGTAAATTTTTTGTAAATGCGGCGGGCCGACAGAGGGATTTATCAGAAACAGCCGCGGGGAGAAACCGCGGCGGCTGCCGGGGCGGGAGCAAAAATTGCGCGCAAGCCGGGTTTATGGTATAATCAGCCCGGCCGCGGCCGGAGGCGGCGCTTTTGACGGTTGGATGGGCAGATATGGGACGGAAAAGTGACGGATCTGTCACCGAAAAGTCACGCCGGAGTCATGCGCGGCAGGTATACTGTTGTCTGTAAAGCCGGGCGGGGTATGCCCGGCGGGAAGGTCCGGAGGCATTTGAAAATCGGAGGTAAGCTATGGAAATCCTGAGGGTCAGCAATCTGACAAAAGTATATGGGACAGGCGACAACGAGGTCCGCGCGCTTGACGGAGTATCTTTTTCGGTGGAAAAGGGGGAATTCATCGCCATTATCGGCCCGTCGGGCTCGGGTAAATCGACGCTGCTGCACATTCTCGGCGGCGTCGACCGGCCGAGCGGCGGCAAGGTATATATGAACGGCTGCGACGTATACGCGCAGAACGACGAGCAGCTCGCGATCTTCCGGCGCCGGCAGGTCGGGCTGATTTACCAGTTTTACAACCTGATTCCGGTTCTGACGGTCAAGGAGAACATCACTTTGCCCGTGCTCATGGACGGCCGGAAAATCAACGAGGTGCGGCTGCACGAGCTGATCGACACGCTGCATTTAAACGGCCGCGAGAACCATCTGCCGAATCAGCTTTCCGGCGGGCAGCAGCAGCGCGTGTCCATTGGCCGGGCGCTGATGAACGCGCCGGCCGTCGTGCTCGCGGACGAACCGACCGGCAACCTCGACTCGGCCAACAGCCATGAGATCGTCTCGCTCTTAAAGCTGTCGAACGAGAAATATCATCAGACGCTGATCGTCATCACGCACGACGAGTCGATCGCCTTGCAGGCGGACCGGATTATCGCCATTGAGGACGGAAAAATCACGCGCGACGAGGTGAACCGGCGATGAATATTCTCAACCGGGTCACGCTGAAAACGCTGGCAAAGAATAAAGTCAGAACGCTGGTCACAATCATCGGCATCGTCCTGTCGGCGGCGATGATCACCGCTGTCACGACGTCGATATCCAGTCTGCAAAACTTTATGCTGGAAGTCGTCATACAGACTGAGGGGAGCTGGCACGGCGCCGTGTTCGACACGGACGCGGCGGCGATCTCCGCTCTGAAACAGGAAAAGTCGGTGGAGCGCTATACCGCGCTCTGGTCGCTGGGCTATGCGGCGCTGGAAAACCCGCAGGACGATGAGAGACCCTATCTCTTCGTCGGCGCGGCGGAGGCAAACGCCGCAGACAGCCTGCCGATCCACATCACAGAGGGACGTATGCCGAAAAGCGGCCGCGAGCTGATTCTGCCGGCCCATCTGAAAACCATCGGCGGCGTTTCCCACCGGCTCGGCGACACCCTGACGCTGGCGCTCGGAATGCGCTCAGCCGGCGGCGAGACGCTGACGCAGCATGATTTCTATGTGGGAGGCGAGACGCTGGACGTGCGCGAGACGCGCACATATACCGTCGTGGGCTTTTACGAACGCCCGTCCTTTGAGGGCTACGCCGCGCCCGGCTATACCGCGCTGACGCTGGCGGAAGAGGGAGATACGGCTGCCGGCGTGTGCGACGTCTATATCACGATGAAGAACCCAAACGAGATCTACGAACTGCGCGACCGCTGTTTCGCGGACAAGGGCTCGCGCATCAACAGCGATCTGCTGCGCCTGACGGCGAGCAGCAACGAGGACAATTACAACTCCGTGCTCTACGGCATGGCGGCGATTCTGATCGGAATCATCGTCTTCGGATCCATCTCGCTGATCTATAACGCCTTTTCGATTTCGGTCAACGAGCGGACAAAGCAGTTTGGCCTGCTGTCGTCGGTGGGCGCGACGAAAAAGCAGCTGTTGAGAAGCGTGTTGTTCGAGGCGGGGGCGCTGAGCCTGATCGGCGTGCCGGTCGGGATTCTGTGCGGCATCGCCGGTATCGGCGTGACCTTCCATTTTACGGAGAATCTGTTCGCGTCGTTTCTGAACGGCATCGGCGAGGGCGCCGCGCTGCGGCTGTCCGTTTCGTGGGGGGCGGTGATCGCCGCGGCCGTCGTCGGCGCCGTCACGGTTTTTGTTTCGGCGTATCTGCCGGCGCGGCGCGCCGTCCGCGTGCCGGCAATCGAGGCGATCCGGCAGAGCCGGGATATTGCGATCCGCGCCCGGCAGGTGAAGACGTCGAAGCTGACCTATTGGCTGTTTGGCTTCGAGGGAATGCTGGCGAGCAAGAATTTCAAGCGCAACCGTAAAAAATACCGCGCGACGGTGATCTCGCTGTTTCTGAGCGTGGTGCTGTTTATCTCGGCAAGCAGCTTTTGCAGCTATCTGGGCATGAGCGCCGACGCGGTTTTCGACACGTCGGAGTATGATATCGCCTATATGGCGAGACCGGAGGACTTGGAAAAGCGCCCGATTGCCAAGCTCTATGAAGAGCTGGCGGGCGTCGAAGGCGTGACGGAGGCCGTCTATTTTTTCAGCGAAAACCATGAAGCGACCATTCCGACGGCGGCGCTGGCGAAAGACTACGCTGAATATAACGGAGCAGGGCGCGGCGAACCGGCCGCCTCGGAGACCAATATCATCGTGCGGCTGTATTTTATCGAAGACGAGGCGTATTCGGCGTATCTGTCGGAGCAGAAGCTGAACGGCGGCGACTTGGTGCGCGGAGCGACGGCGGTCGCGTTTGACACGATGAACTTTTACGACGCCCAGGAGGAAAAATTCAAGACCTTCCGCATGCTCGGCACGGGGCAGACGGTCGTGTCGGTTCAGGCTCTGAAAACCATCGAGGGTTACCATATCACAGAGACGGATATCAATGAAGACGGGGAGACGGTCTATCTCTATGAAAGCGGCGAGGGCGACACAATGCGGCTGACTGCGGCTGAGGCTATGGAGAAAAAGACGTTGGCCGTCGGAGCGGTTGCGGCGCAGAAGCCGTTTTGCGTGGACGGCAACGCGCAGCAGGTGCTGTCGCTTCTGTACCCGTTCAGCGCATATGAATCGGTTTTAGGCCGTGAAGCGCCGACGGAGGTTCAGTTTTGCTTCCAAGCGAAAAACCATAAGGACGTCTATGAGAAGATGAGCGACGTGCTCGCCGAGGCGGGGCTGTCCTCCACGCGGCTGTACGACTACGCGGAGCAGGCGGAATCCGAGCGCGCGCTGGTGACGGTAATCAACGTCTTTTCCTACGGTTTTATCACCCTGATCTCGCTGATTGCGGTGGCCAACGTCTTTAATACGATTTCCACCAACATCGGCCTGCGCCGCAGGGAGTTTGCGATGCTCAAATCCATCGGCCTGACGCGAAAGGGCTTTCACAAGATGATGAACTTTGAATGCCTGCTGTATGGGATCAAGGGACTGATCTACGGCATTCCGGTGGCGGTCGGCGTGACGTATCTGATGTATCGAAGCGTCGTGCAGGGATGGGAGACGAAATTTTACCTCCCGTGGTACAGCGTGGCGATTTCGGTGGGCAGCGTTTTCTTAGTGGTCTTTGCGACGATGCTGTATT
The DNA here is from genome assembly GCA_003149835.1 of Clostridiales bacterium. Lineage (GTDB taxonomy): Bacteria > Bacillota > Clostridia > Oscillospirales > QAMX01 > QAMX01. Next base: position 5,343 of record QAMX01000011.1, read on the forward strand.
CGATGCGCAAGATTAACCGCGACAACCCCATCGACGCGCTGCGAAACGAAAATCTATGACAAGCGCTGCACGGAGCGGACGGTTAGAAAACCGTCCGCTCCGTGCCTGACGGGCGCAAACAACGCCGGAAGCAGACAAGACACCATATGCGCGGGGATAAAATATGCAAAAGGAAAAAGCCGGACGCGCAGCGGCACGGGAAAAGAGGAGAGCGATTCAATTTGAAGCGGCGTTAGCTTGCCGCAATATGAAAAACACGGGCGGTCTGAACGCCTCCCGTGCTTTGTGCCGCTCACTGTTCCCAAGGATTTTCTGCGCCGCAATTTAATAAGGTGCGGAACGGAGCGCAGAAGCAAAAAGCAATAATAGATGGGATTTTAACGGTTGGAGGCTATATCCGGTCTTTTGTCTGGTGGAATTCGCCTGCCCACTCAAAGCCTTTTTTTGCAATCACGACTGCAATCATTTCGTTGATAACGGCTGCGGCAGCAATCGTTCCCTGGATGATTTTTGCACAATCGGGGGCAGCTTCGGACAAAACGGACACAGCGATGCCTGTAAACACCAGAGAAACGCCTGAATGAGGAAGCAGCGTAAACCCGAGATATTTTTGAACGGTTTTTGGCATTGCTGTGGCTTTTGCACCGATTCTTGCGCCGAAATATTTTCCAACAGCGCGAAAAACAATATACAGAATGGTAAACAGCCCCGCCCCTAAAATCGCATGATAATCCAGCGGCGCGCCAAGATTTAAAATGACAATAATCATCGAAACCGATAAAATCGGATTAAAGTCTGCAACGATTTCGGCAAGCCGGTCTTCTGATACGACGTTTGAAAAGGCAGCAGAAAACGCCATACCCATCAACATAAAATTCAGCATAGGGGAAGGCATCAGATACGTGTTGCACAAAAAGCCAATCGCTGCCGTAACCAGAATCATTCCAATCAAAATGCCGAGCGTGATTGCCTTATTTCTTTTCTTTTTCAGCAAAAAACCGGCCGGGATTCCCGTGACCGCGCCAATCAGCAAGGGCAGAAGGATCATCGCCGGAATCACCCAAACCGGCATGGCCGTGCCGGAAACGCTGCGGGCGACGATGGCAATGGTTGTGAAAAATACGGCTACGCCCACCATATCGTCCAGCGCCGCCATGGGGATTAGGGTTTTGGTCACAGGGCCGTCGGTTTGAAACTCTCTGACGATGGAAAGAGCCGGCGCAGGCGCGGTGGCAAGTGCGATACCGCCGAATAAGAAAGCAAGATACACCGGGATATCACAAAGGACAAACACAACGCTGAATGCAGCGGAAACCAACAAAAAAGTACATAACGATTGAGAAAGCGTAGTGAGGATCAATGCTTTCCCATACTGTTTTATCCGCTTCCAGACGAGCTCTGTTCCGATCATCAAGCCTACTGCGCATTCCAGAACGTGAATGACAGCCTGATACCATTCCGCATGGAGCAAATTGGCGGGGATCAGCGACAATGCGTATGGACCGAGAATCATTCCGGCAATCAGCCAGCCGAGAATAGACGGCAGTTTTATTTTGGATACCAGTTTCCCAACCACAAAAGCGATTGCTACAGCGGCAACCCACCTCAATACGAATACCATCATTTTCTTTCCTCCTGTTCAGCAATTCCATACAAAATAAAGTCAAACAGCCTGGGCAGCCCTTTTTCATGCGCTGACAAAGTTTCCCAAAAAGGCAAGTGACCGACCGCCGGAGAGCTGAAATAACCGTTAAACATATCTTGTAAAAGCTTGAAATAAAGGATACAGTCCGCTTTTGTCACGCCTGGCCGCAGCGTGATCTGATCCAGCAATTGTTCGTAGAGGCTCTGATTCAAGCGGTCAAATTCTGTACGGGATTTCTCAATCTCTTCTTTCAGATTTGCCGGAGGCTGTAAAATTGCATCAAAGAATATTCTCGCTTCATGCTCATGTTCCCGAAAGAATAGGAGCCGCGCCTCCGCATATTTTTGCAGATCAGTTCCGATATTTTTTTCTTTCAGATATTCCGAAAGCGTGTGAAAGCACTGACGCACGCAGGCAAGGAAAAGATCGTCTTTGCTTTCAAAATTGTGATATAGCAGTCCTTTTGAAATGCCGGCGTTGCAGACATTGTTCAGCGACGAAGCAGCGTAGCCCTTGGACCCGAACTCCTCCATCGCCGCCGCAAGAATTCTTGCTTTCGTTCGTTCTGTTTTTGTTTCTTTTCGCATCTTAAAGCCCCCTGAAAGCAATATAGACCAAGTAGTCTATATTATATCAATTATAGACCGGAAAGTCAATAATGCGTCTCCATTGAATAGCACTCAAAATTTTAACGAGAGCTCCTGGAATCGGAACGGTACAAACCGCAGAACAGAACAAAACACCCGGCCGGGACTATCGCTCGGCCGGGCGAATCAGATCAACAAACCGGGAGTTGCGCATCTAAGCTGTATCCCAAAAGCAGAATGGGTTTATTCTTTCTTCCGTGTCAAGAAAATGCCAATGACTGCACCAATAAGGATAATCGGGGCTACTCTGACAAACAGCCATTCAAACGAGTGAAATGCCGCTCCGAGAACGGCGGTTTCAGGTTCACGATAATCCCAAGCAAGGTAAGGGCTTTCTAATGCCAATAAGATTGCAAAAATTGCTACTATGACCGCGCATAATGCGATCAGAAGCCAATGTAGAGTTCTTTTCCTTGCGGCTTTTCTCTGGGCAAGTTGCAGGTTTATCACCTCGAGTTTTGCGGAAATCGTCTTTAAGTCATCCGCTTCCGGCTCAATGACCTTTTCTCCAAGCAACGTGCTCACGGGTGTTTCAAGCACTTCCGATAGGGAGATCAACATATCAGAATCGGGCACTGACAATCCTTGCTCCCATTTAGAAATGGTTTGCCGCACCACGTTTAGTTTGACAGCGAGCTCTTGTTGCGAAAGCCCTTTTGATTTTCTGATTGCTTTCATATTTTCGCTTAGCATTAGGGATAGCCTCCTGTTTTTGAATGGTACCACTATTATAGGCGGAACTGCCCGTTGCCGCAAGCAACGCATTTTAACATTCAGGCAAAATGACAAATTCTATATTTCTGTTTCTCTGGTTATCGTGTGCCGAGCTGCAAAGGGGAAGCGTGTGCCGAACCAAGAAAGGCCCCGGCGGAGCAGGGCCTTTTGAGCGGGCATAAAATAAAGAAGCGGAAGCCGCAAGGGTTCCCGCTAAATGGCGCTATATAGGATAGGAGGCGGCGAGCGCCCACAATTCCATCACGCAAGAAACAGGCCCGCCGAACCGGAAGGCTGTTTTTACATGAAAGCTTATTGCTTGAT
>QAMX01000011.1:10429-24743 GCA_003149835.1 Clostridiales bacterium
CATTCCGGCAATCAGCCAGCCGAGAATAGACGGCAGTTTTATTTTGGATACCAGTTTCCCAACCACAAAAGCGATTGCTACAGCGGCAACCCACTTCAATACGAATACCATCATTTACTTTCCTCCTGTTCAGCAATTCCATACAAAATAAAGTCAAACAGCCTGGGCAGCCCTTTTTCATGCGCTGACAAAGTTTCCCAAAAAGGCAAGTGACCGACCGCCGGAGAGCTGAAATAACCGTTAAACATATCTTGTAAAAGCTTGAAATAAAGGATACAGTCCGCTTTTGTCACGCCTGGCCGCAGCGTGATCTGATCCAGCAATTGTTCGTAGAGGCTCTGATTCAAGCGGTCAAATTCTGTACGGGATTTCTCAATCTCTTCTTTCAGATTTGCCGGAGGCTGTAAAATTGCATCAAAGAATATTCTCGCTTCATGCTCATGTTCCCGAAAGAATAGGAGCCGCGCCTCCGCATATTTTTGCAGATCAGTTCCGATATTTTTTTCTTTCAGATATTCCGAAAGCGTGTGAAAGCACTGACGCACGCAGGCAAGGAAAAGATCGTCTTTGCTTTCAAAATTGTGATATAGCAGTCCTTTTGAAATGCCGGCGTTGCAGACATTGTTCAGCGACGAAGCAGCGTAGCCCTTGGACCCGAACTCCTCCATCGCCGCCGCAAGAATTCTTGCTTTCGTTCGTTCTGTTTTTGTTTCTTTTCGCATCTTAAAGCCCCCTGAAAGCAATATAGACCAAGTGGTCTATATTATATCAATTATAGACCGAAAAGTCAATAATGCGTCTCCATTGAATAGCACTCAAAATTTTAACGAGAGCTCCTGGAATCGGAACGGTACAAACCGCAGAACAGAACAAAACACCCGGCCGGGACTATCGCTCGGCCGGGCGAATCAGATCAACAAACCGGGAGTTGCGCATCTAAGCTGTATCCCAAAAGCAGAATGGGTTTATTCTTTCTTCCGTGTCAAGAAAATGCCAATGACTGCACCAATAAGGATAATCGGGGCTACTCTGACAAACAGCCATTCAAACGAGTGAAATGCCGCTCCGAGAACGGCGGTTTCAGGTTCACGATAATCCCAAGCAAGGTAAGGGCTTTCTAATGCCAATAAGATTGCAAAAATTGCTACTATGACCGCGCATAATGCGATCAGAAGCCAATGTAGAGTTCTTTTCCTTGCGGCTTTTCTCTGGGCAAGTTGCAGGTTTATCACCTCGAGTTTTGCGGAAATCGTCTTTAAGTCATCCGCTTCCGGCTCAATGACCTTTTCTCCAAGCAACGTGCTCACGGGTGTTTCAAGCACTTCCGATAGGGAGATCAACATATCAGAATCGGGCACTGACAATCCTTGCTCCCATTTAGAAATGGTTTGCCGCACCACGTTTAGTTTGACAGCGAGCTCTTGTTGCGAAAGCCCTTTTGATTTTCTGATTGCTTTCATATTTTCGCTTAGCATTAGGGATAGCCTCCTGTTTTTGAATGGTACCACTATTATAGGCGGAACTGCCCGTTGCCGCAAGCAACGCATTTTAACATTCAGGCAAAATGACAAATTCTATATTTCTGTTTCTCTGGTGATCGTGTGCCGAGCTGCAAAGGGGAAGCGTGTGCCGAACCAAGAAAGGTCCCGACGGAGCAGGGCCTTTTGAGCGGGCATAAAATAAAGAAGCGGAAGCCGCAAGGGTTCCCGCTAAATGGCGCTATATAGGATAGGAGGCGGCGAGCGCCCACAATTCCATCACGCAAGAAACAGGCCCGCCGAACCGGAAGGCTGTTTTTACATGAAAGCTTATTGCTTGATGATGCCCCCTGTGCGATCAATCGGCTATTTCGGCAGAACGTTTTCCCCGCCAAATCACAACCCGGCGCAGCGGTTGTGACTTGGATAGGAGGAGCAACAAAATGAGCGCGCTCTGATTAAAAAAAAGCCGGAGCAAACGATATGACGTTTGCTCCGACGTGGCGGAGAAGGAGAGATTCGAACTCTCGCGCCGGTCACCCGACCTACTCCCTTAGCAGGGGAGCCCCTTCACCACTTGGGTACTTCTCCATGGATATCTGTTTGGGTATCTGTTTTGAAACCGCGCCGCGTGATTCCAACGGGCGCTTTGGGCAAAGAGAGAAAGAAATTGGCGGAGAGAGTGGGATTCGAACCCACGGCTCTTTCGAGTCACCGGTTTTCAAGACCGGCTCCTTAAACCGCTCGGACATCTCTCCATGCAGTGCGAAAACACTATTACTGGCGATTATTATAACATAGAAAGAGAGGGTTGTCAATCGTTTTGTCGAATCAATTCCGGCGATTTTTTGACAGCACCTGTGAAAGAAGCGCGTTTGAAACAGATCAAAAAATATGGTATAATAATAGAATAGTTTGGAAACCGGCCCTGCGGCTTTTTAACTGCGGCCCGCAGCCTGAGGCCGAGCGCAAGGGGGCATACCGGCGGGACAAACGCCGAGCCGGTTGGAAAAGCCCCCAAAATCGGCCGAGGCCGCGCGTTTGTTCCGCGCGGGCGGTCATGGGCGTGAAGCGCGGCCGGAAAGGCTTGGAAACGCCTGCGGCGGCCGGAATTTGGCCGGAACCGGCCGGATATCATTTGACTGGATCAGGAGGAGGCATTGATCATGCCCCGCACAAAGCTGAGCGAACGGACGCTGCCGGATTATACGCGCGGCGAGGAAATTTTCAATACGGTTTCGCACATCGCAGGAGGCGCGGTCGGTCTGGCGGCGCTCGTCGCCTGCGTCGTCGTCGCCGCTCTGCACAAAAATATCTGGGGGGTTGTGAGCGGCGCGGTGTTCGGCGCGATGATGATCCTGCTGTACACGGCGTCGAGCATCTACCATGCGCTGAAACCGGGCAGCATGGCCAAGCGCGTGTTTCAGGTGCTCGACCACTGTACGATTTTTGTTCTGATCGCCGGAACGTATACGCCGCTGACGCTGGTATCGATCCGCGGCGAGAGCGTATGGCTCGGCTGGACGGTGTTCGGCGTGATCTGGGCGATGGCCGCGCTCGGAATCGCTCTGAACGCCGTCGATCTGAAACGCTACCGCGTTTTTTCGATGATCTGTTACCTCTGCATGGGCTGGTGCGTCGTGCTGACGTGGCGCGTCACGGCCCGCGCAGTGACGCCGGACGGTATGCTGCTGATGCTCCTCGGGGGTATTTTTTACACACTCGGCGCGGTCTTATACGCGATCGGCTCGAAAAAGCGGTATTTTCACTCGGTTTTCCATCTGTTTGTCGTGGCGGGCAGCGTCATGCACGCGCTCTGCATCGTGCTGTTCGTGATGTGAAGCGAATCCTTGCGGAAGAGCGGAAAATCAGTTGATTTCAGCGCGCTGAAATGGTATAATGATCTCTGTTCAGGGTTTATATGGGCTATGGCGGGTTTGCCGCAATGAGGACGAAAGAGCCGGCTCCCGGCCGTTTCCGCGAGCCCTGCTGAAATGGCCGCCGGTATCGCCGAGGGCACAGATGAAATCTAAAAAAAGAGGATGTTAAGGATGGATATGACAAGCGCAACGCAAAAAAAGATCCGTCGGATCGGCGTATTGACGAGCGGCGGCGACGCGCCCGGCATGAACGCGGCGATCCGCAGCGTCGTGCGCACCTGTATACAATACGGCGTGACGCCGGTGGGCATCCACCGCGGCTATAACGGGCTGATCAATTCCGACGTCGTCGAGCTGAACGCCCGCTCGGTCAACGGGATTACCGCGCGCGGCGGCACGATGCTCTACACCGCGCGCTGCCCGGAGTTCAAAACGCCGGAGGGCGTGGCCAAGGGAGTCAGCGCCTGCAAATACCTCGGGATTGACGGGCTGATCGCCATCGGCGGCGACGGAACCTTCCGCGGCGTGCAGGATCTGGCCAACAGCGGCGTCAACGCCGTCGGAATTCCCGGAACCATCGACAACGATATCGCCTGCTCGCACTACTCCATCGGCTTCGACACGGCGGCCAACACCGCCATCGACGCCATCGACAAGCTGGCCGATACCATGCAGTCGCACGAGCGCTGCTCGGTCGTCGAGGTGATGGGGCGCGGCGCGGGACATCTGGCGCTGTATTGCGGGCTTGCCTGCGGCGCGGCCGCGATTCTGATCCCGGAGAGGCCGTTCGACTTTGAAAAGGACATCATCGAAAAGATCCGCGAGGGACATTACAACGGCAAGCATCACTTTCTCATCATCGTCGCCGAGGGCGTCGGCCATACGGCGGAGATCGCCGAGCGCATCCGCGAGCAGACAGGAATCGAGACGCGCGTCACGATCATCGGCCACATCCAGCGCGGCGGCAGCCCCAGCGCGCGCGACAGAGTCATGGCCAGCCGGATGGGACACTATGCGGTGATGCGGCTTTTGGAGGGAAAAACCAACATCGTCGTTTGCTACCGCGATTCGCAGCTCTGCGACATCCCCGTCAACGAGGCGCTGACGATGACGAAAGATCTGGATTCGTACATGTACAAGGTCGCCTGCGACGTCGCGATCTAAACACAGCCCCGCAATATAGAAAAATATACGGAGGGATCCGCCCATGGTTGAAATCAAAGTCGTCGGAACAAAAAAAGAGCTGAGAGAGTTTTTGTCCTTCCCGACGCGCCTGTATCAAAACAACCCCTATGCCGTACCCGATCTGTACAGGGAAGAGTGCGACTATTTCAATCCACAGAAAAACCCCGCCTATGAATACTGCGAGACGCGGCTGTTTCTCGCATATGAAAACGGCCGGGTGGTCGGGCGGGTCGCCGCGATCCTCAACAAAAAGTACAACGCCAAGTGCGGCGAGGCGCGTATGCGCTTTTCCCGCTTCGACGTGGAGGAGAACTTCGAGGCGGCCAAGGCGCTGATTGAAGCGGTGGAGGACTTTGCGCGCAAAAAGGGCATGAATATCATCCACGGTCCGATCGGCTTTTCCGATCTCGACAAGCAGGGAATGCTCGTTGAGGGCTTCGACCTGCCGGACACGTCGATCACGCTGTACAACGAGCCCTATTACCCGCAGTTTTTGGAGCGCTTGGGCTATGCGAAGGAGGCCGACTGGATCGAGTTTCAGCTCAGACCGTCTGACGAGACGACGCAGCGGCTGGAACGGCTCTCTAAAAAGGTCCGTTCCATGTTCGGCATCCGTGTGCTGCGCACCAAAAAGCTCAGCGACATCAAGCCGTATGTGGACGACATCTTTGCGCTGATCAACAACGCCTACGGAAAGCTGTACGGCTATACGCCGCTGACGAAAAAAATGCAGCAGTATTACTATGACGAGTATTTTTCGCTGCTGAATTTCGACTATGTGTGTATCTGCGTGGACAGGGAAAACAAGCTGGCCGGATTCGGGCTGGCCTTTCCGTCCATCGCCGGGGCGCTCAAAAAGTCGAACGGCCGGCTGTTCCCGTTTGGGTTCGCGCGCGTGCTGCATGATTTGAAGCACGCCGACGTGCTCGAACTGGCGCTGATCGCCGTGCGCAGCGACCTGATCGGAAAGGGCGTCAACGCCGTGCTCGTCAACCATGTCAATAAGAGCGTGCTGAAAAACGGCGTCAAGCGGGTCGAAACGGGGCCGCAGCTGGAAACCAATATGGAAATCCAGAATCAATGGAAAAAAATCTGTACGGATATCAAGCAGCATAAACGCCGCCGCTGCTATGCAAAGCGCCTTGACGCGTAAGGTGTTTTTTCGGCTGTGCCCCGCGCCCGGCATTTCTCGGGGCGGGCACAGCTTTCTTTGTCCGGAGGGGGAGGGCGGCGCCGTGAAGCCCGTTTCCCGGACAGGCTTACAGAGAGAGGCGGAAGAACGCCGCTTTCCTGTGGTTTCGTGACGTCGTGCAGACGGCGATACGGCAGCGAGAGGGATCGCCTCTGCGGCGGCCGTTTTTGGGACGATAGTGGAAATGGGGCGTATCTTGAAAGCCGTCTGCGCCTGCGGTATGCCCCTGAAAGGGTGGATGAGGATATCCTATGAGTCTCTGTTATACCGAACCGTATTTGCTTTCGCTGTGTCCCGCTCATGAAATGAACGTCGTCTGGCTGATCCGCGGCGAGTATGAGGGATATGTCGAGTACGGCGATTCGCCGCAGCTTTTGCGGCAGCGCGCGGCGGCCGAGCGGTTTGAGATCGAAGGGTTCCGCGCGGCGGCCGGCGGGGAAGGCTATGCGGCCGAGGAAAAGGAGAATCCGCCCGTCGCCGTCTGGCAGCTGATCGCAAAGATTTCCGGCCGCCCGGCCGGAAAAACCTATTACCGGATCGTCACGCGCTGCGGAGAGACAGAGGAGAGAAGCGAGATCTTTGATTTCGATACGCCGGCGCCGGACGGGTGCGCCTCGTTTCTGCTGCTTTCGGATTTGCAGCTCAACCCGCCGTGTGAGGATACGGTGCGCCGCGCGGGGAGAGAGGCGTTTGATTTTATGCTCTATGCGGGCGATTTCGTGTTCTGGAACGCCCATATCAGCGAGTGGTTTTCTTATCCCGACGGCTATAACGACCCGGCTCATGCGGGCCGGCAGTTTTTTACGGCGATGCAGCAGAGGGACGGCGGCTGCCGCCTCATGCAGTACCGCCCGTTTTTTCCTTGCCCCGGCAACCACGATGTGGACGACTACGCCGCGACCGGCTATGGCCGGGAGACGGCGCGGGAGGAAAAAAACTGGACGTGGCGGCTGTACATGCAGCTCTTCCGGCCGCTTTATCCCACAAACGATTACGGCGCCGGCGGGAGGCGCTGGTATTCCGCCGACTACGGCCGCGTTCACATCGTTTCGCTCTCCGTGCAGCGCTGGGCGGCGTGGGGCGCGTATGAAGCGCCGGGCTGGACCTACTATGATTCCGTCGCGGAGGGAAGCCCGCAGCTTCTCTGGCTGGAAAATGACCTCGGCGCCTGTGAGAACCGCTATAAATGGGTGATTATGCACTGGCATATGATGAACAAGGGCAACGACGTGCAGGTGCCGTTCTGCCGGCCTGTGCTCGACCGGCTGTATCCGGGCAGCGTTGAATATCCGAGCTGCGACTGCGAGGCGCAGCTCCGGCCTCTGTTTGAGCGCTTCGGCGTCAACGGCGTTTCCTTTGGCCACAGCCACGTCTATGAGCGCTATGAGGTCAACGGCGTACACTACATTGAGGCGGCTTTCCTCGGCAAATGCTGTCGCGCGGCGGGCAGGGAAGCGCCGCTGCACCCGACCGGACACGCGCCTGTCGTCGAGCAGAACCGGCTGCGCTCCTTTATGATCGTGACGGCGGGGGAGCGGCTGACGGCGCGAGCCATACTCGCCGAGGGCGGCGAGGCGGGCAAGGTGTTCGACGCGTTTGAGCTGGTCTCGGAGGCGGCCGGGCAACGGTCGAGACAGGTATACGCCCGGTAACAAACGCCGGTCAGAAAAGAGGAAAAAAGCATGATGATCGCGCATATCCGTGCGACATTTCCGTATCACGTGGAAACCGTTTGGAGGCTTGTGACCTCCAACGAGCAGTGCGCGTGGCGGAGGGATTTGAGCAGGATCGAGGTTCTGGACGGCGGCAGACGTTTTATCGAATATACGAAAAGCGGATATGCAACCGTGTTTACGATAACGGTGTTTGAGCCCTTGCGCCGGTATGCGTTTGAACTGGAAAACGGCAATATGAAGGGCCGGTGGCGCGGCGTTTTTTCCTATGCGGATCATCAGACAACGCTGGATCTGATCGAAGAAGTGACGGTAAAAAAGGCGCTGATGAGACCTTTTGCGGGGATATACCTGAAAAGGCAACAGGCGAGATATATCGCCGATCTGCGCAGAGAGCTGGGCGGCGGACAACCGGAAGCATGTTCAGCGGATGACGCGCATGGGCGCGCCGCTATCCTGCGGCGGGGAGCACGAAACGGAGGAAAGGGATTTGACACAAAAACGCGCCGGTAAAGCGCTGATGGCCGCGGCGGTAGTGATCGGCCTGTTGGCTTCTCTGGGGCTTTTGGCGCCGCGGCTCGCTGAGGAAAACCGCGACAGGCATATCCTCACGGCGATCTCTTACAGCGATCTTCTCCGGTATGCGGAGGCTGCCGGAACAGATGAGGCGGAGGCGCTCGGCCGGTTCGCGTCGGCGGGCGTCGACGCGCTCGTGCTGAACGGCGGCGAGCTCGGCGCTTTGCCCGATTCGCCGGAACAGCTTGCGCGCCGCATGGGGTTGCAGGTCATTCCGTCCGGCGCGGCTGCGGAGGAGATCCCGGCCGACGCGCCGCTTTATATCCCGGATCTGTTTGAAGCGGACGGCGGTATGACGGACGCCGTGCTCGCCCGGCTGAGCGAGGCGGGGATACCGGTGGCGGTGATCGAAAATGAGGCGCAAAACGGGCACAACCTGCCGGAAGCTTTCCGGAATTATGAGGGCGGGATGGTCAAGGGATTTTATCTCTGGCCGGATAAAGCGGCTCGCTATGCCGTTTTAGGCTATGGCGGCGCGGAAGAGATTGAAAACACGCTGTTTCGGGCCGCGGCGGAGCGCGGAGCGAGCTTTCTGTGGCTCGCGCCCTTTTTGGCCGACGGGGAAATCGTTACGGATATGACGGAATACGCGGCGCTGATCGAGGGCTTGACGGAACGGCTGCAACCGTACCGGTTTGATAGGGGCGGCGTTTCGCCGACAGAGCCGTTTGAGGCAAACCCAATTCTTCTGGCTTTGGCGGCGTGGGGAGTCGCCGCGGCGGGAATCGCGCTGGCCGGACGGTTTTGGGATCTCAAAGGGTACGGCGTGCTTCTGCTCGCCGCGGCTTTGGCGTGCTCCGCCGGCTTGGCCTATGCCGCGCCGAGACTGCTGCAACAGGGCGCGGCGCTGGCGGCCGCGATTCTCGCGCCCTGCTGGTCGGTCTGGGTGTTTGCCGCGGCCGTGCGCGGCGTGGCCGGACGGTGGGAGATCGGCGCGCTGCGGCTGTTGGGGAGCGCGGCGGCGGCGCTCGCCGTCTCGTTTGCGGCGGCTCTGCTCGGCGGACTCTTCACGGCCGGGCTGATATCCGACTCCGACTTTATGCTCGGCTTAGCGGTATTCCGCGGCGTCAAGCTCAGCCAGACGCTGCCGCTGGCGTTTGCGGGCGGACTGATTTTTTGGACGATTTATCATGAAAAGGATCGCGGCCTGCGCGGGGACGTCGCGGCCATTGCGAGCGGCTTTCGCAAGCATGCGCTGCTGAAATGCCTGGTTCTCGCCGTATTGCTGGCGGCGGCGATCGCGATTTTTGTGCTGCGGACGGGCAATGTGAAATTTTCAGTGCCCGACGGCGAGCAGCGGCTCCGCAACTGGCTGGAAACGGTCTTGTACGCCAGACCGCGCTCAAAGGAGTTTCTCGTCGCTTATCCGGCGTTTTTGGCGATGTTTTGGGTGGCGGCGCGGCGTTTTCAGAATCTGATCCTGCCGTTCTCCGTTCTCGCGGCGATCGGCTTTGCCTCCGCGGTCAACACGTTTTGCCACGGGCGCGCGCCGTTTGTGCTGTCGGTGATCCGCGCCGATACGGGGGTGCTGCTGGGGGCGTTGTTGGGAATTGCGCTGTTTTTCTGCGCGGAAACCGTTTATAGAGCGGTTATGCGGAGAAAGAACGGGCCGCAGACGGGAGAGGAAAAGGCGCTGCGGCCGGAGAACGCCGGTTAGCGCGGAGAAACAGGATTTCGGCGCGGTATGGCTGATGGCTGGGCCGACGACACCGGCGTTTGAAGGTGTTTCAGGGCGGTCTTGAACCGGACAGATGAGAATATGCTTTCTTGGCGGTTGGCAACCCGGGTCGGCGCGACGCCTTTTAAGGGCTCGTGAATCGATCGGAATTTGAAAGCCTCTGATGAAAGAGAAAACGGCGGGAGGTTTTTTTCCTCCCGCCGTTTTTGTTATTTGGATACAATCACCGCGACGCGCGCGTCCGGCGCGTTGCGCCGCACCGAGGCAATGCCGTTTTCACAGCCGCTTTTGGAGAGATAATCCTCGGAGACGGCGATGATTTCGCCGTTTTTGGCGCGCAGCCGAAAACGGTAGCGCCCCGCCGCGTCCTGATACAGCTCGTAACGCGGATTGCGCACGCTTTGCGGCGTTTCGCCGTCGAGGTACAGCGTCTCCGCCGCAGCGTTGCGGACGACGGAGCACACGCCTTTTTTGCAGCCCGCGAGCGTTTGGTAGACCTCCGAGGTCGCGATCGTTTCGCCGTTGGCCGCTTTGAGACAGAAGACAAAGCCCGTCTGCGTTTTTCGGATCACAAAGCGTCCCATGAGCCCCTCCGTGTGTTTCTGAATGCGGGAAAACGGGATTCTGCGGCACGGGCCGCCGCCTCGCCGCGTGCGGCGGGATTAGAATTTCGTTTTTTCCGCCAGATACGCCGTCAACTCCGCGATGGCAATGCGCTCCTGCGTCATGGTGTCGCGGTCGCGCACGGTGACGCAGCCGTCGGTTTCCGACTCGAAGTCATAGGTCACGCAGAACGGCGTGCCGATCTCATCCTGGCGGCGGTAGCGCTTGCCGATGGATCCGGCGTCGTCGTAGTCGACGGCGAAGTCGGCGGCGAGCATGTCGAACACCTCGCCGGCCTTGTCGGCGAGCTTTTTGGACAGCGGAAGCACCGCGGCCTTGTAGGGGGCGAGAGCCGGATGCAGGCGCAGCACCACGCGCACGTCGCCCTCGGCAATCTCTTCCTCGTCATAGGCGTCGCAGAGGAAAGCGAGCGCGGCGCGGTCGGCGCCGAGCGACGGCTCGATAACGTAAGGGATGTATTTCTGGTTTTCCTCCTGGTCGAAATAATCCATCTCGACGCCGGAATGCTCCTGATGCGCTTTGAGGTCGAAGTCCGTCCGGTCGGCCACGCCCCACAGCTCGCCCCAGCCAAACGGGAACAGGAACTCAAAGTCCGTCGTCGCTTTGGAATAGTGCGACAGCTCCTCCTTGGCGTGGTCGCGCAGGCGGAGATTTTCCTCTTTCATCCCCAAAGCAAGCAGCCAGTCGCGGCAATAGCCGCGCCAGAAAGAGAACCATTCAAGGTCGGTTCCGGGCTTGCAGAAGAATTCCAGCTCCATCTGCTCGAACTCGCGGGTACGGAACGTAAAATTGCCCGGCGTAATCTCGTTGCGGAAGCTTTTGCCGACCTGGCAGACGCCGAAGGGGAGCTTGCGGCGCGTGCTGCGCGCGATGTTTTTGAAATTGACAAAGATCCCCTGAGCCGTTTCGGGGCGGAGATAGACCTCGTTCTGCGACTCCTCGGTGACGCCCTGGTGCGTCTTGAACATCATGTTGAACTTGCGGATCGGCGTGAATTCCGATTTGCCGCAGCCCGGGCAGGTGACGCCGTGCTCGGCGATGTAGCTGGTGAGCTGGTCGTTGGTGAAGGCCTCGATGGACAGCTCAATCCCGTGCTCGGCGTTCCAGTCCTCGATGAGCTTGTCCGCGCGGTGGCGCATTTTGCAGCTCTTGCAGTCGATGAGCGGGTCGTTAAAGTTGACGACGTGGCCCGAGGCGACCCACGTCTCGCGGTTCATCAGGATTGCGCAGTCTACGCCGACGTTGTAGCGGCACTCCTGCACGAATTTTTTCCACCATGCGCGTTTGACGTTGTTTTTAAACTCCACGCCCAGAGGGCCGTAGTCCCATGTGTTGGCAAGGCCGCCGTATATCTCGCTGCCGCTGAAAATAAAGCCCCTGTTTTTGCAGAGCGCGACGATTTTATCCATAGTTTTCTCTGTGTTCAGCATCGATCCTGTTCCTTTCGGAGTGTTTTTTTACCATACGCCTCGGAAACACCGGGGATCTGGATTCCCCGGAAAAAGCGCCCGCGGCGAGGGGAGAGGGCATACGCCGCCGAAGCTGCGGCAAAACCGCGAAAAACGGAGAGCGACGGCCATTTTGATACGTTATCTTATATTATACCGCAGAAAAAAAACTTGTCAAGTCAGAATCGGTGTGTTATAATAGAGATAACGTCCGATCGGCCAGAGACGGCGGGTTGGATAAAGCGAATACGGGGTGTAGCGCAGCTGGTAGCGCGCCTGCTTTGGGAGCAGGATGCCGTGGGTTCGAGTCCCGCCACTCCGACCAAATGAACCACCTATTGAAATCTGAACCCCTGAGGTTTGGACATCAATAGGTGGTTTTACTATAAAGCCTTATTTCAGGCGGTTTCTAACCGTTTTTTCTTTTAGCTTCAAACTGGACACAAAATCAAAAAAAGTGAAAAGCAGGGCGGTCCGCCCGGGGAGATCTCACCGGAGGAGCAAAAGCTCCAGACATCGGAGGCCATCTCGGTGTTCGCAAAACAGCGCAAATAAAAAACTGTACGGAGCTTCTGAATGCCCAGAGCCTCCGGGAGGCCGCTGTTCTTTGAAGTTTCTGTGTCCAGAGCACGGCGAAAAGTTCTTTTCAGTGGACAGCAAATCTTCCATATGATATAATGAATGATATAATGCAATAAAAAGAAAGCCGTCGCTTTGTCTGGCGTTTACATAACGCAAAAGGAAGGTGAAACTGAAACATGCAGAAAAAGGGAATACACCGAAAGCACAAAATCTTCATATTGTCTGTTGGCTGTCTCATTTTCATGCTTTCCGTTGTGAGTATTTTTACCATATTTCAGCATCGCCTAAACGAGCGGTTCCACACCGCTTTGAACAGCGGATTGGAGAAAAATACCAAAGAACAAACAGCCCATGCTGAATCGGTGGTCTTTGATCTTCAACGGCTGTTGCATATGCTGTCATCCTCAGGAGCCGCTGCATACGCAGACGGGTGTGAGCTGGCGATCCAGAACAGCGCGATTCAAATCGACTATCTAAGCGCAGTGCAGGTTCTGACGATGTGCGCCGAATCAGAGGACTCCCACAGTCAAAAGGCATACGCAGAGCAACTGCTGGCCGGAAAAGAAGTAATGACCGATTTGGGCGAGTATCCGTTTACCACTGACCCATCCTCGTTTGTACTGTTGCAGCCCGTATCCGGCAGCGACGGTCTGTCCGGAGTGCTACGCGCCCGTATTGACGCGGCTCTTCTGACTGGCGGAAGTGTCGATTCCGCTTCGCTGTTTCAAAAAACATATACGGTCCTGACCAGAACGGACGGAAGTATTGTCTATGCGGATACCCCCTATCCAAACGATGCGAATCTGTTTTCATCCGCATTTCAGGGAGGGATCGACTCTGCCGAAGTCCGGTTCATCCAGCAGGAATTTGACAAAAACGAGGCAAAAACCATCCGTTTTTCCGGAAAAGGCAACAGCTATTATATGTCCTGGGAACCGTTGAGCTTTCACGACTGGCGGATTGTCAGATTCGCGCGTTCCCCTGATGTGGTCCTTCAGACGGAAATGATCGTGAGAGGTATGGTTTTTGCCGGGATATGCCTGATCGCACTGACCGCGTTTTTCTGCGTAAGCCTAATCATGCTGCTGCTGCGACAGAAGCGCCGACTCGAAACACAGCAGCGGCGGTACGACGCTCTGGCCCAGTTCAATGATACGCTGCTGTTTGAATACGACGTCTTTACAAACCGGGTGACCTTTACGCCCAATGCGCGGGAACGGCTGGCTCTGGACGCCAAGTGCCTGAAAGGGGGGTCAGGGGAATACTATATGCAGTATCTGCTTCATCCGGACGATTTGGAGAACATTCGCACAACCATTCAGCCTTCCCAGCTTCGGCTTGGCGAAACCTACTATCTGGAAGCGCGGCTTCGGTGCCGGGACGGAGAATACGGTTGGTTTGGCTGCCAGTTCAAATCCATTGAAGAACGGGACGAAGGAGCCAGTCAGATCGTCGGAAAACTTGTGGATATCAGCGACCAGCGGGGCCGAGAACAGACTTTGCGGCAGGCGGCGCTTGCCGACGCGCTCACCGGTGTTTATAACCGCGGGGTGGAAGCGCTGATCAATAAACAGCTTGAAAAAGATCCCCGCGGGCTTTTCTTTATGATCGATCTGGATGATTTCAAAATGGTGAACGATTCTTACGGACACGCTGCGGGAGATGCTGTGCTGATCAATGTGGCGCAGATTCTCCGTGAGGTTTTCCGGCCGAACGATATGATAGCCCGGGTGGGCGGAGATGAATTTGCTGTTTTTATGGCCGGCACAAACGATCCCACAGTTGCGAAAAACAAAGCCGCTACCATCCAGAGCCGCATAGAACGAGTGTATATCCATGGAAGCGAGCAGCTTATCTCAGCCAGTATCGGCGCCGCGGCTTCTCCTCAGAGCGGCTCCACCTATGATGCGCTTACCCGGGCTGCCGACCAGGCGATGTATTCTATCAAACGGAACTCCAAGAAGGGATTTGCCCTTCATCATGAATAAAATAGCGGCA
>QAMX01000162.1 GCA_003149835.1 Clostridiales bacterium
GTGCGCGGAACGGCGGACGAGGCGTTGAGCGGCGAGTTCGTCTGCTTTGACATCGAATCGACGGGGACAAACCCGCAGACCGACGGCATCACCGAGATCGCCGCCGTGCTCGTCCGCGACGGCGAGATCTGCGAGACGTTTCAGACCTATACCAACCCCGGCCGCCCCATCCCGGCCTTTATCACCGAGCTGACCGGCATTTCCGACGCGACCGTGGCCGACGCCGTCTCGCAGGCCGAGGGCGTGGCGAGGTTCCGCGAATTCTGCGGCGACCGCGTCGTCGTCGCGCACAACGCCCAGTTCGATACCTCGTTTATCGAAAAGGTCAGCGCCGACAGCGGAAATCCGTGGGAGATGACCTCGATCGACACGCTGGAGCTGGCGAGGACGCTGATGCCGGAGCTGTCGCGCCACAAGCTGAACGTCGTCGCCGAGGGCTTGAAGCTGCCGAAATTCCGGCACCACAGCGCCTCCGAGGACACCAGAGTGCTGGCGCTGATCTTCATTGAATTTGTCCGCCGCATGCGCGCGCTCGGCGTGGAGCGCGTCTCGGAAATCAACGCGCGCATGTCGGATCTGCGGCGCGAAAACGTTTACGGCGGCTCGGGGCTCGGCACGCTGCCGGTGCGCCACATCATCCTGCTGGCCAAAAACAGGACGGGGCTTGTCAACCTCTACCGCCTCGTCTCCTACGGACACCTGAAATACATGAACCGCCGCAAGCAGCCGGTTGTGCCGCGGCACGAGCTGGACAAGTACCGCGAGGGTCTGATCGTCGGCAGCGCCTGCGAGGCGGGCGAGCTGTTCCGCGCCATGCTGGACGGAAAATCGTATCAGGAACTGAAAAAGATCGCCAAATACTATGATTTTCTCGAAATTCAGCCGCTGGGAAACAACGAATTTCTCACCAAGAGCGGCTATAAAAAATCAAAGACCGAGGTCGTCAAATATACCCATGAGGACCTGATCAATTTTAACCGCACCATCGTCAGGCTCGGCGACGAGCTGCATATCCCCGTCGTCGCCACCGGCGACGTGCATTTTCTCGACGCAGAAGACGCGGTTTACCGCGCCGTCATCATGACCAACGAGGGCTTTCCCGACGCCGACGATCAGGCGCCGCTCTATCTGCGGACGACCGACGAGATGCTCGCGGAGTTCGACTATCTGGGCCCGAAGAAGGCCTATGAGGTCGTCGTTGAGAATACCAACCTGATCGCCGACCAGTGCGAGCCGATCAAGCCGTTTCCCGACGGGCTCTTCCCGCCCGAGCTGCCCGGCTCGGCCGACGAGCTGCGCAATCTGACGTGGACGCGCGCGCACGCCATGTACGGCGACGAGCTGCCGGAGATCGTCGAGAGCCTGGTTCAGCGCGAGCTCGACGCCATCATCGGCCACGGCTTCGACGTCATGTACATGTTCGCGCAGAAGCTGATCGCGCGCAGCGAGGAAAACGGCTATGTCGTCGGCTCGCGGGGCTCGGTCGGCTCGAGCATCGTCGCCTTTTTCTCCGGCATCACCGAGGTCAACGCGCTGCCGCCGCACTACCGCTGCCCATCCTGCCGCTTTTCGGAGTTTCACCCCGAATACGACGACTGCGGCGTGGATATGGAGGACAAGGACTGTCCCAAATGCGGGACGCGCATGGTCAAGGACGGCTACGCCATCCCGTTTGCGACCTTTCTGGGCTTCGACGGCGACAAGGACCCGGATATCGATTTGAACTTTTCCAGCGAATATCAGGCGATGGCGCATAAACACACCATCGAGCTCTTCGGCGAGCAGAACGTTTTCCGCGCCGGGACGATTTCGACCGTCGCGCAGGCCACGGCCTACGGCTATGTCAAGAGCTATGAGGAAAAGACCGGAAAGCAGTTTACCAAAACCGACGAAGCGCGCCTCGCCGCCGGCTGCGTCGGCGTCAAGCGCACGACCGGCCAGCACCCCGGCGGCCTGATCGTCGTGCCCAAGGGCAAGGAGATCTATGAATTCTGTCCGGTCTGTCATCCGGCCGACAAAACCGACGCCGACACGGTCATCACCCATGTCGATTACCATTCCATCGACACCAACCTGCTCAAATTCGACCTTCTGGGCAAGGACGACCCGACCGTGCTGCGCTATCTGGAAGACAACACCGGCGTCCCGTTTACCGAGATTCCGCTCGACGACCGCGGCGCGCTCGACATCTTCACGACCCCGGAGCCGCTCGGCATCGAGGGCGACGAGATCACCGGCAAGAACGGCGCTCTGGGCATCCCGGAATTCGGCACCGGCTTCGTCCGCGCCATGCTCGACGACACGCAGCCGAGAAACGTCGCCGACCTGATCCGCATTTCCGGCATCTCGCACGGCACCGACGTCTGGCTCGGCAACGCCGAAATGCTCATCAAGGAAAAGGGCATGAAGCTCTCCGAGTGCATCTGCTGCCGCGACGATATCATGAACTACCTCATCAGCGTCGGCATGGAGCCGAAGCTGGCGTTTACGATCATGGAAAAGGTCAGAAAGCCCAAGCGCCAGCCCGACGGCAAAAAGCTCACCGCCGAATGGGAAAAGGAAATGCTCGCCCACGGCGTCCCGCAGTGGTATCTGGATTCCTGTAACCTGATCAGCTACCTGTTCCCCAAGGCGCACGCGACGGCCTACGTGCTCATGGCGATCCGCATCGCCTGGTACAAGGTCTATCATCCGCTCGCCTATTACGGGTCGTTTTTCTCGATCAAGGCCGTCGCGCTCGACGGCGAGGCCATGCTCGGCGGCGACGAGGCCGTCAAACGCAAGCTCGCCGAGATCAACCAGATCCCGTCGTTTAAAATGACGCAGAACGACAAGGAGCTGCGGCGCACGCTGGAAATCGTGCACGAATACTATCTGCGCGGCTTCCACTTCCTGCCCGTCGATATCTACGACTCGGAGCCGGCGTATTTCAAAATATATAAGGAAGAAAACGCGCTGCGGCTGCCGTTCCGCGCGGTGCCCGGCCTCGGCGACATCGCCGCCGCCGAGATCGCCGAGGAGCGAAAAAAAGAGCCGTTTTCCTCCGTCGAGGAATTTATGGCGCGCTGCCGGCACTGCTCTCTCGCCGTGGTCGACGCGCTGCGCATGGCCGGCGCCTTCGGCGATATCCCTGCGAGCAGCCAGTTCTCGCTGTTTGAGCTGTGAGGAGCGTCAACGGATGCTTTGCCTTCCGGCGCGGAATGGGCGCGCGCACAAGCCTGTTTCCCATAGCGCCCGGCAGGACGGCAAAAAAATCGGCGCAAAAACGCTTGACAACGTTGGCCGATTGTGTTATACTGTTTAAGCAATAAAGTAGGTGCTTCCCGCCCTCACCCCGGAGCTCAGCGCGACGGCGGTCGATACGATAAACGCTTGAACAGGATGTTTCAGACCTCCTTTGTATTTTGAGTCGTTTTCTTTGGCGGGGCGCGCGTATGCCCCGCCGTTTTTTCGCCTTTGTCATGGGGCCGGCGGGGAGCGGGAAAATTTTTGGAGGTGTTTCATATCCCGAAAAACGAGCATATGATCAACGCGGAGATCCGCGACCCGTCCGTCCGTCTCATCGACGAAAACGGAGAGCAGAAGGGCGTCGTCACCAACGCTGTGGCGCAGGCGGCGGCTCGTAACGCCGGGCTGGACCTCGTCAAGATTGCGCCGGGGGCGGTTCCGCCGGTGTGCAAGATTATGGATTACGGCAAGTTCAAGTTCGAGCAGTCGAAAAAGCTGCGCGAGACGAGGAAAAACCAGAACATCGTCGAGATCAAAGAGGTTAAGCTGTCCGTCGGCATCGGCGCGCACGACTATGATTTCAAGCTGCGCGGCGCGCAGAAGTTTTTAAGCGACGGCGACAAGGTCAAGGCCTCGATTCGCTTCCGCGGCCGCGAGATGACGCATACGGATCTCGGCGCCGCGCTGCTCAAACGCTTTGCCGCCGACTGCGAGGAATTCGGCAGCGTCGAAAAGCCCCCGAAGCTCGAAGGGCGGCAGATGAGCCTGATCATCAATTCCAAATCCGGGAAATAACGGCTGAAAAGGCAAACAGAACAAAAATGCCGCCCGCTGCGTTTCGGCGTCGGGCGCAGGCGATTTTTTGTCCGAACCTTGCTTGACATATGAAAGGAGTCAACAATTATGCCCAAGTTAAAATCTCGTTCCAGCGCGAAAAAACGGTTTTCGTTTACAAAGACCGGTAAGGTGAAGCGCAAGCAGGCGCTCAGAAACCATATCCTCACCCATAAGAGCACCAAGAAAAAGAGATCGCTGCGCAAGCAGGCGTATGCGTCGGAGTCCAACGCGCCCGCCGTCAAGAAAATGCTCCCCTACGCGTAAGAACCGGCGGCACAATTTGAGGTTATTGAAAGGATTGAACAGATATGGCAAGAATTAAGGGCGCGATGATGACCCGCAAGAGAAGAAACAAGACCCTGAGACTCGCGAAGGGCTACTGGGGCGCCAAATCCAAGCATTTCAAGATGGCGAACCAGGCGGTCATGAAATCGCTGAAATACGCTTACATCAGCCGCCGCCTGAAAAAGCGCGACTTCCGCCGCCTCTGGATCACGCGGATTTCCGCGGGCTGCAAGGCCAACGATATCAACTACTCCCGCTTTATCAACGGCCTGAAAAAAGCCGGCATCACGCTGAACCGCAAGGTCCTCGCGGACATGGCGCACAGCGATCCGGCGGGCTTCGCCCAGCTGGTCGCCGCGGCGAAAGCGGCGCTGTAAGGCGCGTCGCGCGCGTGGCTTTGGCAAACACAACAGAAGGCGCTTCCGGGAAACGACGTTTTTCGGAGGCGCTTTTTTTGCGTTTTGACGCCATGGGCATTCGCCCGGCAAGGCGAAAAAAAGCGTTTACCGGCGGCTGCGCCGGAGAGGATAGAATTTTCAAAAAAGACAGAAAAGGAGGGTTGCGTTTATAAATTTCATCTTGTATAATATAAATGAGATAATTTGAATGTTTCCATGACGGGAGAGATTTTTATGGAGGATACGGCGCTGGCGGCCGCGATGTTCGGCGGTTTTTCCATGCAGATGAACGGAAAACCGTTGATGCTGTGGCAAAATCGGGGCAGCCGCGTGGTCGGCCTGCTGCAATTTTTAATTTTTTATCAGGGAAAATCTTTTCATAAGGAAGAGCTGTACGACATGCTGTACAGCGACGACGAATGCGGGGATCCGTCGAACACGTTTCGAGTAACGCTGCACCGGCTCCGGAAACTGCTGGTTTCGTCGGGGCTGCCGGATGAGACGTATATCACCAGCAAAAACGGCATGTGCGGCTGGAACGGGGAGATCCCGGTCGATACGGACGTCCGCCGTTTTGAGGCGCTGCTCGATGAAGCCGCGGCGGCCGCGGCCGCGGGCGACGCGGAGACGGCGCTGAATCACCGCCTCGACGCGCTGGAACTCTATAAGGGCGAGCTTTTGCCCAATTTTCTCGCCGAGGACTGGGTTGCGGTCGAGTCGGCGCGCCTGAAAAACCTCTATCTCGGCTGTATCGAAGACGCGGCGGCGGCTCTGCGAACGGCCGGCGATTTGGAAAAGATCTATGCGATCTCCACGACGGCGAGCGCGATCTATCCGTATGACGAGAGCCTGCACCTGATGCGCATTGCCGCCCTGATCGATCTGCGCCGCCCAAGAGAGGCGCTCGCGGCGTTTGAATCGGTGACGGATACGTATTACACGGAGCTGGGCTTAAAGCCCAGCGACCAGATGATCGCGCTGCACGCCAGAATCGCCGAGCAGATCCCGGATCACGACGTCTCGATCGACAGCGTCAAAAAGCTCCTCGACGAAGAGGGCGAAACCCGCGGCGCGTTTTTCTGCGACTACCTGACGTTTACCGAGAGCTACCGCTATGTGATCCGCATCGTCGAGCGGAGCGGGCAGTCGGTCTACCTGATGCTCTGTACGCTGACCGACCTTTCCGGCCGGCCGCTGGAGGAGGGAGACAAGCTCCGCGCCGCTTCGGACGCGGCTTCCGCTTCGCTCAAAGGCGCGCTGCGCCGCGGCGACATGTACACCTGCCTGTCGCCGGGGCGTTTTCTGGTGCTGCTGATCGGCATCAGCCAGGAGAACTGCTCGATCGTTTCGACGCGCGTCGAGCGGATTTTCCGGGAAAACTGCCGTCCGCGCGGCGTGCGTATGCGCTTTAAGATGATTTCAGCGTCCGGCCCCAGCGAGGGCAAGACGATCGGGACCGTCAGATGGTGATGGAATAAATTACATCAAAAGGTCAAAATTGGCATATGTTTCTCGTGTTGTAATGCGTTTATGTAACGCTCGTGTAACGGCGCGCGTAGTATAATTGTATCATACGATATGAAACGGCGCGTGAGAGGTGATGAGAGCTTGATACAGAGAAGGATAGGAAGGGTTGCGCCGAATATCCTTTGTATCTGTGTTGACGGCGCGGAAAACGGCGTGAGTTACAGACTGTATCACTGTTACGCGGGCGAGCCGGTCTGTTTTTCGGAGATTGGAGAGCTGCTGCTCAGAGCGGACGGAATCTTTGACGAGACGCGGTATCCGCAGGCATCCACAGAGAGCAGGACGTTCGGCAGAAAGCAGGAGGAAAAAACGCCGCGGCCGGCCGTAAGGGAGAGAACAAAGCTTATGAGCGAAAACGAGGTCACAAGCCAGCGGGGCGACAAGGCTACTTTTGTGGTTCATGTACAGTACCGGCAAAACGCAACGTGGCAGGGCTCCGTCGTCTGGGCGGAGAAAAACAAGACGCAGCGGTTCCGAAGCGCGCTGGAGCTGCTGAAACTGATCGACAGCGCGCTCGACGAAAGCAGTATCAAGGAAGAGTAGCAAAAAAAACACCGCAGACATCAAAACGTTTCAATGACAGTCGAATACTGAAACGGCAAACCGCGGGAAACTGCGGGACGCAAAGCTCAGGAGCCTAAGGCCGAAAGGCGACGGCAGTCCGGCAGCCAAAATTCGTCCTTTGTCAGAGCGATATCAAGCAAAGCGAAAAGAAAGGACGTTGGCAATGAAGAATTTGAACACCCCCTGGAAGCGTACGCTTTCGTTTTTCCTCGCGGTCGTTATGGTGCTGACCCCGGTTTTGACCGGCGGCATCATTGCGGCAGGAGAACCGACGGGGAAAAACCAGATCGTCTCCAACGGCGAATGGCAGACCACCGCTGACGGAAAGGTCCAGCACGCCAAGACGATCGAGCAGACCGGAGAGAATACCTTTGAGATTACTCTCACAGCAAAAACCAAGGAGGACGTCCAGACGCAGGTCGTGTCCAAGGACGCGGCGGTCGTTCTTGTGCTGGACGCTTCGAACAGCATGAGCAGCACCGATATGGCGAACGCCAAGACGGCGGCGAAAAACTTTGTCGCGGAGTTCGTCAAGGAGGCGGGCGACGGGCTGCGCTATGTCGCGGTCGTCGAGTTTGGCTCTAACGGCAAAACCACCCTCTACTGGACGGATGCAAACGGCAACTTGACCGCCGTCAACAACGGAATTGACGCGGTTCAAAATGGTTTTGCCTACCGTTCCGGCAACGGCGCCTGCAACACGACCGGCACACATACGCATGAGGAAGCCGTCTATGAGAATTTCATGGAGTGGACAGACGGCTATCTCGGCGACGGTTATTTGGGCGGCCATTATCAATGCACTTATGAGGGTTGCGATTATACGGCGCAAAATGACAAGCAGGCCAAGAAACATAATCACCAGACGGGGACGACGATAAACACCTATACCGGCCCGCACGGCGGTGAGAGAACGACGGACGGCGGCGGCACGAATATCGAGGCCGGCCTCCGCCTCGCCAACAACCTCCTGAGCGAGACGCTCGTCTCTGCGATCGGGAACAAGTATGTCGTCATGATGACCGACGGCGTACCGACGTACCATGTAGACGGACAGCCCAGCGACGTTAATTTTATCTCCGGCAGCCGGGGCGGCGGCAACGAAGCTGAGCACGACGATTACCATGACATCTACTGCACCCAAACAAGAAACGTAGGCAATAATCATGTCCGGCACGGCGACAACCTCCCCAAGCAGATCAAGGACAAGGGCGCCAAGCTGTACACCGTTTCCTATAAAAGCAGCGATATCAACGGCAAAACCGTCAACGGCCAGAGCATCGACGCGTGGCTGAGCTCCTTTGCGACGCAGAGCATCGCCGCGGGCGACGATATTTTCAGCGGCTTGCAGAGCATCGCGCAGATCATCGTCAACCAGGCGCAGGCGTGGATCCTTACCGATCCGATGGGCGATTATATCGATTTCGGCGCCAACGCGTCGGTTGCCAGAGTGACCAACGCCACGGCGGCCGACAGCGACGCGGTCCGCAAGTTCAATACCGATACCGATACCCTGATTTGGGATTTGAAAAATGATATCTCCCGCACCGGCCCGGTCGGCGGCTGGTACACCTATACGATGACCTACTCGGTCACGCTGGATACCAAGGCGGAGGGCTTTACGGCGGAAACGGCTTACGCCGCCAACAAGACCACATCGCTGACTTATATGCTGACCGTGAACGGCCAGTTGCAGCCGACGCTGTATTCGACAAACCTCAAAGTCCCGACCGTTAAGGGCTACCTCGGCAGCCTCAGCTTTGCCAAACTCGGCGAAAACAGCGTTTCTCTCGACGGGACGGCGTTCACGCTGACGAGCGGCAGCTGGTCGAAAACCGTGACGCTCAGCGGCGGCGAAACGCAGGTCAGCTTCACGGGGATCCCGAGCGGCCACAGCTTCACGCTGACGGAAACGGTCGCCGCGGGTTACGATCAGAGCCAGGCGGCTTCCTACACCTTCGACGTCGTTTACGGCGAAGTCAAGAACTCTACGGTTCCGGCCAACGGCGTGGAAAACAAGCTGCTGCAAAAGAATTTCACAGTCGAGCACTGGTTTGAGACGGGCTACAACACCGGAGCGTATGAACAGAACCTGACAAGCTACCCCGACGAGGGCGGCGTCATCAAATACGGCGAGACGAAGCTTGCCGCCCCGTATGTGAAAACGGTTGAAGGCTTTGCCTATGACGCGTCGGTTGCGGGCAGCGTGACGGAGATTGCGTTTGACAGCGCCAGCCTGACGCTGAAACTGTACTACCGGGCCAATCAGCC